>DDUQ01000048.1:29102-34448 GCA_002344885.1 Comamonadaceae bacterium UBA2334
GTCACCCCAGATGGTGCGGATCATCGAAGGCCATGGGCGCTTGACAACCAAAATGCCACCCTGACCATTGGGCACGTCTTTACCGGTCTCATCGACGATAGCGGCCTGGATGCCAGGGAACGGCAGCGTGCAGGAGCCGGGCACCATGGGTGTCACGCCGGGCAGTGGGGTGATCATGTGGCCACCGGTTTCGGTTTGCCAGAAAGTATCGACAATGGGGCAACGGCTGCCGCCCACATGCTTGTAGTACCACTCCCACGCGGCAGGGTTGATCGGCTCGCCCACCGAACCCAACAGGCGCAGGCTGGACAGGTCGTAGCTCTTCGGATGAACGGCCTCATTGGCTTCGGCAGCCTTGATCAGCGAGCGGATGGCTGTAGGTGCCGTGTAGAAAATGGTGCACTTGTGGTTCTGAATCATTTTCCAGAAACGACCGGCATCGGGGTATGTGGGCACACCCTCGAACACGATTTCGGTGCCACCCAGCGCCAGAGGCCCGTAGGTGATGTAGGTGTGGCCAGTGACCCAACCGATGTCGGCCGTGCACCAGAACACGTCGTCGGCCTTCAGGTCGAACGTCCACTTGGTGGTCAGCGCAGCGTGCAGCAGGTAACCACCGGTGCTGTGCTGAACGCCTTTTGGTTTGCCAGTGGAACCGGATGTGTACAGCAGGAACAACGGATGCTCTGCCGACACCCACTCGGGTTCACAGGTATCGGGCTGACCGGCGATGGCATCGTCCATCCACATGTCGCGACCGGCGGTCATGGCCACGTCAGCACCCGACCGCTTGACAACCAGCACACGCGCAACGCTCTCGCAACCGCCCAACGCCAAAGCCTCGTCGACGATGGACTTCAAGGGCAGCTGCTTGCCACCGCGGATCTGGTGGTCAGCCGTGATAACCACTTTGGCACCGGTGTCGTTGATGCGGTCGCGCAGGCTTTGGGCGGAGAAGCCGCCAAACACCACGGAATGGGTTGCACCGATGCGGGCACACGCCTGCATGGCGGCCACACCTTCGATGGACATGGAGATGTAGATGACCACGCGGTCACCTTTTTGAACGCCCTGCGCCTTCAGCGCATTGGCGATCTGGCAGGTCTTGGCCAGCAGGCCAGCGTAGCTGATCTTGGTGACTTCGCCGCCATCGGCCTCGAAGATGATCGCCGTTTTGTCGCCCAGGCCTTTTTCAATGTTTCGGTCCAGGCAGTTGTAAGACGCGTTCAGCGTACCGTCTGCAAACCACTTGAAGAAAGGCGCATTGCTTTCGTCCAGCGCTTTTGTGAACGGTGTTTTCCAGCTGATCAACTCACGGGCATGACGGGCCCAATAGCCTTCGTAGTCAGCCTCGGCTTCCTTGCACAGCGCATCATAGGCAGCCATACCGGCCACAGCAGCGTTTTTGACGAATTCTTCGCTGGGTTGGTAAACGGGCAATACGCTTGCACCTTCATTAGCACTCATGTTGTCTCCTGGACGATGGGGGGTGAAATTGAGCGACCGCTAATGTGAAACCCTGCTCTTACAGGGGTCTGACGCTTGAGTGCCAAGGCACAATACGGGGAATTCCTGTAGCGCATTCACAATTTTGCGCACCCACCGCGACCGACCCGAAACCTCCGCATGACCACGCCTGATACACCCAACAACCAAGCGCCCCTTCGTCCCCTGCCCCGCCTGATTTTTGCCAGCCGTTGGCTCCAGCTGCCGCTGTACCTGGGCCTGATTGCGGCGCAAAGCGTCTACGTCGTCCACTTCCTGCTGGAGTTGCTACACCTCATCGAAGCCGCCTTTGGCAGCAAGACGGCACTGGACGCGCTGATCACCAGCATCGGCTACAAGTCGGATGTCGAAATCAAGCATTTGAACGAAACCATCATCATGCTGGTGGTGCTGGCACTGATCGACGTGGTCATGATCTCCAACCTGCTCATCATGGTGATCGTCGGCGGGTACGAAACCTTCGTCAGCCGGATGGACCTGGACGGCCATCGCGACCAACCCGAGTGGCTGGATCACGTCAACGCCTCCGTGCTGAAAGTGAAGCTGGCCACCGCCATCATCGGCATCTCGTCGATCCACCTGCTGAAAACCTTCATCAATGCCGCCAACTATGACCTGAAGGTGCTGATGTGGCAGACCATCATCCACGTCGTGTTCTTGCTGAGCGCGATTGCCATTGCCTACACCGACAAGCTGCTGAACAGCTCGCACGGTGGCAAGCACTGATTGTCTGACACACGTCGCGCGGCGCACGTCTTTGGCAAGGCGGTGTCAGCTTCGTGCAGCGACTGAACCGTAAAATTTTTGTGTTTTATTCACAACGTTCCCCACACCCACCATGACCATCATTCGACAAGCCGACCTGATCGAGTCCGTTGCAGCCTCGTTGCAGTACATCAGCTACTACCACCCGGCTGACTACATCGCCCATCTGGCCCGCGCCTACGAAAGGGAACAGAGCCCGGCAGCCAAGGATGCGATGGCGCAAATCCTGACCAACAGCAAAATGAGTGCCATGGGCCACCGCCCCATCTGCCAGGACACGGGCATCGTCAACGTGTTCCTGAAAGTCGGCATGAATGTGCGCTGGGAGGGTTTCACTGGCAGCCTGGACGACGCCATCAACGAAGGTGTGCGCCAGGGCTACAACCACCCCGACAACATGCTGCGCGCCAGCGTGGTGGCCGACCCCCAGTTCGCCCGCAAAAACACCAAGGACAACACCCCTGCGGTCATCTTCACCGAGATCGTGCCCGGCAACACCGTTGAAGTGACCGTGGCGGCCAAAGGCGGCGGCAGCGAGAACAAAAGCAAGATGGTCATGCTCAACCCAGGCGACAACGTGGTGGACTGGGTGCTGAAAACCGTCCCCTCCATGGGTGCTGGCTGGTGCCCGCCTGGCATGCTGGGCATCGGCATTGGCGGCACCGCCGAAAAAGCCGTGCTGATGGCCAAGGAAAGCCTGATGGACGATCTGGATATGTACGAGTTGCAGGCCAAAGCTGCCAAAGGTGACAAGCTCAGCCAGGTCGAAGAACTGCGCCTGGAACTGTACGAAAAGGTCAACGCCCTGGGCATCGGCGCACAAGGCCTGGGCGGCCTGACCACCGTGCTGGACATCAAAATCAAGATGTACCCCACGCATGCGGCGTCCAAACCCGTGGCGATGATCCCCAACTGTGCCGCCACACGCCACGCCCATTTCGTGCTGGATGGCAGCGGCCCGGCCTACATCGACCCGCCCAGCCTGGACACCTGGCCCAAAGTGGACTGGGCACCCAACACCCAGACCAGCAAACGTGTCGATCTGAACACACTCACCAAAGCCGAAGTGGCCAGCTGGAGGCCCGGCGACACGCTGCTGCTGAACGGCAAGATGCTGACCGGACGCGACGCCGCCCACAAGCGCATCCAGGACATGCTGGCCAAAGGCGAACCGCTGCCGGTGGACTTCACCAACCGTGTCATCTATTACGTCGGCCCCGTCGACCCGGTCAAGGACGAAGCAGTGGGCCCTGCTGGTCCTACGACGGCCACCCGCATGGATGGTTTCACTGACATGATGCTGGCCAAAACCGGTCTGATTGCGATGGTCGGCAAAGCGGAGCGTGGACCGGTGGCTATTGAGGCCATCAAGAACCACCAATCTGCCTACCTCATGGCAGTTGGCGGCGCGGCTTACCTCGTGTCCAAAGCCATCAAGGCCGCCAAAGTGGTCGGTTTTGCCGACCTTGGCATGGAAGCCATTTACGAATTCGATGTGGTGGACATGCCGGTGACCGTTGCCGTGGATGCTGGTGGCACCAGTGCCCACATCACCGGCCCCGCCGAATGGCAAAAGAAAATTGCCACGGGCGAGTTCAAAGGCATCACTGTTGCCGCCAACTGAACACGGGCGTCTGCCAGCATGATCTACAAATTCAAATCCAGAGAAACTGGCGACCTGATCATGCTGGCCCCGGATGCCGAGCGCATCTTGAAACTGCTGGGAAAAAGCCTGAAAGAGCCTGGCATCATCACGCTGGCAGAGATACCCCGCGCCAGAACCACCCTGCTGGCCGCAGCGGAGGCCGAAAAGCAGCAACTCGCGGCGCTCAAGGCCGAACAGGCAGAATCAGAGGACGTGGAAGGCACTCAACCACACAAGGGCATCACGCTGGCGCAGCGGCTGGTGCCGTTGCTGCACATGTTTGACCGGTGCCAGGCGGCTGAGGTCGACGTGATCTGGACAGTCTGAGGCGATCGCGCGTCACGCACTCAAAACTGACAAAGGTGGTGACGACAAGCGCTCACTCAGTGCAAATGGCGCGGCTTGCGGCCGCCCCCGTGACCCGATCCTGATCCACCACCCGATCCTCGCGGTGGCTTGCCCAACTGCATGGAGTTGACCAGTGCGTCGAATCGGTCGGTGAACAGCTTGTCGATGGCTGCGACCACCGGCTCCAGTTCGCTGGCGTCGAAATGCCGCTCCATCATGTGCACGACATCGCGCACCATCATGTCGCGTTGCACCTGCAAAATCGCAGCAGGCGTCGGCCCCACAAAGCACATCATGAAGTCATCACGCGAGTCTTCATCCGGCTGCTCGTCGGACTCCTCATCGTATTGGGCGTCGTAAAACGACACCTCGATGGGGGCACCCTCCGAAGCAATGTCGTTCAGCCCCATGCAGGCCTCTTCCATGACCTGCCGAAAATCTTCGTCGCCATTGACCGTCCAGCAAATCTGGAGCAAATGCTCTTTGGCGTTGAAACGGATGCCAGGCTCTTCTTCATAGGAGCTGCGTGCACCCGCCAGGAGGGAATCTGCACCTGCGTAGGTCCAAAGAGGGCGCAAGGCCTCCTGAACCTGAGAAAGTGCCACATCCGGGCGAAGTGGAATGTCCCCGTGGACGTGGATTTCGAAGGGCATGTTGTACATCATGACCGTCTCTCAAAGTGTTTGCGCTCAGTTACTGAAACCGAACAAATGCCGTGGTGCCTCGAACCGGGATCGAACCGGTACGCCGCCTTTCAGCAAGCGGCGGATTTTAAGTCCGCTGTGTCTACCAATTTCACCATCGAGGCTCAGATGGATTGTGGAACAAAAAAGCCCCGCAACTTCCGCTGTGGGGCATCCATGATCCATAAAACTGTGGAGGCGCGAGCCGGAGTCGAACCGACCTACACGGATTTGCAATCCGGTGCATAACCGCTTTGCTATCGCGCCATTGGGCCACAAAGTGGCTCCAAGAAAAAGGGAAGCACAAGCTTCCCTTTTTCAAATTTGGAGCGGGATAAGAGGCTCGAACTCTCGACCTATACCTTGGCAAGGTATCGCTCTACCAACTGAGCTATTCCC
>DDUQ01000048.1:34633-37797 GCA_002344885.1 Comamonadaceae bacterium UBA2334
AAGGTATCGCTCTACCAACTGAGCTAATCCCGCATATCAGCTGCTTGCTGAAGCCTAGAATTATAGTACGTTTCAAGCCTGTTTAAACAGGGCAATCATGATTTTTTACATCAATGCGCCAACTGATCGGCTGTGACGCCGCCCGTCTCCGGTGATGCGGCAGCGGTCACCGCCAACTCATCGTCAACCAAGGGGACTGGCAGGCGTTCAAGGGCAATTTCAAGCACCTTGTCGAACCAACGTACAGGCACGATGTTCAGATCGGCCTTGACGTTGTCCGGAATTTCAGCCAGGTCTTTCTGGTTTTCTTCGGGGATGAGTACGGTTTTGATACCACCACGCAAAGCGGCGAGCAGCTTTTCCTTCAGGCCGCCAATGGCCGTGACTTCGCCGCGAAGTGTGATTTCACCGGTCATGGCCACATCGCTGCGCACGGGTATGCCGGCAAGTGCGGAGACCAAAGCTGTGGCCATGGCCGCACCAGCACTGGGGCCGTCTTTGGGTGTCGCACCGTCAGGCACGTGGATGTGAACGTCACGCTTTTCGAACAGTTCGTCCTTGATGCCCATGGCACGTGCACGGCTGCGCACAACCGTGCGAGCGGCTTCGACCGACTCCTTCATGACATCACCCAGTGAACCCGTGCGGGTGATGTTGCCTTTGCCAGGCATGAGTGCTGCTTCGATGGTCAGCAAATCGCCTCCCACCTCGGTCCAGGCCAAGCCCACGACTTGCCCCACCTGATTCTGCTGCTCGGCACGTCCGAAGGTGTACTTGCGCACGCCCAGGTAATCACTCAGATTGTCAGCATTGACGACCACCTGAGGCTGGTACTGTTTGAGCAGCAAGCCTTTGACCACCTTGCGGCAGATTTTGGACACCTCTCGCTCCAGCGAACGCACACCGGCCTCGCGGGTGTAGTAGCGCACGATGTCGCGCACCGCATCTTCACGAATGTCCAATTCTGCAGGCTTGAGTCCGTTGTTGCCCAGTTGCTTGGGCAAGAGGTACTTCATCGCGATGCTGGTTTTCTCGTCTTCGGTGTAACCGCTGAGGCGGATGACTTCCATCCGGTCGAGCAGCGCCGGTGGAATGTTCATGGAGTTGGATGTGGCCACGAACATGACATCGCTGAGGTCGAAATCGACCTCGACATAATGGTCACCAAAGGTGTGGTTTTGCTCAGGGTCGAGCACTTCCAGCAGCGCGCTGGACGGATCGCCCCTGAAATCGGTGCCCAGCTTGTCGATCTCGTCCAACAGGAACAACGGGTTGCGGGTACCCACCTTCGTCAGGCTCTGCAACACTTTGCCGGGCAGTGCACCGATGTATGTGCGGCGGTGGCCGCGGATTTCCGCCTCATCACGCATGCCACCCAAGGCCATGCGCACGTACTTGCGGCCGGTTGCCTTGGCAATGCTTTGCCCCAGGGAGGTCTTGCCCACGCCCGGTGGGCCAACCAGACAAAGGATCGGCGCCTTGACCTTGTCGACCCGCTGCTGGACAGCAAGGTACTCGAGGATGCGATCCTTGACCTTCTCCAGACCGTGATGATCCTGATTCAGCACCCCTTCTGCATGCATGAGGTTGTGCTTGATCTTGGTCTTTTTGCTCCACGGCAGGGCAGTCAGCACATCGATGTAGTTGCGCACCACAGTGGCTTCGGCCGACATGGGCGACATGAGTTTGAGCTTTTTCAGCTCTGCTTCGGCCTTCTTGCGCGCGTCAGCCGGCATTTTTGCGCTCTTGATTTTTTTCTCAATTTCCTCGATATCAGCGCCTTCTTCACCCTCACCCAACTCCTTCTGGATAGCTTTGACCTGCTCGTTCAGGTAGAAATCGCGCTGGTTTTTCTCCATCTGCCGCTTCACGCGACCACGGATACGCTTGTCAACCGTGAGGATGTCCACTTCGCGTTCAAGCTGTTCGAACAGGTTGCTCAGGCGATCGCTAACCGCTGCGAGGTCCAGCACCTCTTGCTTTTGCTCGAGCTTGAGGGGCAAGTGCGCCGCAATGGTGTCTGCAAGGCGCCCCACATCGTCAATGCTGGCAATGGAGGTGAGAATTTCGGAGGGGATCTTCTTGTTCAGCTTGACATACTGGTCAAACTGCTGCATCACGGCGCGGCGCAGGGCCTCGAGTTCGGTGGCCTTGGCATCGGCCTGCACCGGTACTTGCTCCAGTGGCAGCACTTCAGCCGTGAAGTGGCTGCTCAGGTCGCTGACGGTGGTGACTTGGGCGCGCTGCAAACCTTCAACCAACACCTTTACGGTGCCATCTGGCAACTTGAGCAATTGCAGAATGGTGGCGACACAGCCCATCTCGAACATATCGGATGGGGCCGGCTCGTCTTTTGCAGCCGTCTTCTGCGCAACCAGCATGATACGGCGCTCGGACTCCATGGCGACTTCCAGCGCTTTGATGCTCTTGGCTCGACCCACAAACAACGGAATGACCATGTGCGGGAACACGACCACGTCACGCAATGGCAACAGGGGCAGGTTCACCGACACGGAAGGCAGGGTTTTGTTACCTGACATGGTGGGGCTTTCTGACAAAGGATTGAATGGCTGCGATCGGGCGCATCAAGCTTGCTTGGCCGCTTCACGGTACACCAGCAATGGCGGTTTGCCTTCTTCAATGGTGGATTCGTCCACAACGACTTTTTCAACGTTCTGGACGCTGGGCAAGTCGAACATCGTGTCGATCAACGCCTGTTCGAGAATGGAACGCAAGCCACGTGCACCGGTTTTACGCGCAAGGGCTTTGCGAGCAATGGCGCGCAAAGCACCGGGGCGGACATCCAGTTCCGCACCTTCGAGCGCAATGAGCTTGCCGAATTGCTTGACCACCGCGTTTTTGGGCTCGGTCAGGATCTCGACCAGTGCGTCTTCAGACAGCTCATCGAGCGCCGCGACCACAGGCAACCGGCCGACCAATTCGGGAATGAGGCCGTACTTGACGAGGTCTTCAGGTTCGATTTCCTTGAAAGCGTCGGACACGCTGCGCTGCTTTTTGCTCTTGACCGCTGCACCAAAACCAATACCAGAGGCTTCGGTTCGGTTTTCAACAACTTTTTCAATACCGGCAAACGCGCCGCCGCAAATGAACAGGATGTTGGTCGTGTCCACCTGCAAGAAGTCCTGGTTGGGGTGCTTGCGTCC
>DDUQ01000048.1:38089-42529 GCA_002344885.1 Comamonadaceae bacterium UBA2334
TGCTGCACGCCTTCGCCCGAGACATCGCGCGTGATGGAGGGGTTGTCGGCCTTTCGGGTGATCTTGTCGATCTCGTCGATGTAAACAATGCCTTGCTGTGCTTTGGCCACGTCGTAATTGCACGACTGCAACAGCTTGGAAATGATGTTTTCAACGTCCTCGCCAACGTAACCGGCTTCGGTGAGCGTGGTGGCGTCTGCCATGACGAAAGGCACGTTCAACATACGGGCCATGGTCTGCGCGAGCAAGGTTTTGCCCGAGCCGGTGGGACCGACCAGCAGAATGTTGCTCTTGGCCAGTTCGACGTCATCCTTTTTGCTGGTCTCCTTGTGGCGCAACCGCTTGTAGTGGTTGTAAACCGCCACCGCAAGCGCACGTTTGGCCACTTCCTGCCCGATGACGTAGTTGTCCAGGTTGCGCTTGAGTTCTGCGGGCGTGGGGAGCGAATCGTCAGCTTTGCTGTCCACCGCTTTCAGGTTGGGCAGTTCGTCGCGAATGATGTCATTGCACAGGTCAATGCATTCGTCGCAAATGAACACGGAGGGACCGGCGATCAGCTTCTTGACTTCATGCTGGCTTTTGCCGCAAAAAGAGCAATACAGTGTTTTTTCGGCGGCAGAGCCTTTTTTGTCGGCCATCAGTTTGTCCTGTCAAATGCCTGAACCCGCGCCAATGCGGAACGGGACAGGTCACGATTCAAGTGCACCACGCGTAAACGGCAACGACCCACGCATGGCACGAATATATGCATCAGGCAGCGCCACGCTTGCTGATGACTTTATCAACCAGCCCATAGGACTGGGCCTCTGCTGCCGACATGAAGTAGTCGCGCTCGGTGTCGCGCTCAATCTTGTCGAGCGGCTGACCGGTGTGTTCAGCAAGCAGTTTGTTCAAGTCACCTCGCAGGCGGAGAATTTCGCGCGCATGGATCTCGATATCGGTTGCCTGCCCCTGCGCGCCACCCAGAGGCTGGTGGATCATCACACGTGAGTTGGGCAAGGAAAAGCGCTTGCCTTTGGCACCAGCAGACAGCAGGAATGCACCCATGCTGGCGGCCATGCCGGTACAGAGCGTCGACACGTCGGGTTTGATGAAGTTCATCGTGTCGAAAATGGCCATGCCTGCACTGACGGAACCACCGGGTGAATTGATGTACAGCGAAATATCTTTGTCGGGGTTTTCGCTTTCCAGAAAAAGCAGTTGTGCCACCACCAGATTGGCGCTTTGGTCGTTAACCGGGCCAACCAGAAAAATGACCCGCTCCTTGAGCAAGCGCGAATAGATGTCATATGCACGCTCGCCGCGTCCAGACTGCTCGATGACCATGGGAACCATGCCCAAGGCGTTTGTGTCAATAGCGCTCATGAAAACTCCGTTGTCAATCTGACGTACTGTAGCGAATTCGGAACCCACCCTGAAAAGTGGGGTCTCGCCGCCTGTTTACAAGCCGACAATCAAAAAAGGCGACTGTCGCAGTCGCCTTCCTGTGGTGGTTGACAAGCGCTGCAACCTGACCGGTCACCGCGCTTTGAACACCTGTCAGCCCTGGCCCATCAGCTCTTCGAAGGCCACCGACTTGTCAACAACCTTGGCCTTGGACAGCACAAACTCGGTCACGTTGTTTTCGATCACAACGGCTTCGACTTCGGCCATGCGGCGGTCGTCCGTGGTGTACCAACGCACGACATCAGCCGGTTTTTCGTAAGAAGCAGCCAACTCTTCGACATGAGCCCTGATTTGCTCGGGCTTGGCATGCAAGGTATTGGCACGCACCAACTCGGCCACCACCAATCCAAGCCGAACGCGGCGCTCAGCCTGCTCGGTAAAAATTTCTTCGGGGATGGGAGCAGTCTCGGCATCTTTGATCCCGCGCTGCTTCAGGTCGGCGCGGGCACCTTGCACGAGGCGTTCGACTTCAGATTTCACGCTGGACTTGGGCAAGTCCAATTCGGCCTTGGCCACCAATGCGTCCATCACAGCCTGCTTGTTGCGAGCCTGCAAACGGAACTTGACTTCACGCTCCAGGTTTTTGCGAATGTCAGCACGAAGGCCTTCGACCGTGCCATCGGCAATACCCAGCGACTTGGCAAACGCCTCGTTCACCTCTGGCAGATGGGCAGCTTCGATCTTGTTGACGGTCACGAGGAAATCAGCCACTTTGCCGGCCACGTCTTTACCGTGGTAGTCGGCGGGGAAGCTGAGTGGGAAGGTCTTGCTTTCGCCAGACTTCATGCCACGCACGGCATCTTCAAATTCTTTCAGCATCTGGCCTTCGCCAACCAGAAACTGGAAAGCAGTGGCCTTGCCACCTGCAAAGGCCTCGCCATCGATCTTGCCTTCGAAATCGATGGTGACGCGGTCGCCGTCCTGCGCTTCGGCATCCATGGCGCGCTGGGCAAACGTGCGACGCTGCTTGCGCAGGATGTCGACTGTCTTGTCGATGGCGCTGTCGTTGACGTCTGCCGACACGCGCTCGACTTCGGCGTCAGCCAGGTCGGCAATCTTGACGTCCGGATACACCTCGAAAACGGCGTCGAACAGCAGTTCACCCTCGGCAGCGCCTTCTTTTTCGGAGATGCGAGGCGTACCGGCAACACGCAGCTTGGCTTCATTGGCCGCCGCCGCAAAGGCTTCGCCAACCTTGTCGTTCATGACCTCGTACTGCACCGAGTAGCCATAGCGTTGCGCCACCACGTTGAATGGGACTTTGCCTGGACGGAAACCGTCCATCTTCACCTGGCGAGCCAGACGCTTGAGGCGGGTTTCCACTTCACCCTGAATGGTGGTCACGGGCAGCGCCAGCGTCATTTTGCGCTCGAGCTTTTCCAGTGTTTCGATCGTCACGGCCATGGGAATCTCCTTGTGTTGGGACCAAAGGTTGCAGCGCGTCGGGCGCCGCAAACCTGAAAACTGTGTTGTGGTGCGCGGGGGGGGACTCGAACCCCCACAGTGTTGCCACCGTCAGGACCTAAATCCGAATTGCGAAACCACGCAAACGTTAAATCTTCATAGGGAAAACCGAAAAAATCACACCGATTTTTGCGAATTTCCCAAACTATTTCCCAAACACACGCAGAATCCCAAACGGGCTCTGCATGCGGCAAGAGGCTTTCACCACTCGCTGGGTAGCCCATGATTCTAGCTGACCACGCTTTTTGACAAGGTTTAAACCCATGGCAAACATCTCTAACCGCTCTCCCTGGCAGGTCAAGCTGACGGGACAAGCCGCTCAAAAGTTTCGCTTGAAATCCCAGGCTCTCGCCTACCTGGCCAGTCAAGGGCACGCCGATGCAGGCAGGTTACCCAAAAACACATTGAAGCAACTGGAAACCGCTTTTGAGGTCCAGATCAAGCTGACGGACAAGGACGGCAATGTGGTGGTCCGAAGCGCCACACACGACACCCTGGACAAGGCCAAAGCATGGGCGAAGGCAGAAGAAGACTCGATCAAGAACATCCGTGCCAAACACGGCGGATTTGTCGCGGAGTACGAAACCATCACGATTGAACAGGCGCTCAAACGGTTTCACGTCCAGCACTATGCCAACAAGGCATCTATGACTGAGGTGGGTTATCGCATCACACACCTGTCCGATTGGCTCGGAAAAAACACCCTGCTGCGCGAACTGACCAAGAAGGACTACATGCGCCTGCGCGACCAGTTGCTTGAAAGCAAGTATTCCGCGTCTTCGGTTCGCAATTACTTCACAGTGCTGACGTCGCTTTACTCGCATGCCGCCAACGAGTGGCTGTTCCCCGTGGACAACCCGCCCAGTGGCATTTCCCTACCCAAACCCAAAAACAACATTCAACGCTCCTGGGCAGGCAACGAATACGACCGGCTGATGGACTCTTTGCAGGCGCACTCCCCGTGGATGATCCCCATCGTCAAGCTGTCACTGGCCATGGCGTTTCGACGCGGCGAAATCGTTCAAACCGGCAAAAACAAAAAGACGGGCGTACAGACTGGTGGCATGCGCTGGGAAGACGTGGACTGGGCTAACAACGTTCTGACGTTGCCTCGGGAGAAAAACGACCACACCAAAAACGCCACCCAATCCCTTGGTCGATCCGTACCACTGACTCCCGAGATGCAGGACATCTTGCGCCCGATCTATGAAGCCAGCGCGACCAAGTCTGGGCTGATCTTCCCCAACACCATTCATTCTGTGACAGGCGCGTTTTCGGTGGCCTGCGCCAAGGCAACGCCCCCCATTCACGGACTGACCTTTCACTCGCTTCGAAAGATCGCGACGAAGAACCTTTCGAGGAAGGTCAACAACCCAATGGAGTTGAGCCGCCTCACGGGGCACAAGAGCCTAGATGTGCTGAACAAACGCTATTTCGACATCCTGAAGCCCCCTCGAATTCCTGATCAAGTCAGAAGTAGAGGTTGGGGAATTGTTTCACACGGTACTCAACCGGTGGGATGCGGCCCAG
>DDUQ01000063.1:0-21023 GCA_002344885.1 Comamonadaceae bacterium UBA2334
GACCGTGGCTACCTGAGCCCCTACTTCATCAACAACCCCGAAAAGCAAGCCGCTCTGCTGGACAACCCCTTCGTGCTGCTGTTCGACAAGAAGATCAGCAACATCCGCGACCTGCTGCCCACGCTGGAGCAAGTGGCCAAGGCCGGCCGTCCGCTGCTGATCATTGCCGAAGACGTCGAAGGCGAAGCCCTGGCGACTCTGGTGGTCAACACCATCCGCGGTATCCTGAAGGTCGTGGCTGTGAAGGCCCCTGGCTTCGGCGACCGCCGCAAGGCCATGCTGGAAGACATCGCCATCCTGACCGGCGGCAAGGTCATCGCTGAAGAAGTGGGACTGACACTGGAAAAAGTGACCCTGGCCGATCTGGGTTCCGCCAAGCGCATCGAAGTGGGCAAGGAAAACACCATCATCATCGACGGTGCAGGCGCTGCCGCTGACATCGAAGCCCGCGTCAAGCAAATCCGCGTGCAGATCGAAGAAGCCACGTCCGACTACGACCGTGAAAAGCTGCAAGAGCGCGTGGCCAAGCTGGCCGGCGGTGTGGCCGTGATCAAGGTGGGCGCTGCCACCGAAGTCGAGATGAAGGAAAAGAAAGCCCGCGTGGAAGACGCCCTGCACGCCACCCGCGCTGCTGTGGAAGAAGGCATTGTGGCTGGTGGTGGCGTGGCCCTGCTGCGCGCCAAGCAAGCCGCTGGCGAAATCAAGGGTGCCAACTCTGACCAGGACCATGGCATTGCCCTGGTACTGAAGGCCATTGAAGCTCCCCTGCGCGAGATTGTGTACAACGCCGGTGGCGAAGCCTCTGTGGTGGTGAATGCTGTGTTGGCCGGCAAGGGCAACTACGGCTTCAACGCCGCCAACGACACCTACGGCGACATGATCGAAATGGGCATTCTGGACCCCACCAAGGTGACCCGCACTGCCTTGCAGAACGCCGCTTCCGTGGCCAGCCTGATGCTGACCACCGAGTGTATGGTTGCCGAAGCCCCCAAGGCTGAAGCCGCTGCTGGCGGTGGCATGCCTGACATGGGTGGCATGGGCGGCATGGGCGGCATGGGCATGTAATGTGCTCCTTGCCTGGAGTTCCAGGCCGCTGTTGCAAGGGTTTGCCCTCCGAAGTCGTCTGACGGCGACTTCGGACACCGCGCTGCTACTGTCTTCACCCTTGCGCCTAGGCCTGAAACCCCATGCTACGTCGGGCCGCACCCTTTTGTCCCGGTGTATCCCAACAAAAAACCCGCTGAAGCGATTCAGCGGGTTTTTTGTTGCACATTCGGCTACCGTGGCTCTCTCCAGACTCAGGGTTAGCACTGTATCCAAGCGCTTGATCAGGGTTTTCAATGGTGGCATTGCCACGCCACCCGGAGCGCCTTGACATGTACACCCAATTGATGGATCACCCGATCTCGTGCGACGGCTCCGTCACCGGAGGCAAGGTTTATATGCAGGGCATCGAGGTGCTGCATGAACATCAAGAACTTCCTGGTTATGCCCGGCGTGCCGCAGCCGGCCGCCTGGCACATTGGCTGCAAGGTCACGGACTTGACCTGATGTGGCTGGAAACGATCCCCACAGCGACGGGCTGGCACTTCCGCCTGACGGACAAAGCCCGACAACAACTCACACCCGACTGTGACACCTTGTCCCTGCACGAACGGTTGGGCAGGCAGCGGTGGACACCCGAACTTGAAATCGTCATCGCGCTGTTGGCCACGCCAGTCAAGCTGACATTTCCAACTTTCGACGAATTGTGTGCACACGTCGATGTGCGCAAAAACATCTGTCTGTCTGGCAGCCGCACCACCCTGGCTTTTGCCACAGCGACGGCTGAACGACCGGCCGAGTACTGGTCTTACGCGGAAGAAACCGGTTTCACCCTCAAGCCCTGCGTCAGCCTGATCGACGCGCTGATCATGGCCACCCAACCTGCGGCTTCTGGCGGGGTTTATTCGTTTTCGTGTTACCGGGCCACCGAATACGTGATGCTGCTGGGTATCGCCCAGACTCTCCAGGCCTTTCACCCAGAACTGTTGTCTCAACTCGAGAGTCAGTGGCGCACACAGGCCATCGCATCCGGCCGCTTCCACGACACGTTTCTGACGGAAATCGGCAGCCTGGATCAACCCCTGCCCATGCCGTACTACGTGCCGGGTGACCGCGTCTGGTTCCGCAACCCTGACGAGGCTTCGTCTGACGTCGTCGGGTTTGAAGGCTCGTGGGTCGTTTATCTGGGGCAAGGTCGATTCACCGATTTCTGGCGTCCCGGCTCGGTTTACAGCATGGCCGACAAATGCCTGGAAATTTACTTCTGGCGCCACGCCATTGCCCACGACGCAGATGGCGAAGCCTACATCGACGAAGAAAAGGTATGGGCCAATATGGCACAGCTTGAGGCCGACGCCACAGCGGGCGCGGCACGCAAGACGGAGATACTGACGCGCATGATGCGTTACCGGGACGGTCGCGGCGTGTACGCGGACGGTGGATGCATCGACGCCACCCGCGAACACCCGCGCTGCCTGTGTCCCGGAACGTACACATTGGACCTACCGCAAACAAACAGAAGTATGACCGCCCCGGCGGCCCCGAACCGTTTTAACGGCATCACAACAGCGCCAGCCTAAACACGTGCGACGGCGCTGGTTGTCAGGCTCGCATCAATGCTTCGAGTTTGAAAGTATCGACCGCAAACGCCCGGATGCCTTCGGCCAACTTCTCGGTAGCCATGGCATCTTCATTCAGCGCGTAGCGGAATCCAGCCTCATCGTGCTGCACAAACGGAATGTCCATGGTTCTTGCTGCGTCAGCATTCAGCGCCTGCGCCAGCGGCGCATCTGCAGCGGCCAATTGGGCCAGCAGTTCGGGGGCAATGGTCAGCAGGTCGCAACCGGCCAGCGCCGTGATCTGGCCCACGTTGCGAAAGCTCGCACCCATCACCTCGGTCGCAATCCCGTACTTCTTGTAATAGTTGTAGATGTTGCGCACCGACTGCACACCGGGGTCATTTGCACCGGCCTTTGCAGCTTCATCCCAACCCGTGCCAGCCTGTTTCTTGTACCAGTCGTAAATTCGCCCCACGAAAGGTGAAATCAGTTGAACCTTGGCCTGCCCGCAGGCCACTGCCTGCGCGAAGCTGAAGAGCAACGTCAGGTTGGTGTGGATGCCCTGTCGCTCCAGCTGTGCAGCCGCCTGGATGCCCTCCCAGGTTGCAGCAATCTTGATCAGCACACGGTCAATGTGCACGCCCTCGGCCTGGTAGAGCTCGATGATGCGCTGCGCCCGCGTGACGGTGGCCGATGTGTCAAAGCTCAGCCGCGCATCCACTTCTGTAGAAACCCGGCCGGGGATGTGCGTCAGGATTTCGCAACCGAAGCGCACCAGCAGCCGGTCCATCACCTCGCCCAGGTCGCGATCGCCAAACTTTGCCAGTGTCTGTGTCAGCAGGGGCGCGTACTCAGGCTTTTGCACCGCCTTGAGAATGAGCGACGGGTTGGTGGTGGCATCACGCGGCTTGTACTGCGCGATCTGCAGGAAGTCGCCGGTATCGGCCACCACGGTGGTGAATTGTTTGAGCGCGTCGAGCTGGTTCATACGTTTATTATCCGAGGTAACCTTGTTTCATTCTTTCACCCATGATGGTTACACCCATGCTCGACCGCATCAAGGCATCGCTGCCGTCGCTTGCACCGGCCGAGCAACGCGTGGGCAAACTGGTGCTGCTGGACCCGCGCACGTTCGCCAGCCTGCCCGTGACCGAACTGGCACTGCGCGCGCATGTCAGCAAACCGACAGTGGTGCGCTTTTGCCGCAGCATGGGTTACGACGGCCTGAGTGACTTCAAACTCAAGCTGGCGGGCACCGTCAGCGAAGGCGTGCCTTTCATCCACCGCAGTGTGGATGTGGATGACAAGGTGAGCGATGTACTGGTCAAGGTCATTGACAACACGGTGGCAGCCTTCCTGAAGTACCGCAACGATGCATCCACACATGCCATCGACAAGGCAGTGGACGCCATCGTCAAGGCGCACACCGAGAACCGCCGCATCGAGTTCCATGGGGCGGGCAACTCGGGCATCGTCGCACAGGATGCACAGCACAAGTTCTTTCGGCTGGGGTTGAACTGCATTGCCTACAGTGATGGCCACATGCAGGTCATGAGCGCGTCTCTGCTCAGGCCTGGGGATTGTC
The DNA here is from genome assembly GCA_002344885.1 of Comamonadaceae bacterium UBA2334. Classification (GTDB taxonomy): domain Bacteria; phylum Pseudomonadota; class Gammaproteobacteria; order Burkholderiales; family Burkholderiaceae_C; genus UBA2334. The sequence goes on from DDUQ01000063.1 coordinate 4,189, forward strand.
TCGTGGTCATCTCGAACTCAGGTCGCACGCGTGACCTGATGGACGCAACCGACATCGCACGCAAACACGGTGCAACCACCATCGTCATCACTGTCAGCGGTTCACCACTGGCTGCAGCCGGGCACATCCACCTGGCAGCTGACCACCCGGAAGGCTATGACCGCTACAGCCCCATGACCTCGCGGCTGATGCACCTGATGGTCATCGACATCCTGGCCACTTGCGTCGCACTGCGCATCGGCGGGGACGAATTGCAGCCCCTGCTCAAGGAAATGAAAAACAACCTGCGCAGCAAGCGGTACGCCTGAACGCTATTTTTATATACGTCCTTCCTGCACCGCGTGGCAGGCAATACGGATGCCTTGCCACTCAGAGAGCGCAGGGCGTTCAGTGCGACAACGGTCATTCACGTGCGGACAGCGTGGGTTGAAAGCACAACCCGGTGGGGGGTTGAGCGGGTTGGGCACCTCACCTTGCACAGGTGTGCGTGAGCGGCCGGTTTGCCGCATGTCAGGGATCGCGTCCAGCAGCATGCGGGTGTAGGGGTGGCGCGGGTGTTCAAACAGTGTTTTCTTCGGCGCCAGTTCCACGAGGCGACCCAGGTACATCACACCGACCGTGTCGGAGACGTGCCGCACCACCGCCAGGTTGTGGCTGATGAACAGATAGGTCAGCCCACGCTGCTTCTGCAGGTCCTTCATGATGTTGAGCACCTGTGCCTGCACGCTCACATCCAGCGCAGAGGTCGGCTCGTCACACACCAGAAATTCCGGCTCGGTGGCCAAGGCCCGCGCAATGGAAATGCGCTGCCGCTGCCCCCCGGAGAACTGGTGTGGGTACTTCAACATGTCCAGCGGCGCCAGGCCCACAGACTTCAGCAACTCGCCGACCTTAACCTTCAGGTCGGCCGAGGCAGACACGATGCCGTGTTCCAGCAGTGGCTCGCCGACAATGTGCTCCACCGTCCAGCGCGGATTGAGGCTGGCGTAGGGGTCCTGGAAAATCATCTGGATGCGCCGTCGCAGGTGGTGCCCCTGAGGGGTCTTGAACACGGCGTGTGCATCCTGTCCGTCGAACTCGAACTCACCACGGGTGGGCGCATACAACCCCACCAGCAAACGGGCTACCGTGCTCTTGCCGCAACCCGACTCACCCACCAATGCCAAGGTCGTGCCGCGTGCAATGTCAAAACTCACCCCATCGACCGCACGCAGCAATTGGCGAGGCTTGCCCTCCAGCACACGGTTGAGCCAAGGAGCCGACACATCGAAGGTACGGGCCAGGTCGGTGGCGCGTACCAGAGGCTTGTCGCCTGTCAACGGCCCAGCTGCTGGCAGAGCCGCGGCATTGTTTACTACATCATTCATAGCTTGAATATCAATCTTTGAAGGCGCTTCACCGCTTTTTTCATTCATTTTTTTTTATGCAACCAGCAAGCAGCACGCGTGGCGCCGGCCGACACCAGTTCAGGCCGCTCACGGTGACAGCGGTCCATCACCTCGGTACAGCGAGGGTTATAGGCGCAGCCATTGGGAATGGCATTCAAGCGGGGCATGGCACCGTCGATCTGGTTTAAGCGGTCACGGTCTTGCGTCATGTCAGGGATGCAGGCCATCAGCCCACGGGTATAGGGGTGTGCGGGTTGGTGGATCACCTCGTGCACGGGCCCGATTTCAGCCACACGACCGGCATACAACACCGCCACACGGTCACAGGTCTCGGCGATCACGCCCATGTCGTGGGTGATGAGCATGACCGCTGCCCCACGTTCTTTGCAAATACGCTTCAACAAGCTGATGATCTGCGCCTGAATGGACACGTCGAGCGCCGTGGTAGGCTCATCCGCAACAATCAGTTGCGGCTCGGCAGCCAGGGCCAACGCAATGACCACCCTCTGGCGCATACCCCCCGAGAACTGATGTGGATAGTGGTCAATCCGCTCTTCGGCAGCCGGTATGCCCGTGTCCTTCAACAACTGAATGGCCCGCTGCCTGGCCTCTGCCGGTGTCACCTTCAAGTGGGTCAGGATGGTTTCGGTCAGTTGCCGGCCAACAGAGTACAGAGGGTTCAGCGACGTGAGCGGGTCCTGGAAGATGGCGCCAATGCGCCGCCCCCTGATTTTGCGCATCTCATCTGGCGACAGGTTGTCGATCCGACGGCCTTCCAGCTGAATTTCGCCATGAGCTACCTTGCCTGGCGGCTCCAACAAGCCGATGATGGCCGCACCGGTCAGGGACTTGCCTGCGCCCGACTCCCCCACCACACCCAGAATTTCGCCGGGCGCGATCTCGAACGACACATGGTCCAGCGCTCGCAGTGTGCCGTGGCGGTTCGTGAACTCGACCACCAGGTCTTTGACTCGTAGCAAACTCATGATTTCAGCGCAGTCGGGGGTTCAGTGCGTCGCGCAACCAGTCACCCAGCAAGTTAACAGACAGGGCAATGACCACGAGCATCACGCCAGGGAAAATGGTGATCCACCATTCACCCGAGAATAAATAGTCATTGCCCACCCGGATGAGTGTGCCCAGTGAAGGTGATGTGGGCGGCGCACCCACTCCCAAAAAGCTCAGCGTGGCTTCCGAAATGATGGCTGTCGCCACCTGGATAGTGGCCAGCACCAGCACCGGACCCAGCACGTTAGGCAACACATGACGGCGCATGATGCGCGCGCTGGACACACCGGTCACCCGGGCTGCCTGCACGTATTCTTTGCTGCGCTCGACCATGGTCGAACCGCGCACGGTACGCGCATATTGCACCCAACCAGTGAGCGAAATCGACAGGATCAGCACGCCAAAAGCCAGGGAATCATGCGCATTGGGGAACAGCGCGCGGCCCACACCGGCAATCAGCAAGGCCACCAGAATGGCCGGGAACGACAGCATCACATCACACAAACGCATCAGAAAAGCGTCAAGCCAACCGCCGACAAAACCGGCCAGCAAGCCCAGGGCCACCCCCACGAGCACCGACAAGATCACCGATGCCAGCCCCACCGCCAGCGAAATACGGGTGCCATACATCAGTGCCGAAAGGATGTCACGCCCCTGATCGTCGGTCCCCAGAAAGAAGGACGGGTTGCCACCCGCCTGCCAGGCGGGTGGCAACCGTGCATTGCCCAGTTCGAGCGTCGCGAGGTCAAACGGGTTGTGCGGTGCCACCCAAGGTGCAAACACCGCACAGAACACACACACAAAGGCGAGCAAGGCTGCCCCCATCGCCACCGGCGAAGACTTGAAGCTGTGCCCCAGATCGCTGTCGAACCATTTGACCAATCGCTTGTACACGCTCTAAACCTCTTGTATCACTTCACTGACATGTAGCGGAACGGCATGAAGTTGTCTGCCAATTGCACCAGCGAGACATTGGACGCCACACCCCAGGCCAGGGCCTGCTGGTGCAGCGGCAAGTGCCCCACATCGTCCGCATGAATCTTGAATGCTTCCTTGATCATCCCGTCGCGCTTGGCCTTGTCTGTTTCGGACTGGATTTTGTTGGTCAGCTCATCCACTTTGGGGTTGCAGTAGGAGCCCAGGTTGAATTGACCGCCACCTTTGTCATCCACACAGCGCATCAAGGCATTCAGCGCGTTGTGTGAGTCATAGGTGCCGGGTGTCCAGCCCAACAAATAGAAACTGGTGTCGCGGCGCAAAATTTTCGGGAAGTAAGTACCCTTGGTTTCGGCCTGCAGGTTCACTTTCACACCCACGCGCGCCAGGTTGGCCGCCACCGCCTCGCAAATGCGGGAATCGTTCACATAGCGATCGTTGGGGCAGTTCATACCCACCTCGAAACCATTGGCATAACCCGCATCGGCCAATAGTTTTTTGGCGGCTTCCACGTCATAAGGCAACCGCGTGTTCATGGCAGCATCGAATCCGGTGATACCCGGTGCCACCATCAGGGCCGTGGGGGTGGACGCGCCACGCATCACCACGCGCTGAATCGAGTTGATATCGATGGCCTGGTAGAACGCCTGACGTACCCGCTTGTCCTTGAACGGGTTTTTGCCCTTCACATTGGAGTACACCAATTCGTCTCGCTTCTGGTCCATGCCCAGGAAAATGGTGCGCAACTCCGGTCCTTGCATCACCTTGGCCTTGCCGCTGCCGTTGATGCGGGCGACATCCTGCAAAGGCACGGGTTCAATCACGTCCACCTGTCCGCTCATGAGTGCCGCGACGCGGGTGGCATCGTTGCCAATGGGCGTGTATTCGATTTCGGCCACGTTGCCTTCAATCTTGCCCCAGTAGTTTCCATTGCGCTGAAACGTCGTTTTGACGTTCGGCTGGCGCTCGCGCAGGCGGTACGGGCCGGTACCGTTGGCTTTGAATGAAGCCACGTTCTCCACGCCCTTACGACGGTCCACCGGGCGTGTTGCCTGGTTGGCCTCAGCCCACTGCTTGCTCATGATGTACACCAGCGAAATGACATCAGGCAGGATGGGGAAGGGTGACTTGGTCTCGATTTCAACCACGTGGTCACCCTGCTTGCGCACCTCCTTGATGTCATTGGTGTAGCTCTTCATGTCAGAGCCATCGCCCGCCGCCCGGGCAAACGAAAACAGCACATCATCGGCCGTGAAGGCCGTGCCGTCGTGAAACTTGACCCCTTTGCGCAACTCAAAACGCCAGACGGTAGGGCTGGTCTGCTTCCAGCCAGTGGCCAAGGCTGGCGTGAGCTGCAACTTACTGTCACGGCCCACCAGTGGTTCATACACGTTGCCCGTGACGCTGAGTTGCAACGATTCGTTCAGGGAGTGCGGGTCCATCGAAAGGGCGTCCCCCTGATTCCCGATGCGCACCGTCTGGGCAGAAGCAACTGAAAGCATAGCAACAGATGCTGTTGCAATAATCGAAAGGGCGCAACTATTAATCAATTTCACTATAGTCTCCTGTTGGTTTTGGGAAAAAAGATTGGTCACTCGACATCACATACAACCCAGCCGCGTCAGGCAGCGGGCATCAGGGGAAGGCCCTGTTCGATCAGCCCGGCGTGCAACGCGGCACCCAGGGGCAACACATCATCATTGAAGTCATAGCGGGCGTTGTGCAAAAAACAACTGCCGATGCCGTTCTCAGCCCCCTGCCCCAGCCGCAGGTAGGCGCCCGGCTTGACCTGCAACATGAAAGAAAAATCCTCCGCCCCCATGCTCGGCTCCATGTCCCGCACCACATGGTCTGTACCGACCAGGCTGTCGGCCACACTGGCTGCAAATTCGCTCTCGTCTGTTGAATTGATGGTGGCCGGGTAGATGCGCTCGTACTCAACCCGTGCTGTGGCACCAAAGCCCAGGGCCACCGCAGCACACAATTCGTTCAAGCGTTTTTCAACCTGCACCTGGACCGTCGGGCTGAAGGTGCGCACCGTCCCGACCAGCGTGGCCTCGCCCGGTACCACGCTGAACGCACCCAGTTCACCTGCATGCATGGCACACAGGCTGATGACCGCACTGTCCAGTGGGCGCACGTTGCGCGACACGATGCTCTGCACTGCGGTGATGATGTGCGCCGCCACCACGACCGGATCAACGGTCAGGTAGGCATGGGCACCGTGTCCGCCCTGCCCGGTGATGCGGATGGTGATCCGGTCAGCCGCAGCCATCATGGGACCGCTGTTGATGCCCACCGTGCCGGGGCGCATTTGCGGCCAGTTGTGCATGGCATACACCGCATCAAGCGGAAAACGGTCGAACAGGCCATCGTCAATCATGGCCTTCGCACCCGCAAAGCCTTCTTCGCCAGGCTGGAATATCAACACGGCTGTGCCGTCAAACTGCCGGGTCTCGGCCAGGTAGCGTGCGGCCCCCACCAACATGGCGGTATGGCCATCATGACCACAACCGTGCATCAGTCCAGGGCGGGTGGATCGCCATGCGAATTCGTTGTGCTCGGTCATGGGAAGGGCATCCATGTCAGCACGCAAGCCCAACATGCGTCCGCTGGCCTGGGTTTGCCCCCGAATCACCCCGACCACACCGGTTTTGCCGATCTGAGAATGAACTTCGTCCACGCCACAGGCTCGCAAGGCATCCACCACCCGGCGCGCGGTGTACACCTCTTCGTAGCCAAGCTCAGGATGTGCATGCAAATCACGCCGGAATGCAGTCAGCTCAGGGTGGAATGCGGCAATCCGCGCGAACGCTCCACCATGCGCACGCAACCTGCTCACCGGCTGATGGGCCTTGGCACCCATAGCTGTCAGTGCCCCCCACCTTTGTCGGCGCGCAGACGCGGATCAACGGCGAAGTACAACAGATCAACCAGCAAATTGATGACCACAAAAATCAGCGCAATCAAACATAAGTAAGCGGCCATGACAGGGATGTCGGCAAACGTCACCGCCTGAATAAAGAGCAACCCCATCCCCGGCCACTGAAACACGGTCTCGGTGATGATGGCAAACGCAATCAGGCCACCCAGTTGCAACCCGGTGATGGTCATCACGGGTACCAGTGTGTTCTTCAGCGCGTGTCCGAAGTGAATTGCCCGGTCGGTCAACCCACGGGCACGGGCAAACTTGATGTAGTCGGTCCGCAGCACCTCCAGCATTTCGGCCCGCACCAGGCGCATGATGAGCGTGAGCTGAAAAATGGCCAGCGTGGTCGCGGGCATGGCGATATGGTGCCAGCCTTTGGCCGTCAGCAGTCCAGTCGTCCAGCCACCGATGCTCACCACCTCACCGCGGCCAAAGCTGGGGAACCAGCCCAAGTTCACGGCAAAAACCAGGATCAGCAAAATGCCGATCAGGAACGTCGGCAGGGATACGCCCAACAGCGAGACCGTCATGAACACCTGTGTCAAGAAGGTGCCTCGGCGCAACGCTGCGTACACCCCCATCGGAATGCCAAGCACCAGTGCCATGCCCGCAGCCACCAGCGCCAACTCCAGCGTGGCCGGAAAGCGCTCGGCAATCAGACGCGACACACTGGCACCCTGACGGAGACTCAAACCAAACTCACCCTGCACCGCATTGGCCAGAAAGTGCCAGAACTGGACAATAAATGGCTTGTCCAGCCCCAGCGCTTCACGCATTTCGCGTACCTGCTCGGGTGTCGCGTCCTGCCCCAACAAAAACACAACCGGGTCGCCCACATACTGAAACAGCATGAACGAGATGAAAGCCACCGTCACCATGACGATGGCCGCCTGCATCAGGCGTCTGAGGATGAAAGCAAACATGGTTGCGTGATGATGGACAGGAAAGTTACGCGGCAGGCGATCAGTTGACCTTGATCAGACGCCAGTCGAGTCGGTTGTCCGCGCGGTGCACCACGTCGATGTTTTTCTTCATTGCCCAGGGAATGATCTGGTTGTGCAATGGGATGTGTGCCACATCGTCGTTTTGCAGCTTGAGGGCTTTGGTCAACAAGTCGGTACGCAATTTCAGGTCGGTTTCTTTGCGTGCGCGCTCCACCAGACCATCCATTTGCGGGTTGCTGTAGCGTCCCACGTTGTAGTTGCCATCGCCACCCGCGCCGACCGAGCGCACCAAGGACTGGATGCTGTACATCGCATCAAACGTTGGTACACCCCAGCCCAGCATGTAGATGCTGGCTTCATAGCGCTGAATCATCGGGAAATAGGTTGACAGCGGCAGCGTGCGCAGCTTGGCCTTCACACCCACTTTGGCCCACATGGCGGTCACGGCCTGGCAAATGGCTTCGTCATTGATGTAGCGGTTGTTGGGGCAGGCAAAGTCCACCTCGAAGCCGTCTTTGTAACCCGCGTCAGCCAACAGCTTCTGGGCGTCGGCCACGCTGTAGGGGTAACGCTGGTGCACTTCCTTGGTCCAGCCATTCACCTGGGGCGCCACCAGTGCACCCGTGGGCTGGCCGAGGTCCCGCATGGTGACGCGCTTGATGGTGTCAATGTCGATGGCCTGGTACAGCGCCTTGCGTACACGCACGTCTTTCAGCGGGTTCTTGCCTTTGACGTTGCTACCCGGCAACTCCTCGCGGAACTGATCCATACCAAGGAAGATGGTGCGGTTCTCCACGCCATCAATCACCTTCAGCGTGGGTGTGGCACGCACACGCGGCAAATCCTGCGGGCTAGGGTCCAGCACAAAGTCCACCTCGCCAGACAACAGCGCGGCCATGCGAGTGGCCACTGCCTTGACAGGCGTGTAAACCACCTCGGTCACGTTCGACTCCTGCTTGCCCCACCAGGCATCGTTCTTGACCAGTACCATTTTCTGGTCAGGTTGCCACTCCTTCAGTTTGAAAGGGCCCGTACCCATGGCATTGCGGTGGGCAAAGTTTTCGTCCTTGGTCTTGATGTCTTTGGGCGCAACCGAGCCATTTTTCTCTGCCCACGCCTTGCTCATCATGCGCAATTCTGTCAACTGGTTCAACAGGACTGGGTTTGGGCCTTTGGTAAAAATGTCAATTGTGTTGGCATCCACTTTCGCCACCCGTTCCACACCCTCGGTATACACCGCAAAGTTGGAGGTTTTGGACATGGCGCGGTCAAGCGAGAACACGGCATCGTCGGCAGTAAACGCGCTGCCGTCGTGGAACTTGACACCCGAACGCAGGGTCAGGCGCAGTTGAGTGGGGCTGACCTGCTTCCAAGCGGTGGCCAGCACAGGTTCGACCTTGAAGGTCTGGCTGTTGTAGTAGACCAGCGACTCGTAAACCGAGGCATGGATGCCGTTGGCCAACGCATTGTTCTGCGAGTGGATGTCCCATGTGGGAATGTCACTGGCACTGGTCCATTTGAATGTCTTGGCCTGAACAACAGCACCCGACAACGCCAACACGGCACACAACGCGGTCATCTTCAGTTTCATCGCAGTCAGCTCCATGGAAGGTAAAAAAAGAAACAGTATGCCTGATCCCTGAAACCCTCTTGATCGGGTTTGTATGGGGTGTCGCCCGGGAGACCGCACCAGTTGAGGGCAAAAATCGCACCAAAACTACGCCAACAACAAGCTGCAAAACGTAAGGGTTTTCCCCAAAACGGGGCGCGCCAAAAACATGCTGGGAAAGTGTTGTTTTGAAGTCAGTTTGCGACACTTTTTTGACGCAATTCCGCGTGTAAACCCTGAGCCATGGGTACATTGGCACTGTTGTTGCGAGTTGCTGATGCACCCCTTCTGCGGTGTGCGCGCCTGAATTGGCAGCCGACGCATCACAAACCATTTTTTTTGACCCTCAAGGAACCATCATGAAAAAATCCCTCATCGCATTGGCCGCACTGGCTTTCGTGGGCGCAGCTTCCGCCCAGTCTTCTGTGACGCTGTACGGTGTTGCTGATGTCGCCGTTGCCAAAGCAAAAGGCGCGAAACTTGGTGCCGCACCCAATGCCAATCAAACCAGTCGCTGGGGCCTGAAAGGCTCGGAAGATTTGGGCGGAGGTCTGAAAGCCACCTTTACCTTCGAGCAAGCCGTGAGCCTTGCTGATGGCAGCACGTCCAAAGGGTTTGCCCGCCAGGCCAACGTTGGCTTTGAAGGTGGCTTTGGTACAGTAAAAATTGGCCAGAACTGGAACCCGCTTGACGACATCTATTACAACGGTGACAGCATGTTCGGCGCGAATGCGTTGTCTCTGCAGAACGGTGTCTGGGGCAACTCCTATACAGGCGCAGCGGCAGCACAGTTGTATTACGCTACACCTGAGATTGCAGGTTTCAGCGGCGCATACAGCACTCAGTTGAAGGGCAATGCCGCGAAGAAAGTTTCATCCTTCCACGTAAAATATGCATCCGGCCCTGTGTATGCAGGTTTGGGCTATGAAAATGATGAAACCATGGGCCGCAAAGGCACCATGCTCAACGCCACTTATGATTTAGGTATGGCGAAGTTGCTTGGTAGCTACTACACAACGAAGAAATTTGGAACCACTCCCAAAATCGACTCCTACCAGTTCGGCGCAGATATCCCAATGGGTGCAGCGCTGACATTGACGGTTGGCTATGCCTCCAGCAAGGCTAAAGTAGCTGGGGCCAAAGCGGGAACTGGCTTTGGTGTTGGTGCTGCATACGCCCTCTCCAAGCGAACAACCGTTTACGGCGGCATTCGCGCTACCAACGCTGCTGCAGGCGATAACGATATTTGGGGCCTCGGTATCAACCACAAATTCTGATTGCACTCGGGCGCGCAAGCGCTCCGTGTTTTGTCTCCAAGGTTCAAAAGCCTGCACAAAATGCAGGCTTTTTTCTTGGTGTGTGCCTCTCTACCACTTGTACGAGGTAGAGTAACGTATGCCTTGTCTTTGCCTCCCGTCGACATCGGCACTTCTATCGAACTGCTCATGAGCGGCCAACTTCAGCCAGGCAAGAGGCCCGTGTCCTCGTAAAGATCATCCAGGCACAACGAAAGCGAAGCATCGCCGCACACTGCACGTCCAGCCGATCATCCACATCAAATGACAGCGTGCCCCATTGACCATCGGGTAACCGAACATGGCACTGCGCCCACACGCGCTCCGAGTCCACGACGAGGTAATAACGCAAACTGGGCAAGCGTTGGTAGGACAGCCGCTTTTCCCTCACATCGGTCGCAGCTGTAGCAAGCGACAGCACTTCGGCTATAAAGCAGGGCGCTTGCTTGTGGTGCGGATGATCGTCATGCGGATCGCACACCAGCATCACATCGGGGTAGTAATAGAGGGTGCCTTGCATCTGCCGCAAACGCATATCGGCCACGAAGGTTTTACAAGACTTTCCCCGCGTGACCGAACGCAAATGGAATGCAATGTTCAGCGCAATTTGGTTGTGTCGCTCACTGGCACCAGCCACGGGATAGACCTGACCACTCACCAATTCACGCCTCGTTGGCGACTGAGCTTCGCTCGACAGATAGTCATCTTCAGATATGACTGGTTTGAGCAATGCCTGCGACATAGGAAGCCTCCAGCATCAAAGTTTAGACGCATATTTTGCAACGACCCTCCCGCACTGCACGGCGCAACGCCTTTCGTGTCACGCAGCAAAAAGCCCCTGGCTTTACAGCGCAAGGGCTTTTTGATTGAAAGTCAACACCGGCATGCGCCGGCATAAAAATCAGAAGTTGTGGCGAACGCCAAGACCCCAGCTGTTAACTGACTTCGCGCCTTTTGTACCGTCCTTCAGATATGCGCCGTATGCAAATGTGCGCTTGGACAAAGCATACTTTGCTTCCAGAACAAAATCTGTGCTCTTGTTGGCATCATCCGTTGCACGAGCCAAGTCGGCTGTCAGAGTAACAGGGCCCATTGGGGCAGACACACCCAATGTGAAACCTTTCTTCGCACCTGCTGGATCTTGCCAAGATGCTGCTACTGTTGCAACGCCCAGATTGTAGCTACCACCGATAGACATGCCACGCTTGTCTTTGGAAGCCGTGTTAGCAATCGAAGCGCTATCCAGTTGCGCAGAAATCACCATCGGGCCTTGGCGGTAGATGACGTTCATTTCCAGAGGCTTCTGGCCGTCGTTGCCTTCCAGAACGGTGCCGATGGTTGCTGTCAGGCCACCCATGTTTGGTGTGGTATAGGTCACCAGGCCATCTTTACGAGCACCGGACGCATTAGCCACAGCCTGAGCACCAGCACTGCTGTAGTTGAACTGCTTTGCCATCGCACTGTAGTTAGCAGTACCAGTCAGCTCGTATGCTGCCTTGGAATAGAATGCAGGAGTCAAGCGACGACCAGCTGCGATTTCACCAAAACCACCGGACAGCGACATGAACGCAGCCCGGTTGAACATTTTTGCAGCAGTCGAGCCATCAGCCAAGCTCACGCCTGCTTCAATATTGAAGTTGGCTTTCAGACCACCACCCAAATCTTCAGAACCACGAAGACCAAAACGGCTAGAACCGTTGTTCATCAAACTGTTGGCAATCGCGCCCAGCTTAGTCCCGGCAGCGTTGTTATCACCTACACCAACATCGGCAACGCCGTACAGGGTCACGGAAGATTGGGCGAAAGCAGCACCGGTGGCGGCCACAGCGGCCAGTGCAATCAGAGTCTTTTTCATTGAGAGTTTCTCCAAGGTTGAAAAAAGAGGCGTTGGGCGTGGCCCGCGAGCCAACCTCCGTTTGGGAAGTTGGCTCTATTGCACCAGAACACCGCACGTTACGCAAAGGATGCATCGCTTTTAGAGCAACATGCTGCCCGTTTCGTTGCAACGTCACAACATTGCACCAATTTAGTGCATTTCGGCGTCGATTCGCCCAACCGCCAGAGACCTCACCACCGTCAAAACCACGCCACGCGTGTCAGGTTCTGCCTTCAGGGCCACCCTTGCATTCAAACCATCAGCCTGTCGGTGCGCTGAATCAAGGCCTTGCACGTTGCAGCAAGCATAGGTACCGCGCGGTGTGCCGCGATGAGCGCATCGAAAAGTGCTTCGGGATCTTGCAGGTACTCGTGAACCATCAGGTTGCGAAGTTTGCGCGTCGCGAACCAATCGTCGGCATTCGAGACAAGACCCAGCTTTTCTGCTTTGTCCAGGTTCTCCAGCGCAGTCCCCGGCACCTCCTGCATGACTTTGAGCCAGGCGGGTAAAAACTTATCTCCCAGCAAATCCTGCAGCCGACCAAAACGGGCAACGAAGGCATCCAACTGCTCAGAGAAACCAATATCCTTGCATTTTTCAGCCAGTACGTGTGCACTCAGCAACTGCCCAAACAACCTTCCATCGGTTTGCTGCAGATGCACCAGTTCCAATGCTGCAATCCGAGACAAACGCGACAGCCGCATTATTTCGGCATCATCTAGTTGCATAGGTGGTATGAATTGAGTTCAAAGAACGACACCACGTGCCAAAGCCACATGGTCTATCGGCAACAAAGGCTGGCCTTCTGCCCAAACGCGGACATCCACTTTGCGCCCATGGAGCCCTCTTTCGAGCCGTGAGGCGAGTTGAGCCACCGCCCAGACACCAACGGGTTGCCGCAGGGTTACGTGTAAGTCCACATCGCCGCCGTTTGCGGCATCGTCAATGCGGGAGCCAAACAATCGAACCTGGGCATCCAAACCGAAGCTGTCTTGCACGGTTTGCTTGATGATGTGGACTTGGCCCACAGTCAGGCGCATGTCAAGCCTCCAACACCTCGAAACTGGTGGTGATGTCGGCGGTCTTGCCTAACATGATGCTGGCCGAGCAGTATTTGTCGTGGCTCATGGCAATGGCTCGCTCGACGGCTGCGGGCGGCACCGCTTTGCCCGTCACTGTGAAATGCATGTGGATTTTGGTGAACACCTTGGGATCGGTGTCTGCACGCTCGGAGGTCAGCTTGACACTGCAGCCGCTGACGGCGTGCCTGCCTCGCTTGAGGATGAGCACCACGTCATAAGCCGTGCAACCGCCTGTGCCCGCCAGAACCGTCTCCATGGGGCGAGGCGCCAGGTTGGCACCACCGTTTTCTGGTTTGACCGCATCGGGGGCACCGTCCATGGTCAGCACGTGGCCGCTGCCGGTTTCAGCGACAAAACCCATGGCTGAACGGGTGCCAGCATGACCGGTCCAGGTGACAGTGCATTCCATTGACATGTAGGTGATACCTTTTTTGATGTGCGTGAATGCGCGAAGCATAGCTTCAAAACACACCGCAGTGCCTCACCCCATGCCAGATCACCCGACAGCCCAGGTGTCGGGCATCACAGAACAGTCTATGTCAGCTCAACCGCCAGCCTTGCGTGAGTGGCTGGCGGCTTGATGCTCGGCCAAGGTTTCAATGGGGGCTGCAGCCTGCTTCCAGGCGGCAAACCCACCGTCGATGTGCGCAACGTTGGTCATCCCCATATCCTGCAAGGTTTTGGTGGCAAGGGCACTGCGCCAGCCAGCACCGCAGAACAGCACAAATTCTTTGCCTTCGTCACCAAATACGGGCTTGAAATAGGGTGACGCCGGATCCACCCAGAACTCGAGCATGCCGCGTGGGGCATGCACACAACCGGGCGCGGTACCGTCGCGCTCCAGTTCCCGTGGGTCGCGTATGTCCACCAGTTGCAAACGCGCGTCGCCCTCGGCCAAGCGCGCCCGGATCTGGGCGACCGTGTAGGTGGTGATTTGGGCAGTGGCTTCGTCCACCAGTCTGCGAAAACCTTTGGTGATGGGCATGAACTGGCTCCTGAAATAAAGAACGCAATATTTAATCCGCTCGGTGTCAGGCCAACGCACGCTGAATGAGGATTTTCTGCACGTCAGACGTACCCTCGTAAATCTGGCACACCCGCACATCGCGATAGATGCGCTCGACGGGGAAGCCGCTCACATAGCCGTAACCGCCATGGATTTGGATGGCATCGCTGCACACTTTTTCAGCCATTTCGCTGGCAAAGAGCTTGGCCATGGCCGCCTCTTTCAGGCAGGGTTGGCCTGCGTCGCGCAGCGCAGCGGCATGGTGGGTGAGCGAGCGGGCTGCTTCGATTTGCGTGGCCATGTCAGCCAGCTTGAAGCCCACAGCCTGGTGGTTGAAGATGGGCTGGCCAAAGCTCTCTCGTTCTTTGGCGTAACGCAAAGCGCACTCGAAGGCGCTGCGCGCCATGCCAATACTTTGCGCCGCGATGCCGATGCGCCCGCCCTCCAATGCGCTCAGTGCGATCTTGTAGCCCTCACCTTCCGCGCCGATGAGGTTCGCGGCAGGAATACGGCAGCCTTCAAAATTGATTTGGGCGGTGTCGCTGCTATGCTGACCCAGCTTATCTTCCAGTCGCGCAACCACGTAGCCCGGTGTGGCCGTGGGCACAATGAACGCGCTCATGCCGCGTTTGCCTGCAGCCTTGTCGGTCACGGCGATGACGATGGCCAGATCGGCGTACTTGCCGCTGGTGATGAACTGCTTCACGCCATTGAGCACATAGGTGTCACCGTCTTTGACCGCGGTGGTGCGCAGGGCGGATGCATCGGACCCCACATGCGGCTCGGTCAGGCAGAACGCGCCCAGCATGTCGCCCACGGCCAGCGGGCGCAGCCACTGGTCTTGCTGGGCGGCGTTGCCGTATTTCATGAGGATGGCGTTGACGGGGCAGTTGGTCACGCTGATGGTAGTGCTGACCCCCCCGTCACCGGCGGCGATTTCTTCGAGCACCAGCGCCAGCGTCTGGTAATTCAGGCCTGCACCGCCCAGTTCTTCGGGCACGCAGATGCCGTAGCAGCCCAGTTCGGCCAGGCCTTTGTGCACGTCCTTGGGGAAGGTGTGCGACTTGTCCCACGCGGGGGCGTGGGGCCAGATCTGTTCCTGCACAAACGCGCGAACGGCATCGCGCACCATGGTTTGGTCTTCGGTGAGCAACATGGTGGTTCCTTACAGCACTTCAAGCGCAACAGCCGTGGCCTCACCACCGCCGATGCACAGCGTGGCCAGGCCCTTCTTCAGGCCACGGGCTTTCAGCGCGTGGATGAGCGTGACCATGATGCGCGCACCAGACGCGCCAATGGGGTGGCCCAGTGCGCAGGCACCACCGTTGACGTTCACCTTCTCGTGCGGCACGTTCAGGTCGTGCATCAAGGCCATGGGCACCACCGCAAAGGCTTCGTTGATTTCCCACAGGTCCACGTCGCCCACGGCCCAGCCGGCTTTGGCCAGAGCTTTTTCAGTGGCGCCCACTGGGGCGGTGGAGAACCACTCGGGCTCCTGCGCATGGGTGGCATGGCTGACGATTTTGGCCAGCGGTTGGCAGCCTAGCTTCGCGGCGGTGCTGGCGCGCATCATCACCAGAGCAGCAGCGCCGTCGTTGATGCTGGAGCTGCTGGCTGCGGTGATGGTGCCGTCTTTCTTGAAGGCGGGTTTGAGCGTGGGCAGCTTGTCGAGCTTGATCTTGCCGGGACCTTCGTCGATAGAGACCACGGTTTCGCCACCCCGAACCTTGACCGTGACGGGTGCGATCTCGGCGGCAAACGCACCGCTTTCGGTGGCCGCCTTGGCGCGCTGCACGCTGGCGGTGGCAAAGGCGTCTTGTTGCGCGCGGGTGAAGCTGTATTTGGCAGCACAGTCTTCACCAAAGGTACCCATGCTGCGGCCGGGTTCGTAGGCGTCTTCCAGACCGTCGAGCATCATGTGGTCGAACACACGGTCGTGACCGATGCGGTACCCACCCCGGCCCTTCTGCAACAGGTAAGGAGCGTTGGTCATGCTCTCCATGCCACCGGCCACCAGCACGTCGTGCGTGCCAGCCAGCAGCATATCGTGCGCAAACATGGCGGCGCGCATGCCCGAGCCGCACATTTTGGACAGCGTGACAGCACCAGCGCTCTTGGGCAAACCGCCCTTGAACACGGCCTGGCGTGCCGGGGCCTGGCCCTGGCCGGCCATCAGGCAGTTGCCGAACAGCACTTCGGTGACCAACTCAGGCGCAATGCCCGCGCGCGCAACGGCGGCCTGGATGGCCACGCCACCCAAGTCATGGGCGGCGAGCGATGCAAAGTCGCCCTGGAACGCACCCATGGGGGTACGGGCGGCGCTGACAATGACAACGGGATCGGTGTTCTGGGTGCTCATGCTGACTCCTGATTATGAATAAAAATGCGCTCCAGCGCTTGTTTGAAATGAACAGTTCACTACAAAATCAAATAGACGACGGCACTATCGGATCGTTCACCAGTCGCCTGAAACGTTTGCTTTGGTCGTAGGGGTACACATCGAACATGTGCCCAGCTGCGATGCGGGTCTGGTGGCCCTGCCAGAAGGCGGGGTCCAACAAATCGGCATGATGAGCCATGAAGACCTTGCGAACCAGATGGTTGCCCAACAGAAAGGGGCCGAAAGTTTCGGGAAACACATCGTGTGGGCCGACGCTGTACCAGATCTCGCCCGACATCTCTTCTTCCTCGTTGCGTGGCTCGGGCACCTTGCGGAAGTTGCAATCGGTGATGTACTCGATCTCGTCGTAGTCGTAGAACAC
>DDUQ01000063.1:21250-48183 GCA_002344885.1 Comamonadaceae bacterium UBA2334
CTCGTCGTAGTCGTAGAACACCACCTTGCCGTGGCGGGTAATGCCAAAGTTCTTCCAGAGCATGTCGCCCGGAAAAATGTTGGCGGCCACCAGGTCCTTGATGGCGTTGCCGTATTCGACCACGGCGCGTTCCAGTTGCTCGTTGGCCTTGCGCAAGGCCGTGTCGTCCGCACCGCTGTGGGGCGCCAGGGTGTCGAAGGCTTCCTGCAGATAAATGTTGAGCGGGATCATGCGCCGCTCGATGTAGACGTGCTTCAGAATCAGTTCGATCTGCCCGTCGCCATCGCGGTCGGAAATTTCGAGCTGGCTGGGCGCAAACTTTTGCAACTCGGCCACCAGTTCGGGCTCGAAACGCTCCAGCGGAAACGCCACGTTCGAAAACTCCAGCGTGTCGGCCATGCGCCCCACCCGGTCGTGCTGCTTGACGAGCTGGTACTTGGACCGAATCTGCTCGCGGGTGGTGTCTTTCTGGTGCGGGTAAAAGTCCTTGATGACCTTGAACACGAACGGAAAGCTCGGCAAGTCGAACACCAGCATCACCATGCCCTTGATACCGGGCGCGATACGGAAGCGGTCGGTGCTGTGCCGCTGGTGGAACAGGTAGTCGCGGTAGAACAGCGTTTTACCTTGCTTGGCCAGCCCCAGTGCGTTGTAGAACTCGGCACGCGGTTTGCGCGGCATCATGCTGCGCAAAAACTGCACATAGGCACTGGGCACCGCCATGTCCACCATGAAATAGGCGCGCGCAAAACTGAACAGGATGAGGAGGTCGTCCTCCCCGGTCAGCAACGCGTCGATCACCAGCTTGCCCTGCGCGTTGTGCAGGATGGGCAGGGCAAACGGCACTTCACGGAACCCGTTGATGAGCTTGCCCACCACGTAGGCACCCTTGTTCCGGTAGAACAGGCTGGACAGTACTTGCACCTGGAAGTTGGCGCGCAGGCGGTTGTGGTCGTACAGCGGCTTCAGCCCGTTGCACACAGCCAGGATGTCGCGCTCCAGATCATCAAACGGCACCAGCAGCCCGAAATCGGCGACCAGTTGCCGCAATTCTGTCAGCAAGTCGTCCTTACGAGGGTAATACGACCGGTAGGTGGAAGGTTGACCTGGGTCTGAACTCTCGATGTATTCGGTGCTGACCGCCGGGCGCACAAAAATGAAATCGTTCTGGAAGTACGTGCGGTGCAGGATTTTGGTGGTCACCGAGTTGAAAAAAGTTTCGGCCAGCTCGGGCTGCTGGTGGTCCACCAGCATGCCGATATACAGCAGCTTGACCTGCTGCCACACATCCATGGGCAGCTCGCTGGCGTTGAACTCGGAGGCCAGCCGGCGCGAGCACTCCTTGACGCGCAGGTCGTAGAACTCGATGCGCTCTTTCTGCGCCCGCTGCTGGCCGCGCCAATCAGCCGTTTCGAACCGGTGCTTGGCCCGCGCCGATTCGGTGCGGAACAACTGGTAGTGCCGGTTGAAGCCATCCATCATCGCCCGTGCGATGTCGGTGGCCACAGCAGAGTCGAGTCGCTGCGGCAGCATCGGGACTCAAACCTGCCGCGTGACAGCAGCCGCAGCGCGGGCCGCGTCGGTCACTTGCCGCGGATAGCGCTTGATGGCGTTGCGGAACACGTTGACCACCTCGCCTTCGTGGCTCATGGTCACGCCCAGGTCTTTGGCCAGCCCGTCTTTCAGTCCATAAATCCAGCCATGGATGGTGACTTTCTGACCACGCGCCCAGGCATCTTGCAGCACATTGGACATGGCAACGTTGCCCACCTGCTCGATGACGTTCATTTCGCACATCACGTCTTCCATCTGCGCCACGGGCAAGTAGTCAATGCGGCTGCGATGTCGCAGCCTTACGTCGGCTACATGACGCAACCAGCTGTCGGCCAGCCCCACTCGTGTGCCACGCAAAGCAGCCAGCACACCACCGCAGCCGTAGTGGCCGACGACCATGATGTGCTCAACCTTCAGGTGGTCCACCGCGAACTGAATAACCGACAGGGCGTTCAGATCGGAATGCACGACCACGTTGGCGATGTTGCGGTGCACGAACACCTCGCCAGGGTCAAGGGCAATGATTTCATTCGCAGGTACCCGGCTGTCGGCGCAGCCGATCCACAAGTACTTGGGCGTTTGCTGGCGCGCGAGCTTCTCGAAGAAGCCAGGGCGCTCCAGCTCCATGCGTGCGGCCCAGGCTCGGTTGTTGTCAAACAGATGTTGGAGTGAAGAGTTCATGTTGCGCCAATGTTAGCCAAGGCACTTGTAAAAGAGCTGACGTGGTCTCAAGCCCGTAGCAGCGTGGCACCTTGAGCCCGTAAAACTTTGGCGTCGTGGTCCGCTGGCCCGCGCTCCGATTCAACAAGTTTCGGCAAACAATTCACGTCCGATCAGCATGCGGCGGATTTCGGACGTACCTGCACCGATTTCGTACAGCTTGGCATCGCGCCACAGGCGACCCAGCGGGTATTCGTTGATGTAGCCGTTGCCGCCAAAGATCTGCACGCCGTCACCGGCCATCTTGGTGGCCTGCTCGGCACACCACAGGATGACGCTGGCGCAGTCCTTGCGCACCTGGCGCACGTGTTCGCTGCCCAGCATGTCGAGGTTTTTGCCGATCTGGTAGCAAAACGCCCTGCCCGCTTGCAGCACGGTGTACATGTCGGCCACTTTGCCTTGAATGAGCTGGAACTCGCCGATGCTCTGACCGAACTGCTTGCGGTCGTGAATGTAGGGCACGACGTTGTCCATCACGGCCTGCATGATGCCGATGGGCCCGGCGGCCAGCACGGCACGCTCGTAGTCCAGACCGCTCATCAGCACCTTGGCACCCATGTTCAGGCCACCCAGGATGTGGGATTCGGGCACTTCGACGTTCTGGAACACCATTTCGCCGGTGTGGCTGCCGCGCATGCCCAGCTTGTCGAGCTTCTGGGCCGTGAAAAAACCCTTCATGCCCTTCTCGACAATGAAGGCGGTCACGCCGCGTGCGCCCAGCTCGGGTTCGGTCTTGGCATAGACCACCATGGTGTCGGCATCAGGGCCATTGGTGATCCACATCTTGCTGCCATTGAGCAGGTAGTAGCCACCCTTGTCTTCGGCCTTCAGCTTCATGCTGATAACGTCGGAGCCTGCACCGGGTTCGCTCATGGCCAGCGCGCCCACATGCTGGCCGCTGATGAGCTTGGGCAGGTACTTTTCTTTCTGCGCCTGGGTGCCGTTGCGCTTGATCTGGTTCACGCACAGGTTGCTGTGCGCACCGTACGAGAGGCCCACGGATGCAGAGGCACGGCTGATTTCTTCCATGGCCACCATGTGGGCCAGGTAACCCATGTTGGCCCCACCAAATTCTTCGGGCACGGTGATGCCCAGCACGCCCAGGCTGCCCATTTTTTCCCACAGGTCCATGGGGAACTGGTCGTTCTTGTCGATCTCGGCGGCACGCGGGGCGATCTCGGCTTGGGCAAAGTCGCGCACCGCATCGCGCAGCGCGTCGATGTCTTCACCCAATTGGAAATTCAGGCCGGGCAGATTTGTCATGGATGGTCTCCTGTGTCAATAGAATGTTGAATTTTCATAGCTTGAAATACTTACAAATAAAGCGATAGATGGCAAATATATCAATGGAACCTCAATACGTTTTGGGTACAGGCACCAAGGTTTGCTGCATGACGGCACACGGGCTGCGGCGACCATCTGCGGCCACGTGCTCCACCTCGGCAGCCGTGACGATCACCCGTTTACCCGCTTTCACAACCCTCCCGGTGGCTTGCAACTCGCCGTCCCGGAACGCATTCAGAAAATTAACCTTGTACTCGACAGTGGTGACCTCCATGCCTTCAGGTGCCACCGTCAAACCGGCGTAACCACCCGCAATGTCAGCCAGCGCACCCATGGCACCACCATGAAAACCACCCTGCTGCTGAGTCACCCGATCCGAATACGGCAGCACCACCACCACCTGGCCAGGCTCCACGGACACCAGGCGCGCACCCAGGTGCTGCATCAGGCCCTGGCGCACCAAACTCGCATGCACGCGGTTGAACAGGGTGCTGTCGGTGGGGAGGTGTGTGTGCGGCATAGCTCCTCACTTTAATTGACGTTTACGTAAACGTCAACTCCATCCGCTGTCACGGTGTCACCCGCCCTTGAGAGTTTTGGCCAGCAACGCTCTGGTCTGTTTTTCGTGCAGCTTGACCTCGTCCAGGTTGGCCTGGAGGTCGGCCATCTGTTCCTCCAGCTGGCGTTTGTGCTCGGCCAGCACCAACAGGAATTTTTCGAGCTGTGGCGCCGTGTCCCGTGGGCTGTCGTACATGTCGATGATGTCTTTGGCCTCGGTCAGGCTCAGGCCCAGACGCTTGGCGCGCAGCGTGAGCTTCAGGCGGGTGCGGTCCCGCGCGCTGTACTGCCTGACGCGCCCGCCCGGCCCGGTGCGCTCGGGTTGCAGCAGGCCCATGTCTTCATAAAACCGGATGGCGCGGGTGGTCAGGTCGAATTCCTGCGCCAGATCACTGATCGAATAAGAAGTTTGAGCCATATGGGTTCAGCCACAGCACGAGAGGAAACAAACAGACCGGACATTGACGTGTACGTCAACGGGAGATGTTACGCCAAAGCCTCTGCGGGCCGCTATAGTGGCGTGTGCCCAGACTGCCCCACCGGAACCCACCGTGACCCGTCCGCCGCCCATGCCTGCCCACCTGACCGTGCAACCTGATTTTGCCCAGCGGACGCTGGGGGACATCATGAGCCGGACGCTGTATACCGTCGCACCCACGCTCACCCTGACCGACGCGGCACGCCAGATGGCGCAGCACCGCATTTCCAGCCTGGTCGTGGCATCGGACGGTCTGCCGATCGGCATCCTGACCGAGCGTGACATGCTCCGGCACCTGGCTGCCGCCCCATCCAATCACCTGCTGGTCGAGCAGGCCATGAGCGCCCCGGTGGTCACGGCTCCACCCGAAACCCCTTTTGCTGAAGCCTGGGGCCAAATGAATGCCCGCAAACTGCGCCACCTGGTGGTGGTGGACGCAGCCGGCAGGGCCATTGGTCTGGCAAGCGAAGGGGATTTTCGGCGGCACATCGACATCGGGTTGACGACCACACTGGTGGAATTGACAGATGTGATCGAACACAACATGCCGCGCGTGCTGCCACAGACACCAGTGGCCGACGCCCTGCGCCAGATGGTCATGCAGGGCAGCTCGTATGTGATTGCAACCGTGGACGGCAAGGCCACCGGGCTGCTGACCGAACGCGACGTCCCCGCCCTGCTGGCGCACAGCGCCGAAACCGGTCAGCGCCCACAGCGCGTGGCCGACGTGATGCGACACCCGGTGCCCTCCGTGACCCCGCACACCACCATCATGGATGCGGTACAGGCCATGCAAACGCTGGACACGCATCACCTGGCCGTGGTGGACGAGCACGGCAATCTGACCGGCGTGGTGCACCAGCACAGCCTGATGCTGCGCCTGGGGCTGCTGCTGGAGCACTGGTACCTGCACGAACTGGATGCGGCGCAACGCAACCAGGTCATCCTGGCCGAGCAGCGCTACCGCATGGCCGCTGAGGCGGCACAACTCGGTTTCTGGGAATACGACGTCCCGCACAACCGCATCGTTTACAGCGAGCAGCTCAAACACATGATGGGCGTGGGCGACCGGGTGGACACCACCTCGCTGGGCCTGGCCACGATGCTGGAACGCATCCACCCCGACCACCACGCGCATGTTCAGGACAGCATGGCCCGGTTGCTGAACGACCCGGCCGAGTCCTCGCTGGATGTGAGCTACCAGATAAGAGGCTTCGACGGCGCATGGCGCTGGGTGCACACTCGGGGCAAGGTGACACGTCGGCAGGCCGATGGCAAGCCGCTGCACGTGATGGGCGTGACCATGGACGTGGGCCAGCACAAGTCCACCGAAGCGGCGCTGGCCACAGCAGCGCAGGAAATTGACCGCAAGCAGGCCATGCTGGAGTTGCTGTCCGACTCGGTCAACCGCTCGCCGGTGGTGGCCATCGTCTGGTCGCTGGCAGAGGGCTGGCCCGTCGACTTCGTGACACAGAACGTGAGCCAGTGGGGATACGACCGTGCAGAGCTGATGGCGAGCGGCCTGCAATACGAATCGCTGGTACACCCTGACGACCTGCCCCGCATCAACCGCGAGATCGCTGCCCACCTGGCCGAAGGGCGCGACAGTTACGACCAACGCTACCGCCTGCGTGCGGCCAACGGCCGTTGGATGTGGCTGGAAGACCACACCCGCATTCAGCGTGACGCACAAGGGCAGGTGATCCGTGCGCACGGCATGCTGACCGATGTGACCGAAAGCCACATCCAGCAGCGCGCCGAGCAACTGGAACGTGCGTTCCTCGAAGGCATGGCGCGGGGGCAGGACCTGAAGCAGCTGCTGACCACACTGCTGACTGCCTTCGAATCCCTGCTGACCGACACGATGTGCTCGGTGCTGTTGCTGGACGAGAGTGGCCAGCGCGTGCGCAACCTGGCCGCGCCCAGCTTGCCGGATGCCTACTGCCAGGCCATTGAAAACGCACCCATTGGCCCCCGGGCCGGTTCATGCGGCACAGCTGCTTACCGGCGCGAAACCGTGGTGGTGGCCGACATTGCCACCGACCCACTGTGGGCCGACTACGCACCACTGGCACTGGCGCACGGCCTGCGGGCATGCTGGTCGGTGCCGTTCAAAGACAGCGACGGAAGGGTGCTGGGCACTTTTGCTCTGTACAGCCGTGAGCCCCGCCAGCCTTTGCCCCACGAAATCAAGACGCTGGAACGCACGGCCCACCTCACAGGCCTAGCGGTGGAGCGCGCCAAAGACCAGGCAACTCTCAGCAAACTGTGGCTGGCGGTGGAGCAGAGCCCACACTCCATCGTGATCACGGACCTGCAGGCGCGCATTGAATACGTCAACCAGGCTTTCGTGAGCGCCACAGGCTACAGCGTGCAGGAGGTGCTGGGCCAAAACCCTCGCCTGCTGCAGTCCGGCAAGACCGACCCTCAGCAGTACACCGTGATGTGGGAGCATCTGCGCGCAGGCAAACCCTGGCAGGGTGAATTCATCAACCGGCGCAAGGACGGTACGGAGTACACCGAAGCCGTGCGTCTGTCCCCCGTCAAGCAAAAGGACGGCACGGTCACACACATCCTGGCGGTGAAGGAAGACATCACACAGCGCAAGGAGGCCGAAAAGCAAATTCACCGGCTGGCCTACTTCGATGCCCTGACCGGCCTGCCCAACCGGCTGTTGCTGGCCGACCGCTTCAGCCAGGCACTCAGCATGGCACAGCGCCAGCACGAGCACATGGCCTTGCTGTTTCTGGACCTCGACCATTTCAAGCACATCAACGACACCCTGGGGCACCCAGCCGGCGACGCGATGCTGGTCGAAACCACACGCCGCCTGGCCGGCTCGGTGCGCGCGGGCGACACCCTTTCGCGGCAGGGTGGAGACGAATTTGTGCTGCTGCTGCCTGACTGCAATGCCCTCAAGGCCGCGCACGTGGCTGAAAAGCTGATGGACAGCATGACGCCTGTCATGCACATCGAGGGGCATGAAATGGCGATGACGCTGTCCATCGGCATTGCCATCTACCCCCACGATGGCAGCGACTTCAATGCGCTGTCCAAAGCGGCCGATGTCGCCATGTACCGCGCCAAGGAAGAGGGGCGCAACGGTTACCGGTTTTTCACCGCCGACATGCAGGCCCGCTCGGAACGCACCCTGGCGCTGGAGAACCACTTGCGCCGCGCCCTGGACCGGGGCGAATTCAGGTTGGTCTACCAACCCCAGGTGTCGCTGGCCAACGGCCAGTTGGTGGGCATGGAGGCCCTGTTGCGCTGGCAGCACCCGACGCTGGGCGTGGTGTCGCCCGCCGAGTTCATTCCCATGGCCGAAAGCAGCGGGCTGATCCTGCCGATCGGCGAATGGGTGCTGCGAACCGCCGTCAAGCAACTCAAAGTCTGGATGAACCAGGGGCTGGGCAGCTTCACCATGGCGGTCAACCTGTCGGCCGTGCAGTTCCGCGATGCCGAACTGGCCACACGAGTGGCCGCAGTGCTGCAAGACGAAGGGCTGCCGCCCGACTGCCTGGAACTGGAGCTGACCGAATCGGTTGCGATGAGCGACCCCCTGGGTGCCGTGGTGGCCATGGACCAGATCCACGCGCTAGGCGTGCACATGGCGATTGACGACTTCGGCACCGGTTATTCGTCACTGAGCTACCTGAAGCGGTTCAAGGTTGACAAGCTGAAAATTGACCGCAGTTTTGTGCAGGACATCACGACCGATCCTGATGACAAGGCGATTGCCAGCGCCATCATCGGACTGGCCAGCAGTCTGGGCTTGCGCACCATTGCGGAAGGCGTGGAAACACCCGGCCAACTGGCCTGGCTGCGCTTGCAGGGCTGCGACGAAGCGCAGGGGTATTTTTTCAGCGCGCCCGTGGGAGCAGATGAACTGGTCAGCTGGGCACGATCGCAAGGGCTGCTGCCCGAATCGGCCTGAGGTCAACCCGCCTGGCTTGCCACCGACTCAGGCACTGAACCCGCAGCATCAACCCGCGCAACCCCGTGCGATCAGGCCATGGCAATGCGGTTGCCACCTTCGTGGCGGGCAAACGCCTGAGCCGACTCGGCCTCGCAGACCAGCAGTTCGCCATCGTCCCTGCCACGCGGCACCCAGCCTGCCACCCCGACACTGGCCGTACCTTGCAAGGGAACACCGTCGTGGCCAGCGGGCAGGGTCATGTGCGCCACCGCATCCACCACACGCTGGGCGGCCCGGGCAGCGCCATGTCGGTCGGTCTCGGGCATCATGACTGCCAGCCGGTGTGGGCCGTGGCGGGCCACCAGATCTGTGGTGCGCTTCATGGCCGAGATGACGACGTTGGTCACCGCCTGCATGCAGGCATCGACCTGCTGCGGGTCGGTTGCATCCGCCTCTGGTGCCGACAAATCAAGTGAAATGACCAGCACCGACAGTGCGTCTTCGCTGCGGAAGGCACGGGCAACTTCTTCTTGCAAGCGCTGGTCAAAGTAACGCCGGTTGGGTATTTGCAACAGCTCGTCAAAGCGGGCATGCAACTCCAGCCGACCGCCGAGCACGTTCAATTGCCGTTCGGTTTCGAACAGGTCTTGCTGCGCCTTGCCAAGCGCCCGCGTTTGCTGGGACAGGTCGTGATACAGGCGCCCCACCATGTTCAGGATGGCGCGCAGCCCTTTGTCGGACAGGCTGTCCTCACGCTCATAGGCCTCTTTTGCGGTGTGCGAGGCCTCGATCAGGTGCATCTGCCGCACCATGGCCTGATCGACCCCGAGCAGGTGCAAACCGATCCAGGACGACAGGAAGCCCATGAGCCTGCCCGCGGGGTCTTCCAGCGTGTCGCGGTCGGCCCACAGCTCGCGAAGGTTGCGGATGAACTGCTCGTGTTGTCGGCGGTGCACGAACTGGTGGCGCTCGTCCAGTCCACACGACTGCATCAGGGCCTCTTCATCGGCAAACTGGGCACGGGCGTAGGCCATGAGGCGGTCAAACGCCCGGCGCATGGCCACCTCGCGCCGATCCTGCGGCAGGCTGACATCAAACAGGGTGCGGTGCAGTTCATTGAAGATGTCGATCAGCCCCCGGTGCTGGTCGTCCATGGCCTTGAGGCCGGTGCTGAAACTGCGGTCCCATACAAACGCATCCATCTGTATCTCCTGTTTGCGCATGCCGCGCAAGTTGTGTGACCCGTCAATGTAACCCGGCCCACGATCGCTGTGTGCGCAGAACAACACCGGCATGCAGCCGCTTACGGCGCTTTGCCGAGGCCTGCGGCACCACCCGGCCCAACTGCATCAGGGCAGCATGGCCCGGTTGCGCCCCTCGTGTTTCGCTCGGTAGAGTGCGCTGTCGGCCAGCGCCAGCAGCTGCGCGCCCGCCTGAGCGTCGTCGGATTCGCGGGGCAAGCCGCTGGCCGCACCGATGCTCAGCGTGACATAGGGTGCCACGTCTGACGCAGGATGCGCCAACCCCATGGAGCGCACGGCCACCAACACACGGTTGGCCACCAGCATGGCCCCATCGGGCGGGGTGTTGGGCAACAACGCCACCAGTTCTTCGCCGCCGTAGCGCGCCAGAAAGTCCGTCCGCCGCTTGACCACACTGCCCACGGCTTTGGCCACGGCCTGCAGGCAGGCGTCACCTGCGGGGTGTCCGCACGCATCGTTGTAGCGCTTGAAGAAGTCCACGTCCATCATCAGGATCGCCAGGGGCTGGTGCAAACGCCGTGCGCGGGCCACCTCTTCCAGCAGGCGCTCGTCGAAATACGCGCGGTTGTGGATGCGCAACAGCCCGTCGGTGCGCGAAAACGCCTGCAACTGCAGGTTGGCGGTGCGCAGTTGCTCGTTGGCGGCAGCCAGGTCGAGCGTGCGCGCCGCCACGCGGTCTTCCAGTTGCTGGTTGGCGGCCACCAGATCGCTGTTCTGTTGCGCCAGCACGTGATACAGGTTACCCACGAGACGCAGCAGAGCCTGGGTGCCTTGGTCGGCCTCGGTGGACTCGCGGTCAAACGCCTGGGCGGCGGATGCACCCGCGCGCATGGCAGCCACCTGACGCGCCATGGACTGGTCCACACCCAGAATGTGCAAGCCCAACCACGACGTCAGGAAACCCATGATGGTTTCGGCCGGTTGACGC
Source organism: Comamonadaceae bacterium UBA2334 (assembly GCA_002344885.1). Lineage (GTDB taxonomy): Bacteria > Pseudomonadota > Gammaproteobacteria > Burkholderiales > Burkholderiaceae_C > UBA2334. The sequence goes on from DDUQ01000063.1 coordinate 31,951, forward strand.
AAGGTGTGTCGCAGGGCCCACATGCTGCGCACCTGCGCGACAAACTGCTGATGCAGGTGCTGATGTGCCTGCTGGTGCCGGGTGTCCAACCCCACCTCGGCCATCAGCGCCTCTTCATCGGCAAAATGCTGCGCCGCGTACGCCAACAGGCGCTGGAAGATGGCCTCCAGCTCGGCAGCACCCGTGTCATGCCCATGGAACAGCGAGCGGTTGAGCTCGTTGAACAGGTCCACCAGTTCGTGGTGTTGCCTGTCCACATCGGGCAACCCGGTGATGAAATTCCGATCCCAGACAAACGTGTCCATGTGGGTTTCTCCTGTTGTGGGGCGCACCGTTCATCGGTTCAGGCTGCTGCGGGCTGCGCACCTCATTGCCCTGGCAGCTGTCGCCGCGCGCGACACGCCCAACGCACCTGCCACGCAAAGGCCATTGTGCATCCACACCAGCCGTGCTGGCATCAAAAAACGGGGCCTGGGCACCATTCACCAGGGCGGCAGGCGCTCACCTTTGAGTTGTGCCCGCAGCCGGGCAAAGTCGGGCACGACGGAGGCCACCGTTTGCCAGAAGCGGTCGCTGTGATCCATGTGCCGCAGGTGGCTGAGTTCGTGCACCACCACATAGTCCACCACGTCGCCGGTGAACTGCATCAGTCGCCAGTGCAGACGGATGGACCCATCTGCTTTGGCACTGCCCCAGCGCGTGGCCGCACCCGACAGGCGCAACGAAGTCCAGCGCACACCCAGCATCGGCGCGAAATGATCGAGCCGAGCCACGAAATGTTCGTGAGCCGCACGCATCATCCAGGCCTGGACGGCATCGCGCAGGCGGTTGCCCTCTGCCGTGACAGGCAGCGCCACCCACAACTCATCGCCCGATCTCGCCACCAGCGGCTGACCGCGCCGCACCGCCGGTGCGCCCACGCGCACCGTGAGCATGCCGCCCAGCCATGCCAGTTGCACGCCGTCTGCCCACACCAACCGGGCGTCCTGCAAAGCCGCGTGCTGGTTGCCCACCTGCGCCAGTTTGCGCACCACCCAGGCTGACTTGGATTGCAACGCTTCGTCCACAGCGCCCAGCGTGACCCAGCGCGGCGCACTGACCGTCAGGCCCTGGGCCGTGATGCCAAACCCAATGGTCCGGCGCTGGCCACGCCGCAACAGGTAGTGCACGGTCTGGCCTTGCAAAACGGCCTGGCGGTTGGCCTGCGGGTGCCGCCACGGCAGGCCGACGACTTTGCCCGAAGGTGCAGCGGGCACTGGCTCAGGCTTCGGCACCGGCAAAGATCCGTTCGGTGCCACGGCTGGCGGCCTGTACAGAGGGGCTGCCAACTGCGGGTCCGCGGCTTGGGGCAGAGCCTTGGCAGGCTCGTCCATGCCTGCCAGCGACAGCTGTTCACCCATCGACCAGACGCGCTGCAGCACCATCGGGTTGTGCTCCGGAAGAAAGGTGGAACGTGATGCCTGGGCGGCGTGGGGACGGCAGCCGACTTCGGGTGCCAGACGTGTCAGCGGTAAGCCTCGGGGTCGAGGCGGCGCATTTCCGCTTCGATCCAGTCTTCCACTTCACGCATCAGTTCGTCAGGTTGTCGTCCCTGGCTGGGAATGGGACGGCCGATGGAAAACTCGACCGTGCCAGGTGTTTTCACGAAGGCTTTGCGGGGCCAGCATTTGGCCGAGGTGACCGCGATCGGGATCACAGGAGCCCCGGTTTCAATGGCCAGCCGGGTACCACCCGACTTGTACTGCCCTTTCTGGCCACGGTCGATGCGGGTGCCCTCCGGGAACATGATGACCCAGGTGCCCTGCGCCAGCAGGCGCTTGCCCTGCTCGACCACCTTGGCAAATGCCTGTGCCCGTTTGCTGCGGTCGATGTGAATCATGTCCATGCGCGACATCGCCCAGCCGAAGAAGGGCACGTACAACAGCTCTTTCTTGAACACGTAGGCCAACGGATGTGGCATGAGCGTGGGCATGGAGAACGTCTCCCACGTCGACTGGTGCTTGACCAGCAACACCGCCGGGCTGGTGGTGCCGGTGGGCAGGTTCTCCCAACCGATGATGTGGTTGCGAATGCCCAGCAACACCTCGCCCCCCTTGACGGCCACCTTCAGCCAGCCCGCACACATCCAGTAAATGCGCGTCGGGCTGATGAACGGTGAAGCCACCACCACAGCCAGCGCCCAGGGGATGACCGTGACCACCATCCACAACATGTGCAACACAGAGCGAACAAACGCCATGTTTATATCCTTTTCAAGCCCCAGCGCTTTTATGTATTGAATATTTAGCTATCAATTCCTTCGTCCGCCAGCAAGGCCTGCGCGAAAGCGGCCAAGTCCTGATGGACGCGGGTGCCGGGTGGCAAATCGGGCGGGAGCGGCATGTCACGGAGATGCTCGGAGTTGCCCGTCAACACCAGATGGGGCTGGCAACCCGCCGCCGCTGCGGCCTGCACGTCCCACAGCGAGTCCCCGACCATGGGCACCCCTTTGAGCGGCGTGGCAAACCGCTCGCCGATCTGCACCAGCAGACCCGGCCCCGGCTTGCGACAGTCGCAGTGGTCATCGGCCACATGGGGGCAAAAAAACACCGCTTCAACGCGCCCGCCCAAGGCAGCCAGTGCCTTGCTCATCTTGGCGTGTATGGCATTGAGCACCGAGACATCCATCAACCCCCTGCCGATGGCCGGTTGGTTGCTGGCGAGAACAACCTTCCAGCCCGCATGGTTGAGGCGCGCCACCGCTTCCAGTGCCCCGGGCAACGGCACCCATTCGTCCGGGGTGGTGATGAAGTCATCGCGCGGAATGTTCAGCGTGCCATCCCTGTCCAGTATCAGCAGCTTCATGGTTGCCCTTTCTGCCCGGTGCCCGGTACCGACCAACCCAGCACATACCAGCCGCGATGACGCCCGGGCGCCAGTGTGAGCGCCAGGTGCGTCGGCTGCTGCAACAGCGCTTCGGTGGCATCTTCTATCAGAACGGTGTGCAGCCCGCCTTGCGCAGGCCACTCGACAAACATCCGGACACCTCCGGCCGAACGTGTGGACGGCTTGGCGAGTTGAACACCCACCACGCGCAGTGTTTCGGTCTGGGTGGCCGTCAGGTTCAGGCGGTTGACCTGGTTGCGCCACTGCCCCACCGCCGCCCACAGCCAAGCGGCGACCCACACGGCCAGCAAACCCCACAGCGTGCTGCGGACCACCCTCTGTGAGCGGCTGCGCAACAACCACCACAATGCGCCACCCAACGCCAGCACGGCTGCCACGGCCCACAGGGCGCGCTGGAAAAACAGGGCCGGATCCACCGACACGGCCAGCTCGGGTGGCAACACCCAACCGTTTTGATCCAGCCGCGCGTTGAGCCACCAGCGCACGAGCACCCAGACCACCACCACGCCCAGGGCGGTCGCACCGGCGATGCGCCGGATGGGTTTGCCGTCAGCTGTCACCATCAGGCTGCCAGACGGCCCAGATCGGCCACGCGGTTCATGGCGTTGTGCAGGGTCTTGAGCAGGCCCAGGCGGTTGGCCTTGAGGGCCGGGTCGTCGGCATTGACCATCACGCCGTCAAAGAACGCATCGACCGGCGCACGCAGCGCCGCAAGGGCTTGCAGGCTGCCGGTGTAGTTGCCCGCAACAAACGCGGCGTCGGCGGCCGGGGCCACCTGTGCCAGGGCCTGCGCCAGAGCAGCTTCGGAAGCCTCAGTCAGCAGCGCGGGATTGACCTGCGCCTGCACCTCGCCCTCGGCCTTTTTCAGGATGTTGCCCACGCGCTTGTTGGCCGCGGCCAGTGCGGTGGCTTCGGGCAGGGCGGCAAAGGCACGCACCGCCTCCAGGCGGCGGGCGATGTCGGCCAGCTGCTGCGGGCGCAGGGCCAGCACGGCGTCCACTTCCTGGGCGCTGTAGCCCTGCTCGCGAGAGGTTCCGCTGATGCGGTCGTAGAGGAAATCGGCCAAACGCGTCGGAGTTTCTGCAAGAAGCTCAAATCTGGCCGACAGCACACCATGCGTTCCTTTGGGCTGTTGGCTAGGTTGCAAACCCGCAGAGGTGATGGACGACATGCAAGACCAACTAATCTCGACCAGCGTGTCCAAGTCCAGGGGCAAATCCTTTTCCACCAGCATGCGCACCACGCCCAGCGCATGGCGGCGCAGGGCAAACGGGTCTTTGTCGCCGCTGGGCAGTTGGCCGATGCCGAACAGGCCCACCAGGGTTTCCAGCTTGTCGGCCAGGGCCACCACCACGCCCACGGCATTGCGGGGCAGCTCGTCCCCGGCAAATCGGGGTTTGTAGTGGTCCTCGATGGCGTCGGCCATGGTGTCGCCCAGACCGTCGTGGCGGGCGTAGTAGCCACCCATGATGCCTTGCAGCTCGGGGAACTCGCCCACCATGTCGGTCAGCAGGTCGGCCTTGGCCAGGCGGGCGGCCAGCAGGGCCTGGGCGGCCAGTTCGGCACCGCCCAGCTTCAGGCCGATGGTTTCGGCAATGGCGCAGACGCGCTCCATGCGTTCGCCTTGGGTGCCCAGCTTGTTGTGGTAGACCACCTTGGACAGGCCGGGCACGCGGGCCTCCAGCGACTTCTTGCGATCCTGGTCAAAAAAGAACTTGGCGTCGGCCAGACGCGGGCGCACCACCCGTTCGTTGCCGCCGGTGACGGCGCTGGCGTCGTCGGGGCGGATGTTGCTGACCACCAGGAACTGGTTGGTCAACTTGCCTGCAGCGTCCAGCAGCGGGAAGTACTTCTGGTTGGCCTTCATCGTGAGGATGAGGCACTCCTGCGGCACGGCCAAGAACTCAGGTTCGAACTGGCACACCAGCACGTTGGGGCGTTCGACCAGCGCGGTGACTTCGTCCAGCAGGGCGTCGTCTTCAATCGGTTTGCAACCGCCGCCCACTTCAGCCGCCTTGGCGGCCAGCTGGCGGGCGATCTCGGCCTTGCGCGCGGCAAAGCTGGCGATCACCGCACCGTCGCGGGCCAGGGTGTCGGCATAGGCGTCGGCATGGGCCAGGGGCACGGGGTCCATGGCGGCCTCGAAGCGGTGGCCGTGGGTGGCGTTGCCCGCGTTCAGGCCCAGCGCCTGCACCGGCACCACGGTGCTGCCGTGCAGCGCCACCAGGCCGTGCGCGGGGCGCACAAAGCTCACGCTGGTCCAACCCGGCAGTTCACAACCGCTTTGCAGCTGGTAGCTCATGACCTTGGGGATGGGCAGCTTGGCAATGGCTTCGTTCAGGGCTTTTTGCAGGCCGGTGGTCAGGTCCACGCCGGGCACCACGCTGTCGAGGAACAGGGCCTCCGCCTTGCCGTCGGGCTGGCGCTTCAGCCGGGCCAGCACGGCAACGGGATCGGTCACATCCAGCCCCATGCCACCCAGCCGCTTGAGCAGCGCGGCGCTGGGCTGGCCGCTGGCGTTCAGGCCCACGGCCACGGGCATGAGCTTGACGGTCTGCGCCTTGTCGGCGGCTTTGGCCGCCACACCCACCACATGGGCGGCCAGGCGGCGGGGCGAAGCGTAGGCGGTCACGACCGCATCGGCCGCGGCCAGGCCCTGGGCCTTGAGCTGGTCGGCCAGCACGGTGGCAAAGGCGTTGCCCAGTTTGTTCAGGGCCTTGGGGGGCAGTTCTTCAACGAACAGTTCAACGAGGAGGTTTTGTGTGGTCATGTGTCGTGCTCCGGCTCAGGCCACTTTTTTGTCCATCTGCGCCACCCACTCGCGCGGTGCCATGGGGAAGCCCAGGCGCTCGCGGCTCTCGTAGTAGCTTTGCGCCACTGCGCGGGCCAGGTTGCGGATGCGGCCGATGTAGGCGGCCCGCTCGGTCACGCTGATGGCCCCGCGGGCGTCCAGCAGGTTGAAGCTGTGGGCGCATTTCAGCACCTGCTCGTAGGCGGGCAGGGCCAGTTGCTGTTCCCTCAGGTACTTGGCCTGCTTTTCGTGGGCACCGAAGGCGGTGAACAGGAAGTCGGCGTCGGAGTGTTCGAAGTTGTAGGTGGACTGCTCCACCTCGTTCTGGTGGTACACGTCACCGTACTTGAGGGTGTCGGTCCACTGCAGGTTGTAGACGTTGTCCACGCCCTGCAGGTACATGGCCAGGCGCTCCAGGCCGTAGGTGATTTCGCCGGTGGCGGGTTTGCAGTCGATGCCGCCCACCTGCTGGAAGTAGGTGAACTGCGTGACTTCCATGCCGTTGAGCCACACCTCCCAGCCCAGGCCCCAGGCGCCCAGGGTGGGGTTTTCCCAGTCGTCTTCGACGAAGCGGATGTCGTTCTTCTTCAGGTCAAAGCCCAGCGCCTCCAGGCTGCCCAGGTACAGCTCCAGGATGTTGGCCGGGGCGGGCTTCAACACCACTTGGTATTGGTAGTAGTGCTGGAGGCGGTTGGGGTTTTCGCCGTAGCGACCGTCCTTGGGGCGGCGGCTGGGCTGCACGTAAGCGGCCTTCCAGGGCTCAGGGCCGATGGCGCGCAGGAAGGTGGCGGTGTGGCTGGTGCCAGCGCCCACTTCCATGTCGTAGGGCTGGAGCAGGGCGCAGCCCTGGGCATCCCAGTAGGACTGCAAGCGAAGGATGATTTGCTGGAAGGTGAGCATGTTGTCGGGTGCGCCACAACAGCGCACGGCATTCGGGTGGGGCCACGGCGCCTGCTGACATTTTCAACAGGCTGCATCAGGCGGAATGCGCAATTTTACGTTTGTGCCCCGTCGGGGCTGTCAAAGCTGTCGGTAGATGCTGCCGTTTCGTCTGACCCGCAAAAAAATCCAAGCGATTCGTCGCCCCTGCGCCAAGACGTCAAACGTCATGCGTGCCTGCATTGTGGGCACCGACCGGCCGGCCACCTCTTGTGCGAAACAGGCAAGCTGCCAACACGCCTGCGCCCGCCAGCAGCCAGAGCACGCCCAAGCCCAGGTGCCCCGCCCAACGTGCGTAGGGCGTGAGGCCCTCGCGCCCCTCGACGGTGGCTTGGAGCTCACCCGCGACTGCCCGAGGCAGTGCATGGGTCACCCGCCCTTGATGGTCGATGACAACCGTTGCGCCCGTGTTGGTGGCGCGAACCATGGGACGCTCCAGCTCCAGCGCGCGCAAACGCGAGATGTGCAGGTGCTGGTCGATGGCCACTGAGTTGCCAAACCAAGCCAAGTTGCTGAGGTTGACGAGTATGGTCGGTGCGCGGCCGGGGTCCACAAAGCGACTGGCCAGCTCCTCGCCAAACAGGTCTTCATAACAGATGTTGGGCGCGATCCGCTGGCCCGTCCAGTCAAAAGACGGCTGGTTGAGTGCCCCTCGGTTGAAGTCTCCCAAGGGGATGTTCATCATGTTGACAAACCACCTGAACAGGGGGGGTATGAACTCGCCAAAAGGCACCAGATGGTGCTTGTCGTAGCGGTAGAAAGCCCCTGCACCTTCATCCAGCTGCCCTGCAGACGCCCCCTCGGCCAACCGCTGCAGCGCATGACCGGCCTGCTGTGGGGTGATGCCCCACACCGCGTTGGCGTAACCGTCTGTCAGATTGCCCAAAGGCAAGCCTGTGACCACCGCATGCTGCTGACGCGCTAGGCTGGACAGCACGGGCTGCCAGTAGGCGGCCCCCATCTGTTGAGGCAGCAGGGGCAATGCTGTCTCTGGGGCCACCACCAATGTGCCTGTTGCAAGTGGCGTCATGTCCTCCTCGTGTGCCTGCCTTGCCTGGCTGGCTGCTGCCCCCTGCTCTGCAGAAGCCGAGACAACGGGTTGACGTGTCAGGCCCCGGGCATAGAGAGCCAATGCATGGGGCACGCCAGAGCCGGACTGGAATTTTTCATCTTGCGCGATGTTGCCCTGCAAGAGCACCAGTGGCAGGCTCCCGGCGGTATGGCTGAAGCTAGGCAATGCCTGCTGTACAGCAGGGCCGGCAACCAGCCCGCCGAGGATCGTCACCGTGACCAGCATGGGGCGCACTGCGCCTTCGTCTGCACGCAGCCAGGCCCGTGCCAGCACCATGGCCAGGCCTGCCGCAACGGCACCCATGCCGTACACCCCCACCCAAGGGGCCAACCAACCCAAGGTGTTGACATGGGCGTAACCCGACGCCCCCCAAGGAAAGCCCGTGAACCACACCCCGCGCGCCAGTTCGGCCAGGCACCACAATGACGCAAAAAAAAGAGCTGAAATACCAATATTTTTAAGCGATAGACGCCAAAAAATACCAGAAACAACCGCCACATAGAGTGCCAATGCCCCGGCCAAAGCCAGCACAGCCACGGCGGCCAGCGGTGCCGCCAGGCCACCGTAGGTGTGCATCGATATGAACAGCCACCAGAAGGTCGCCACCAGGGCGGCGCAGCCAAACACCCATCCGTGCAGAAAAGCCATGCGCCAAGAGGGTGCCCGCACCAACTGAACCAGCCACACGGCCATGGCAACGATTTGCAACACCGGCCAGGGCTGGCCACTGCGCGGCACAAGCGGGTCCCAGACGGTGGGCGTGGCCACCCAGTCCGAACCCGCCACGCCCCAGGGCCAAGCCAGGGCAACACCTTGTGCCAGCCCGGCAAGCGCAGACAGCAGCAGGGTCAGGGCGCTGGAGTGGCCGGTGGGCGGGCTTTGAACCATTTCACCGCGCCACCGCGGGCATGCAGCACCTCGAAACGCCAGCCTTGCAGCACATGCTGTTCGCCGCGCTTGGGCACATGTCCCATTTCATGGGCAATCAAGCCACCCACGGTATCGACCTCGTCATCGGACAGTTGCAGGTCAAAGTGCTCATTCACGCGGGCCAACGGTGTGTCACCGCTGATCCGCCAGGTGCCGTCGGCCAGCGCAAAAATGTCGCCCTCTTCCTCATCGTCGTCGAACTCATCCTCGATTTCACCGACGATTTCTTCCAGCACATCCTCGATGGTGATCAGGCCTGCCACCCGTCCAAACTCGTCGATCACGATGGCCAGGTGGTTGCGATTGCCACGGAATTCGCGCAACAGGTCGTTCAGGCCTTTGGACTCGGGGATGAAGGTGGCCGGGCGCAGCAGGGCACGCAGGTTGAGTTCAGGCGCGCGTTGCAGCTTGAGCAAATCCTTGGCCAGCAGAATGCCGATGATGTTTTCGCGCTCGTCTTCATACACGGGGAAACGCGAATGCGCCGTGTCGATGACGGTGTGCAGCAAATCGTCAAACGACGCATCGATGTCCAGCACGTCCATGCGCGGTGCAGCCACCATCACGTCGCCCGCCGTCATACCAGCCAGGCGCAACACGCCTTCCAGCATGACGCGGCTTTCGGTGTTGATGATGTGCCGTTCTTCTGCCTCGGAGAGCGAAGCAATCAACTCTTCGGTTGAATCGGGCCCGGGATGCAGCATCTCGGCCAGTTTTTGCAACAGGCCTCGCTTGTCCTGGATGCGCGCTGATGGCTTGCCCGAACGCGAGGCATGGGATGAATTTTGAGGAGGTTGAGGGTCGGCCACAAACAGATTGACAGAATCACGACGCGCAAAGGATACCCGAATGATCTGACAGGGCCATGTCAAACGCAACTGCATCCATCATGACACCCGCGACCATCGGCCGCGTTCGCAACAGCATCAGGCCGCTTTGCGGCTTCAGACCGAAGCGCCCTCGCCCACGTTTTGCACGCCTTTGCGGATGTCTTGGAGCAACGCCAACACACGCATGAAGGTGTAGGCTTGTCGCTTGAGTCGATAGTCAGTCTGTGCCACCTGCTCCTGCACGAGTTCGGTGACCACTGAATCGAAGTTGGCCGGCGGCAACTGGAGAAAGGCCTCCGTCTCCGAACCATCTCGGACAAGCCTCGCACCGGCCTTGCGTGCAATGTTGAGCATGGCAGTGTTTTCGCTCAGTGCATGGATGAACATGAGATCCACCCCTTCGTTGCGCGCATGCATGGTCGCGCGCTCGAACAGGCGCGCACCATAGCCGCGACCTCGGGCGTGCCCCGATACGCTGACGCCGAACTCGGCACAATGGCTGCAGTCGGGGCTCAGCGCGTAAGCAAGGTGCGCCATGGCCACCAGTTCGAGTTTGCGGTTGAAGATCCCGAACACGTCGTCCCGTCCGAGGTTCATGCTGTCGACATATCGCCTGATTTGCGCATCACCTGCCGGGTAGCCAAAACGCAGGTAGCGGTCCTGTTCGTTCAACGCCAGCAAGTGGGCGCAGATACGCTCACGGTGCTGCGGGCCCAGCGATCTGATGGGCAAGTACAGCGACGATGTCGGCTTCCGTGCGGCGTTGTCAGGGTTCATGGCTTCCTCCATTAAGGGTTTACCCTTATATCAAATACTGGCGATGAGGCGCGTTTCAAGGGGACACCATCCGCGACATGTGTCGCAACGGCCCCACAGCGCCGTCAAAGTCAGCGGTGGCCAGTGTCCATCCGTCCCGCTGCAGGTGCATTCAGACGGGCACACACATCTGCGAAGACGGCCGGGTGATCGACCAGCGCCACATGCCCCACATGGGGCAGGTACCGTTCTTCACTCCCGGGCAGCACAGCCGTGCCCAGCGGAAACACAATGTTGTCTGCACAGGAGTGCCAACAGGTAAACAAGGAACCCAGGTCTGCGGGCTCCTGTGCTGCCAAGCTCCGCAACCACGGGCTGTCCAGACGCATCTGCCGGGCGTTGACTGCCAGGCCCCAGCGCGCCAGCCACGTGCCCCGATGCGGCGTCCCGATTGTGACCACATGCGCCACACGCTGTCGCGCCGAGGGAACCGCTCGCAACCACGCACGCGTGGCAAGCCCTCCCATGCTGTGCGCCACCACCAGTGGCGGAATGCCGCCGGATGCCTGCGTCACTGCGACCACCGCCCGGTCGATGATCTGAACATATTCGTCTATCGAACCCCGAAAAGGCTCCAGGTTCACCGCAACCACCGCATGACCGCTGCCGCGCAATGCGTGCTGCCAGGCGTTCCACAAGCCCCGGTTGCACATGAAGCCGTGCACCAGCACCAACCCGCGCCGAGCCTCACCGGTGTCCGATGGCGTGGCTGGCAAAGTGTCTGCCCATCGACGCCAAGCCCAGGGTTGACGCCACCCGAAAACCCGGACGGCGATCACCATTTCCGCCAGCACCGCGCGACCCATGGCCAAAGACAACCTGACCGGCCGATTGGCCGAACGGCTGACTGCCACCGACAACATGAATTGCAAGGCCAACACGCCACACAACAACCCCATGGGCGCTGCAATGCCCCATGCAGCCAACGTCGGGGCAGCGCGCAACGTCCAAACCCACGCCACGACAGACAACAAACTGGCCAGCAATAGAACCTGCTGAACCCGCGCCACCTGTGACGTGATGCCGGAAAGGCGTTCACGCGTCATGAGCGACTCCGGCGATGCGCCAGCCTTCGTTCGAGGCAACCATTGCACATGGCCCCACTGGATTGCCAAGCTTCCCAACGGCAGTCATGCCAGTGCCTCGGGGCGACCACCGAGTCGTCTGATCAGGTTTTGGGTCAAGCGATTGACCAGTCCATAAATCGACAACTGAGGGTTTGCACCGATGCTGGTCGGAAACAATGATCCATCATGTACGGAAAGATTGGGGATTTGCCAATGCGCCCCATCGGGCCGCGTCACGCCCAGTTGAGGGCTATCAGCCATGCCGCAACCTCCCATGACATGTGCGCTGACCACACGGGTCTGCAAAGGCAACATAGGCAGTCGAAAAATCGCATCCTTTGCTTCACCCCAGTTTGTGTAGGGCTTAGCCATTTCATGCACGGGCAATACCTGTTTTGCCCCCGCAGCAAACTGAATCTCGGCCATGCTGAGCAGTGCCCGCCGAGCACCGTCCATAACGAAGTCGTTCAAAGGGTAATGCAGCGTTGGGCTTCCATCTGCCCGAACACCGACCCGTCCGCCAACCGATTCATCATGAAAACCATCACGAAGCAACGCCAACAGAATGTGCTGATTTGCAAATGATTTAAGCAGCGCGGCTTGCGGCTCTCCGTAACCCGGAATGCTGGAGGCAAAAATTACTGGATGGATTGGCGGCACCTCCAGTTTGTAGCCCATCTGACCATCTATTGGTTGCGTTTCAAGAAAGTGATCAGAGTAAATCGTTTGGGGAGCGCCCTGCCAACCAGCAACTTCGTGTTCCATGACCGCAGCACTCATCACCACTGGGTGCAAAAACGTGCGCCGCCCCAGTACTTGATACGGATCAGGCATTGATGAGCGCAACAACAACGCCGGCGAATTGATGGCACCGCCTGCCACAACGACATGTTCACATTTGATTTCAACTGCGCCAGATGTTTTTTCAGTATGTGTCAGATGGACTTTCTGACTCAAGTATTCCGCCATTACTGACTGAATGCGGCCTTGCGCCAAGTTCAATCTGAGAGCCCTCGTATTGACTAGCAACACAGCACCGCGATCCAACGCTGTGGGGACAGTTGTGAGCAACATGGATTGCTTGGCATTGGTAGGGCAACCCATGCCACATGACCCCAGGTTCCAACATCCTTTGACGTTACGCGGTATGGAGTCACTAGATATGCCCAAGCGGGATGCGCCCTTCCGCAAAAGCTCATTGTTTTCATTGGGCGATGTGAGCCAAGCACCAATGTTCAGTCTGCGCTCGGCCTCCTGAAAATACGGAGCCATAGCTTCCTCGGTCATTCCCGCGAGACCAAATCGGTTACGCCAGAATGTCAACGTAGCAGACGGGGTACGAAAGGAGCTCGTCCAGTTTACGGTGGTGGAACCGCCTACACACCGCCCCTGCAGGATATTGATAGCCTTGTCATCTGTTTTGCGAGCAGCACTCTCTTGGTACAAAGCCGGATAAGCTTCGCTTTCTAGCTGATTGAAGTCTTTGCTGGTCTTCAGCGGCCCTTCTTCCAACATGATGACACGCAAGCCCGCTCGAGCGAGTAGCTCTGCAGTGACACCACCACCTGCGCCGGTGCCGATGACCACCACATCCGCTTTCAGAGTGGCTGGGGGCGGGATTGAATGACCCAATACCTGCCAGCCTTTGGCCAGGCCCACCAACCAAGGATCTGGTAGTTTGCTCACAGGCCTCTCGGCCCGGGGTAGCCCAGAGCCGTCCAAGTATCTCGCGAAGAAAAATAGGCGGCACCTGTTAGGTCGTGCAGTGCCTGATAGGCCTGCTGACGAAGGGTGATGTGACTGAACCGCATGGCATGCAGCCCAGCCTGAACATCTGCCACCGTTGCCAGCTCCCAAGGGTTGGAGACTCCGGCCAGACACCAACGACCCGGCGAGGTTCCCAACAAGGCAAGCAACTGGCAAAGCTCCTGTTGTGCATGAGTAGGCAAGGCACTCACCGCATCAGAGAGTCTTAACAAAAGCCCGCTTAAGGCAGCCTCCTGCGCGACAGCTTCTTCTGGCAACGAGCCACTCAACAGTCCTTTGGCCATGCTACGCATAACCTGTTCAGCCCGAGGAGAAAAGCGCCCCCCCGCCCAACCCGGCTCTGTGGCTGCCAACCAGCCCCCCCCAATGACCAATGCGGCTGATGATCCAAGACCCAGCTTTAACCAAGTGCGACGTTTCATCTTCCGCACTATCTCACATTGCCCGCAGACCACGGTAGGCTTGGCCCCCTACTCGTCACGCCAAGTGCACACATTGCGCATGCTGGCGGCACAATGACGCACTGATATGACGTTGTTCAAACGCCCCCCATCGCCCCAAGTATCCCCACCGGCCAACGCTGCCACCTTGCGCGCTCACCTGGCTTCCGTCAGCCATTACCGGGCCAGCGTTCAAGCTGCCTCGCTGGGTGTCGCATTGGATGCCGTACGCAACATTCAGATTGCACGTTTTCGATCCTTTTACAACGACTTGCTGACCGACCATCGGCATACGCAGGCGACCCACTTTTTTCTGGCTGAGCTGTACGGGAACCAGGACTACAGCCAACGTGACGCGCAGTTTGGTCGTATAGCGGGCGCAGTTGAGCGACTGTTTCCTGAAAACGTCATGGTCCTTGCCGTAGAGTTGGCCGAGGTCCATGCCCTGACCGAAGAGTTGGACTGGCTCATGGCCAGTGCCTGGCAGGATTTGGAAGTGCCGACCGATGCAGATGCATCCACGCTGGCCCATGCGTACACACGATGCTGGCGCGCAGTGGGGCGGCAACCGGATCGCGACCGTCAGCTTGCTGCTGTACTTCAGATGGGCTGGCGCTTGGCAGGCATCGTCAAAGTACCCGGCTTGCGCATGGCTTTGCGGTTGATGCGTGGTCCGGCCAAAAGTGCTGGCTTGTCTGCACTGCAAAGCGTCCTTGAAAACGGTTTCGATGCATTTCAATCCATGGGACAGGCAGATACCTTTCTGAACGCCATCGCTTCACGTGAAGCGAAATGGCTGACGACCTTGTTTCAGACACCCAACACCGCCCAGACGCAATTGACCCGTGCACTTACCCGGGATGTGCTTTCGGGGACAGCGTCCTAGGGCTTGCCCTGAATCCACCCGCCTTGCTTGCAGCTGACAATGGCAGCAGGAGTGTGATATGGATTCAAAACCTTGGCTCAGCAGCTACCCTGCAGGTGTTCCGCACGATGTGGACATTGGTCAGTACCCATCTCTGATCGAATTGTTGGAAGAGTCGTTTCGCAAGCATGCACGGTCTCCCGTCACTGTTTGCATGGAAGAATGGATGACCTATGGACAACTGGATGAGTTGTCTACGTCCATGGGCGCATGGCTGCAGGCTCAGGGCCTCGCACCAGGCGCAAGAGTCGCCTTGATGATGCCGAACGTGCCGCAGTTTTTGGTCAGTTTGGCGGGCATTTTGCGCGCTGGCTACACCTGCGTGAATGTCAATCCGCTTTACACCCCGCGAGAGTTGTCACACCAGCTGCGTGACTCAGGTGCTGAAGCCATTGTGATTCTGGAAAACTTTGCTTCCACACTCGAAGAGGTGGTGGGGCAAACTCAAATCAAGCATGTCGTGCTGGCGTCGATGGGAGATTTGCTCGGATTTTGGTATGGCAAGTGGATCACGTTTGCGGTGCGGCACCTCGCCAAGATGGTTCCAGCCTTCCGCTTGCCATTTCATGGCCCCCAGGGAGCCATTCAGGTTCAGACTTTCAAGTCAGTTCTGGCAGCGGGCTCTGGCAAGACACTGAAGCGGGCCAATTGCAACCACGACAGCACCGCCTTCTTACAGTACACAGGTGGGACAACGGGTCTGTCGAAAGGGGCGGTGCTGACGCACAGCAACATCATTGCTGCCATTTTGCAGGCGGAAGCCTGGTTCCACCCCGCCACCAAACGGTTGGGCGATCCTCGCAAACTGAACAACATTGCAGCATTGCCGCTGTATCACATCTTTGCTTTGACACTCAGCTTGTTGTCCATACGCTCAGGGTCGTTCATGACACTGATCCCCAACCCAAGGGACATCCCCAAATTTGTCGAAACGTTGAAACGCCGGCCGTTTCACTTGCTACCGGCGGTGAACACGTTGTTCAACTCCCTGTTGCAGAACCAACAGTTTCGCAGCCTGGACTTCAGCAACCTCGTGGTCTCTCAGGCAGGCGGCATGGCCGCGTCTGAAGGGACGGCCAAACATTGGCTGAACGTCACCAAGTGCCCCATGATTGAAGGTTGGGGCATGAGTGAAACCTGTGCAATTGGCACCAACAACCCTGTCACCAATCTTCAGTTCACTGGCAGCATAGGCTTGCCACTTCCCGGCATTGATATTGCTATCAAAGACGATAGTGGCATTTCGTTGCCAATTGGTGAGTCTGGGGAAATATGCATCCGCGGCCCAAACGTGATGAAAGGCTACTACAACCAGCCAGCAGAGAATAAAAAAACGTTCACTGCTGACGGTTTCATGCGGACCGGCGACATCGGCATCATGGACGCAGCGGGTTACACAAAAATCGTGGACCGCAAGAAAGACATGATCATCGTTTCCGGCTTCAACGTGTTTCCAAATGAATTGGAAAATGTCATTTCACTCTGTGCCGGGGTAGTGGAGTGCGCAGCAATTGGTGTACCGGACGCGAAAAGCGGGGAAGCAATCAAAATGTTCATCGTCAAAGATGATCCCACTTTGACTGAAGAACAAGTTCACGCCTATTGCCACGACAACTTTACCGCTTATAAACGACCGAAGTACATCGAATTCCGCGATGAATTGCCGAAAACGAACGTTGGCAAAATCCTCAGACGGGAACTGAGGAGTAAATGAACTCACAGCCCACAACGACGGCTTTAACCGCGAGTGAAGACCCCTCGAAAACCTGG
>DDUQ01000126.1 GCA_002344885.1 Comamonadaceae bacterium UBA2334
TGGCGGGCAAAGCCGGTAAGGACGGTGAAGGCATCGTTCACCTTCAGGATACGCTGCTCGGTATCGGTGACCATGACCCCTTCGGAGGCGCGGTCAAAAACCATCGCCGCCAGCCGCAGGCTTTCTTCGGCCTGCTTGCGCGCGGTGATGTCGGTGAACGTGGACACAAACCCCCCGCCCTCCAGCGGGGTGCCGCGCACCTCCAGCACCACGCCTTCTGCGGTGGTGCGTTCGAATTCGTGGGCTTGCATCAGGCGGCACCTGGCCAGTGCCGTTTCGATATGTGTTTCCGGGTCGCCCGGCCCGTAGTCGCCCCGCAGTGCGTTGTAACGCAGCAGGTCCGTCATGTGGAGCGGGCTTTGGAACAGATGAGGCGGGTACTTCAGGATGATTTCGAATTGGCGGTTCCACGCCACCAGGTTGAGCTCGGCGTCGAACAGACTCACGCCGCTCGGAAAGCTCTCGAAAATGGTCCGCAACGCGGCGTTCAGTTTGTCATCACTGTCGGTCATGGTGTGCCCTTGCTGCGTCACTCCTGCAGGGATGGGTCAGTATGACAGGTCGTTGCAAGACCGTGCACATTCATTAATGGTCTGTACAGACAACAAAAAACCCGCCAGGGCGTCCCACGGGCGGGTTTTTGTGCCGGCTGTGTGCCGACGGTGTGCGTTGAGGCTGTATCAGTACAGCTTCTTGGGCAGCTGCATGCTGCGCACGCGCTTGTAGTGGCGCTTCACGGCAGCCGCTTTCTTGCGCTTGCGCTCGGCGGTGGGCTTTTCGTAAAACTCGCGGGCGCGCAGGTCGGTCAGCAGGCCGAGTTTTTCGATGGTGCGCTTGAAGCGGCGCAGGGCGACTTCATAGGGTTCGTTGTCTTTGACGCGTACGGTTGTCATCAGTTCACAATTTCCATGGATGCGCTGAATTGAAAGCACGGGGAAGATCGGGCCCCGAACCCAAGGGTCAGCAAGAGTCCCCGTCTATCAGTTGATCAGGCCGACGGGGTTTTGCCAGCAAAGCCTGCGATTATAACTTTGTGCGCCGCTTTTGCCACGACATGTTGGGTTCTCAGCATTCAAGGTGTGCAGACGGTTGCAAAACCGCAACGTGAGAGGGGGCATGTTGTCGGGGGCGGCTCACTGCCAGCCAGCGCCCAGCAGGCGGGTGAGGTCGGCAGCGGGCATCTGTTGGCACAGCGCGGCAGCCTGCCCGGCCCACAGCGGGGAAAAGTCGCTGCGCCCGGCCTGTTCGGCGGCGGCACGCAAGGGCACCAGCGAGTTGGTGGCGAGGGGAAAGGCGGGTGCCACGTCGTTCATGGGCTGAAGGTCTTGCATCAGGCGGTTCCACAGGCCGCGCGCAGGCCGCCCACTCAGCAGGCGCGTGAGCGCCGTGTGGTGTGCCTCAGCGCCGGACAGCGCTGCGCGGTGAACGGGGCGCGTGGTGGCTTCGGGGCACAGCAGGTAGGCGGTGCCCACTTGCACTGCCTGCGCACCCAGCTCCCGGGCTGCCGCAACGCTTTGCGGCGTCGCGATGCCGCCGGCAGCGATGACGGGCACGCAAACGGCGCGTGCCACCTGGGGCAGCAAGGTGAACAGGCCGGCCTGGCGGGTCAGGTCGTCGCTCAGGAAATGCCCGCGGTGTCCGCCGGCCTCCAGCCCCTGGGCGATGATGGCATCGGCCCCGTGGTCTTGCAGCCAGCGTGCTTCGTCCACCGTTGTGGCGCTGGCAACCACCCTTGCTCCCCAGGTGCGGACCTGTGCCAGCAGGTGGGGGGCGGGCAATCCGAAGTGGAAACTGACAACCTCGGGGCGGAATGCCGCCAGCAAGTCGGCCGATGCTTCGGTAAACGGCATCCTGCCAGGGCCGGTGTCGATGCTGTGCGGGTCCACATCCCACTCACGGAAGTACGGCTGCAGCGCCGACAGCCAACGTGTCTGGGCGGCCGCGTCGGGCTCTGGCGGCACATGACAGAAAAAATTCACGTTCAGCGGGGCACTGCTGGCGGCGCGGAAGGCGGTCAGTTCGGCCTCCAGCGCTGCGGGCGACAGCATGGCGGCTGGCAGGGCACCCAGTCCCCCGGCTTGGGCCACGGCAAGTGCCAGTCGATGGTCCTGCACACCGGCCATGGGGGCTTGCAGCACAGGCAGTGCCAGGCCGAACTGGTGCGCCAGCCAGTGGTCTTGTGCAGGCGTGGTCGCTGTGCGGTGGGCAACTGGGTCGGTCATGGTCGTGGCAAAAAAAGTGTGGTGGGTGCAGCTCGGGTGATGCCTGGCAGGTGGAGGGGTGAGTTGCGATGGGTTCAGTGTGTCACTGCATCGGCATCGGTACTGGCACCGGCCGGGCCGGGCAGGGCCTCGGCGCAGGCGTGTGCGCTGGACCACGCCCACTGGAAGTTGTAGCCACCCAGCCAGCCGGTGATGTCCACCACCTCGCCGATGAAGTACAGGCCGGGCTGCTGGCGGGCTTCCATGGTTTGCTGGGACAGCGCCCGGGTGTTGACGCCACCCGCGGTGACCTCCGCTTTGCGGTAACCCTCGGTGCCGTTGGGGGTCACCTGCCAGTGGTGCACCACTTCGGCCAACTGGGCAAGGGATTTGTCTGGCACGTCGCAGATGGGGCGGTCGCAGGCAGCTACCCAGGCGGGCGCTGGCGCCGGCGAAGGTGTCTGGCAGAGCGCACCAGCGCAGGCAGCGTCTGCCAGGCGGGCAGGGAGCCAGCGTGCCAGTTCATTGGCGGTGCGTTTTCTGGACGTGCGCTTGGCCTGGATTAACTCGTCATGCAGGTTGACATCGGGTGCGAGGTCGATGTGCAGGGGCTGCCCCGGCTGCCAGAAGCTGGAAATTTGCAGCACACCGGGCCCGGACAGCCCCCGGTGGGTGAACAGCAGGTCTTCCAGAAACTCGACACGCTGTTTCTTTTCGCCGGTGGCCACCCGCACCGGCAGGGCCACGCCAGCAAGACCGGCCAACGGCTGCCAGGCCACCTCGTCGAAGGTCAGGGGCACCAGGGCAGGGCGTGTGGGCACCACATCAATGCCAAACTGGGTGGCGATGCGGTAACCCAGGTCGCTCGCACCGATTTTGGGAATCGACAGGCCGCCTGTGGCCACGACCAGCGAACGGCAGCGCACCGGGCCGTGTGAAGTATCTATTTCATAGTTGCAAACGCTTTCAGGATAAGCGCTGGATCCGGAAAAGATGATTGATTTAACGCTGCACGGCTGCCAGCGTGTGACCGACTCGCCGCATTCGGCCAGCAGCATGCCGATGATGTCCTCGGCCGAGTGGTCGCAGAACAATTGGCCTTTGTGCTTTTCGTGAAAGGCGATGCCGTGGCGCTGCACCATTGAGATGAAATCCTGCGGGGTGTAACGAGCCAGCGCGGAGCGGCAGAACTGCGGGTTGTCGCCCAGAAAATGGCGTTGGGGTGCACGCACATCCAGGTCGCGGTTGGTGAAGTTGCAGCGTCCGCCACCCGATATGCGGATTTTCTCGGCCACTTTCTGGCTGTGGTCGATGACCAGCACACGCAAACCCCTGCGCGCCGCAGCGCCCGCGCAGAACAGGCCGGCGGCACCGGCACCCAGAATGACCACATCGAACTCAAGCATGCGCCGCAGTGTATGCGGGCGTGGCTTCACGCTGCCAACCTATGCCGCCAGTCTGGATTTGCGTGTCAGTTCCATGGCGCGTTTCGACTGGCGGTCAATTTCGGTGGTGATGCCTGACAGCACGTTGGCCACCACAGCAAAGCCGCGCGCCTGATCGCCGGCGCGTGCGGCAATGACCTGTGCATTGAAGGAGACGACCTTGGCTTCGCGCGCCACCGACTGGATGTCGGTCACGATGTGGGTCAACTCGTTCATGATTTGTTCTTCCTTGTGCCGGGCTATCTGGTCGAAAGCCGAGGTGGCGGTGTTCAGTGCCACCAGCACGTCGTCGGTGGTGGCCACCAGGTCTGCGATGGCGCGTTCGCGCAAGGGACTGCCGCGTTCGACAGCATCCAGGGCATGCCGTGCGCGTTGCATGAAGCTGTCGATGACCGGCCCCACGCCCTGCGCACCACGGTAGGTCTGTGTGATGCGCTGTGCAAGCGCGGGCTCCATCTGTCTGGCGGTGCGCATCAGTTCGTCGTGGCTGTCGCAGAACAGCTGAAACGTCTGGCGGGCAGCGGTCAGCATCGGTGGGCTGCCCTCGGCCGCCAGCAGCGTTTGCAGTATGGTGCGCTGTGACAGCATCCTTTGCCGTGCGGCGAGGTTGACCACAGACAGTTTCGTTGCAGGGGTTGGCGCAGAGGCGGTGTTGACCATCGTGAACTCCTGTAAGTGTTTACCCTCAAGCAAACATCGGGCCAAGGCTTCGGTTAGTTCGATCCACCGGCAGGTTGCGTCGGACGGCACTGGAATGGGGCTAACATGTGAGCCGGACTCCGATGCCGATGCGCCAGCGCGGGGGGAGCCGTGTACCCAGACCGAGGACTTTTCCATGAAGCTCGCAGACCGTGTGGCCAGCAGCCGCTTTGGCATCCGCACCAAACTGATTGCGCTGTTCGTGCTCATCAAGGTGTTGCCGCTGTTTTTGCTTGCGGTGTTGGCATGGGAAGGGGTGAGTCACCTGGGCAGCAGCCTGTCGGATGAGACCGACAAACTCGCCACTGAGGTGAAAACAACGGTCTCTGAAATGAGCACGGCGTTTTCCAAGGCCTCTGTCAAAGCGCTGGACGACCGGGCACGCGAAGAACTGGAGCGTCTGACCACCGATACCGCCCGTTCTGTGGCCGACTTTCTGTACGACCGCGATCGTGATGTGCTGTTGGCTGCCCGGCTGGAACCAAACCGGGCCTTGTACCAGTCATTCCTGGAAACGCGCACACGCTTCGTGACCGATCCGGGGCAGTGGGAGCTGTCGGCTGACGGCAAAGGCTGGGTGCCGTCGGTCAGCACCGATGTGCCGCAAAAACTTGCCACGCCAAGCAACGTCGAGAACAAGCAGGACTTCCATTCCCGTCCGCCCGAGGCCGTCAAGCGCAGCCTGCCGGCACCGCTGTATCACGAGATCACCTACGTGGGGCTGGATGGCAAGGAGCGGTTGAAAGTTTCCATGACCCCCACGCTGGGCTCGGAGCTGAAAGATGTCTCGCGCAGGGAAAACACCTGGGCCAAGGCAGAAACCTATTTCGAGCACCTGAAGAAGCTCAAACCGGGCGAGGTGTACGTGTCAGATGTGATCGGTCCTTATGTGGGGTCGCGCATCATCGGGCCGGTGACGCCTGACAAGGCCAAGAGCCTGAACATCGAGTTCGAGCCCCAGAAAGAGGCCTTTGCCGGCAAGGAAAACCCCAACGGCCAGAAGTTCCAGGGCATCGTCCGCTGGGCCACGCCAGTGGTGAAAAACGGTGCCATCACGGGCTACGTCACGCTGGCCCTGGACCATACCCATGTGCGCAGCTTCACCGACAACCTCATGCCCACGGCAGCGCGCTACACGGCTATTTCCGATGCCACAAACGGCAACTACGCGTTCATGTGGGACTACCTGGATCGCAGCATCGCTCACCCCCGGCACCATTCGATTGTGGGCTTCGACCCGGCCACCGGCGAGTACGCCACGCCTTGGCTGGAAGCCAGCATCTACCAGGGGTGGCAGGACAGCGGCAAGCCATTGCAGGCCTACCTGGCCGACGTGCCTGTGTTCGATGGCCAGACACGCGAGAAAAAACCGGCCGGTCCGCTGACCAAGGCAGGCTCCATCGGCCTGGATTGCCGATACCTCAACTTTGCGCCCCAATGCCAGGGCTGGCATGACCTGACCGAACACGGCGGGTCGGGCTCGTTCCTGATTCTCTGGTCGGGGGTGTGGAAGCTGACCACGGCCGCTGCCATCCCGTATTTCACCGGCCACTATGCCAACACGCCGCGTGGATTCGGCTATGTGACCATCGGCGCGAACGTCGATGATTTCCATGCGCCTGCTGTGGCGACCCAGAAGCAGATGGAAGCCAAACTGGCCGAATTTGGCGAGCGGCTCAAAGCGCGGCAGGTGGGCCTGCAGGCGCTGATTGCAGACGAAATGAACGACACAGCCATCAACCTGACTGTGTCCACCCTGCTGATGCTGGTGGTAGTGGTGGTCATTGCGGTGTGGCTGGCATCGCTGCTGACGCGCCGTGTGACCGATCTGACCGCCGGTTTGTCACGCATGGAAGGTGGCGACCTGAGCTTTCGCTTTCAGCGCGCTTCCAACGACGAGCTTGGCACGTTGAGCGATTCCCTCAACAAAATGGCTGACAGCGTCGAGGCATCGTTCAGGCAAAGCGAAGACGCACGTTTGCAGGCAGAAGCAAACAGCCGCATGAAGAGCGATTTTGTGGCCAACGTGTCGCATGAGTTGCGCACGCCCCTCAATGGCATTCTGGGCTTTGCCGAGATCATCCGCGACGATGCGCAGACCGAAGACACCCGTGAGTACGCCCAGACCATCCACCAGAGTGGCCGGCATCTGCTCGGCGTGGTCAATGACATGCTCGACGTGGCCAAGATCGAGTCCGGTCATATGGTGCTGGAGCCGCGCTCGTTCGATTTGCGGCAGGTGCTGGACGAGGTGGCGCTGTCCTATGCCGATGCCGCGCAGGCCAAGGGCCTGGACCTGAACACCCAGTTTGGCGATGAACTGCCGGCCAGCCTGTGCACTGATCCGGCCAGGTTGCGCCAGGTGCTGGGCAACCTGCTGAACAATGCGGTCAAGTTCACCGATCAGGGCAGCATCACACTGTCGGCCCACTGGCATGGTGAGCGATTGGTCGTTGGCGTACGGGACACCGGCCCTGGTATCGACCCTGGGTTGCAGGCTCACATATTCGAGCGCTTCAACCAGAGCACTGCGTTCATGACGCGGGAGCACGGTGGACTCGGGCTGGGTCTGGCGCTGGTGCGCGAGTTCGTCCGGCTGATGGGTGGCGAGGTGCGCCTGGTGTCCGAGCCGGGCAGTGGCGCGTATTTCGAGTTCTGGGTACCCGAGCTCAGTCGGGCAGCACCCGAAGCAGGTCCTGGGCACTGACGGGTTTGATCACGATGTCGTCGAACCCTGCAGCCATGATGCGCGCACGCTCGGACTCCAGCGCGTGTGCGGTGTACGCCACTACGCGCAAGCTCGCTGTGGCCGGGTTGGCACGGATGCGCCGGCAGGTTTCTTCACCGTCCATGACCGGCATGCTGATGTCCAGCAACACGACTTCGAAAGTACCGGGCGTCAGTTTCTGCAGCGCGATGGCACCGTTGTCGGCTTCCTCCACCACCCATCCACGGCGTTTGAGCAGCGCAACCGCCAGTTTGCGGTTGACCGCGTTGTCGTCAACAACCAAAGCGCGCGTCATGGTGTGTAAAAAAAGTCTGGAACCCGATGGGAAGATGGGCGTTTATACAACAACTGCCGCCCCTTCAAAGGGCAGAACAGGGTGGATGCACCCAGGCGAGGGAGCATGTTGAGCATGTTGAAACGCCTGTGGCCCGTCACCTTACGCGAGCAGATGGTGCTGGTGCTCGTGCCTTTGTTGCTGCTGGCCTGCGGCACGCTGGGCTTTGTGCTGACGCAAATCGGTGAAGAAGCCGTCCTGAAAGAAAAGGGCCAGCACCTTCAGGCCGTCAACCGCATGCAGCTTGCCCGGCTGAAGGCGCTGGGCGGCTACGCGGTTTTGGACACCGCTGGTGACGTGGCAGCGGCGTCGGCTCCGGCGGCAGACAAGGCAACGCGCCTGAGCAGGCTGAACAGCGCGTTGCGGCCTGCGACGGATGAGCTGGCGGTCGCCTTCCCCGGCGTGGGCCTGGGTTATTACCACCGCGAGCTCGATGCCATCGTGACTTACGGCCCGTCGGCCGAGTTTGCCGACAAGGTGGGCCAGGCCATTGCGGCTGACCACCCGGGTCGCGGCGTGATGCAGACGGGGCAGCCTGCAGTCCATGCCGGTCAGCAGGTGCGTGGCGCCATCCTGAATGCCATGATGCCCATCGAGCAACGCGGCCAGACCGTTGGCTATGTCTGGGCCAATGTGCTGCTGGACGATGTGCGGGCAGATGTGGCCAACATGCACCGGGCCGTGTTGCTCGTCACCAGCTCGGTGATGCTGGTGGCCGTGATGCTGGTGCTGTGGCTGGCCACCTACCTCACCCGAGAGGTCGATGCGCTCAAACAAGGCATGCAGGTCATGGCCACCGACCTCACCCACCGCCTGCCCGAGATGCGGGGCGAACTGGGTGGCGTGGTGACGTCCATCAACCAGCTGGCGCATGAACTTGACCAGGCCCGGGCGGCCGACCGGGCACGGGCCGAGAGTGCACTTCAGCAGACCGAGGGCCTGTTGCGCACCGCCATCGAGGCCATTGACGAGGCCTTCATGGTCTATGACGAGCACGACCGGCTCATTTACGCCAATGACCGGTGCCGCGAGGTGTATGCGCGGTCGTCCGACGTGATCGTGCCTGGCAACACGTTCGAGTACATCGTGCGGACGTGTGTCGAGCGGGGCGACTATGCCCCCTTGCCTGTTGATACCGACACGTGGGTGGCCCAGGCGATGGCCCAACACCGAAGTGGGCAGCGCAATGCCGAATTCCAGCTGACCGATGGCCGCTGGCTGCGTGTGGTGGACAGGCGCACGCCCAACGGGCACACGGTAGCCTTCAGGGTCGATGTGACCGATTTACGCAACGCGCGAGAAGCTGCCGAAGCGGCCAACCGGGCCAAAGGCGTGTTCGTGGCCAACATGAGCCATGAAATCCGCACGCCCATGAACGGCATTTTGGGCATGACCGAGCTGCTGTTGATGACGCCACTCAATGACGAGCAGCGCGACTATGCCGAGACAGCCAAGCAGAGTGCGCAGGCGCTGCTGACCATCCTGAACGACATCCTGGACTTTTCCAAGATCGATTCCGGCAAGCTCGATATCGAGTTGATCGACTTCGACCTGCGGGTCATGCTGAACGAAGTGACCACGCTGCTGGGCTTCAAGGCCGAGGAAAAGGGCATCGAATTCGTCAACCTGGTGGCCCCCGGCGTGCCCGCGCATGTCACGTCTGACCCAGGCCGGCTGCGCCAGGTGTTGCTGAACCTGGTGGGCAATGCCATCAAGTTCACCACGCAGGGCGAGGTGACGGTTCATGTCAGCGTGTTGCAGGCGGGCAATCCGGTGCGGCTGCGGTTTGACATTGCCGACAGCGGCGTGGGCATTCCGCCTGACAAATTGCCCAAGCTGTTCACCCCTTTCACGCAGGCCGACAGCTCCATCAGCCGCAGCTTTGGCGGGACTGGCCTGGGCCTGTCGATCAGCAAGCGGCTGGTCGAACTCATGGGGGGCACCATCGGGGTCAGCAGCGAGCTGGGCAAGGGGTCGGTGTTCTGGTTCGAGTTGCCCATGGCCGTGGCCGATGCCCCCGCGCCGGAGGTTGTCGCTCCACCGGCACCGGACTGGTCGGTGCTGCAGGGCAAACACCTGATGGTGGTGGACGACAACGCCACCAACCGCAACCTCATGCAGATGTTGCTCAAAACCTGGGGTTGCGAGGTGACTCTGTGTGCGCACCCGCTGGAGGCAGTGGGCGCGCTGCAACAGGCGGCCGCCGACGGCCGCGCGGCCGATGGGGTGGTCATCGACATGCACATGCCCGATCTCAACGGGGAAGCGCTGGGGCAGCGCATCAAGGCCGAACCGGCCCTGGCACACCTGCCGTTGATGTTGCTCACGTCGGTGGCCATGCGGGGCGATGCCGACCGTCTGTTGGCAGCAGGATTTGCGGCCTACCTGCCCAAGCCGGTTCGGGCCGACCTGTTGCAAAAAGCGCTGGTGGCCATGCTCGCCCAGCAACCCAAGGCAGAGGCACCCCGTCTCATCACCCGCCATCAATTGGTGGAGGAAGCGTCTCACCTGCGCATCTTGCTGGTGGAGGACAACCTCACCAACCAGAAGTTGGCGCTGGCGTTGTTGCGCCGCAAGGGGCATGTGGTGGATGTGGCCGGCAACGGGCAGGAAGCACTCGCTGCCCTGGCCACACACCCTTACGGGCTGGTTCTGATGGACTGTCGTATGCCCGTGATGGATGGCTTTGCGGCCACAACCGCCATACGCCAAGGCCAGGCCGGGGAAGCCATGCGCCGTGTGCCGATTGTGGCCATGACCGCCGATGCCATGGGCGGTGACCGGGAGCGGGTGCTGGCCGCAGGCATGGATGACTACGTGTCCAAGCCCATCCACCCCAACACGCTGGACGAGGTCGTCAACCGCTGGCTGGGCGCCGCGTCAGCCCACGCCGATGATGTTGCCGATGACATTGGCGGCGACGTTGCCGGTGACGGAGCTGTGGAGACGGCTTGACGAACGCCCGAATGGGGTTTGAGCCGAACTGTCGCCGACGTTTCGGTTGGGGCCGCCGGGTGTGGCCAGCGCTTGCAGGGTGGTGTATCGGGGGCAACAGCCCGGGAGTGCCTGTCGGACACCTCAGGTGAGCACCGCACTTGAGCGCCTCAGCCGGGGGTGTCAGTCGGGGGCGGCAGGCGTTCAAGCGGTTTGACGCGCGGGCATGCCGGTTTCCTGGCTGAGCGCGAGCAGACCCTGCATCACGTCACCCACCACGATCACGCTGGGGCTGCCCAACGCTTCGGCCTGCAGCGTGGCGTGCAAATGCTGCAACTCGCACACCGCGTGACGTTGTTGCGGCAGGCTGGCATGCTGGACGATGGCGACCGGTGTGCAGGTGGGCAAACCGTCGAGCAGTTTTGTCTGAATCTGCGCCGCACCGATCACGCCCATGTAGATGACCAGCGTCAGCCTGGCCTGGTGGCAGGTGCGGGCCAGGGTGACCCAGTCTGGCCCTGTGCTGCCGGGTTTGGCATGGCCTGTGACAAACACCACACCATGGGCATGCTCGCGGTGCGTCAGCGGCACACCGAGTGACGTCACTGCGGCCAGCCCTGCGGTTATGCCGTTGACCACCGTGACCGCAATGCCAGCCGCCTGCAGGTGTTCCACCTCTTCGCCCCCGCGTCCGAACACAAACGGGTCACCGCCCTTGAGGCGGACCACCCGTTCTCCGGCGTGGACAGCCTGGATCATCAGCTTCTCGATGAACGCCTGTGGCGTGGACTGACAGCCGCCCCGCTTGCCCACATGCACCACGCGGGCACCTGGTGAAGCCAGTGCAACGATGTCGTCGCTGACCAGGTCGTCCACCAGCAGGACCGTGGCCTGTGCAATGGCGCGGGCGGCTTTGATGGTCAGTAACTCCGGGTCACCGGGCCCGGCACCCACCAGGGTGCAGCTGCCCGTGCCACCGGGCAGGGGCGCATCGGGTGTGCGTGGTGGCCGGTCGGGCAGTCGGCTGGTCCAGGCATCGGGTGTTTGCTGGGTGGACGTGTGGCCCACCGGCGTCGTCTGTTCAGGGTGTGTCATGCCGGTAGCTGTGTGTCGGTGAGGTGGGGGGAGGAAGACGTGGTCAGTGTTCGTGCCAGCGCAGTGATGTGGCTCACCTGCCGCGCGATGGGTGACGGAACCGGGACGTCGCCGGCCAGCACCTGCCGAATCCAGGCAGCCGTTTCGGCCGGGGCGGTGCCAGGCAGGTCAGGCAGCTGGGTCAATGAGCCACTTTGGGGCGCTTCCACCCGCGTGACCTGGCCGTTCAGGAACGCGTCCATGGCCGGGGTGCGGCGCGCATCGGCCACGGGTTCACCTTCGGTGCCACGCAGCAGCAGGGCAGGCGCGTGCGTCATGGCCAGCGTCGCGGTCATGGCGTGCAGGTATTCGGGGTGTGTGTAGCTGCTGACCAGCACGGCCGGGCCGGCCACGGGCATCATCAGCTTGACCAGGCTGTGCGCCGGGTTGCGCAGACCGACCACCCGTCGCACGTCCAGCAGGCGCTTCAAGCCGGGGTGCAAACTTTCGGTCGGGCTGAAGTGAACGCTGCCGGGTGTCAGTTCATTTGTAGCATCGAGCGCATGTATATCAAGCGCTGAAAGCACTTTTTGTGCAGAAATTCTGGCATTTTCGGTTTCGCAGCCGTGGACCAGCACGGCCAGGCCTTCGCGTGCCAGCAGCAGGGCCAGCAAGGGGGTCAGCACCGGTAGCTTGCGCGCACCGTTGTAGCTGGGCAGCACCACGGCGGGGGCACTGACATGGGCCGCCTGGCGCAACCTGTGCAGGCGGGCGTGGGTGGCATCGAGAAAGCCGGCCATCTCGTCAGGTGTCTCGCCCTTGATGCGCATGGCCAGGCAGAACGCGCCCACTTCCAGATCGGTCACCTGTCCTTCCAGCAACTGGCCCATCAGGTCGGCGGCCTGTTCGCGGCTCAGCGCCCGGGCCCCATCCTTGCCCCGGCCGATTTCCTTGATGTATTGACTGATGCTCATGGCCGGATTGTCTGGCTTTCAATACAACCTGTGGTCATAAAGCAAATCGGTGACAGGCGAGGTTGATGGGCCGCTTCGGCATCGCATCAGGCAACGGCTGGCAGCGCGGCGGCTGCAGGCCCCGTCTCAACCTGGGCGGTCGGTGCCACTACCAGGGCAATCCGCTTTTTCAGCTGGGGCAGGCACGAGCCACAGTTGGTGCCGCACTTCAAGTCGGCTTGCAGGGTCGCCAGGCGCTCGCCAGGCGTGCCGGGGCATCGCGCCAGCAGCTGGTCGATGCTGGCCTCGTTGACGTTGAAGCATGTGCACACTTGCGGGCTGCCAGTCTGGACGGTGCCAGCCCACGCGGTGGGTGCCTGGCTGCGGGGCTGCAACAGCTGGCGACCGTAGGTGCCGGCAGGCAGTTCTTCCTGCAAAAGGGTTTTGATCCAGGCTTGCGAGCGGGTATCGCCCGCCAGGAGGAACGCGTCCAGCGTGACCCCTGAATGGGGATCGGCGGCATCGGCTTGTGCGGGGTTGCGCACCAGCCGCACGGCGCGGCGTTGGCCCTGTCGGGCATCGGCGTAGCGCAGGGTGTCGGAACGGTCCAGGCCCAGCAGGGCCTCGATGGTGTCCAGCAGCTGGGCATCGGGGGCCTGGGCGGCTGCGGCGCGGAACAACACGCCGCTGCGATCGCGTCCGAAGGGCACACAGGTGGCAAACGCAAACTGTGGCATCAGTCTGCGCAAAGCCTCACGGACAGTGTGGGCCTGGTCATCGGGCACCCAACCCAGTGCGAGCAATGTCCAGGGCAGGCTGGTCTTGTCCAATCGCACCGCTGCGTGTTTGAACTCGGGTTGCCTGGATGTGGGGCAGTGTGCCGATGTGGTCAACGCGTTCACACCGGCCAAAGGCAGTCCGTTGGCCCCCATGCCGCTGAGGTATTCGCTGCCCCAGTGCATGGCCATGAACAGCTGACCCAGGCCCACTTCGTCGTTGGCCTGTACCGGCACCACCAGGGTGCCCCGTTTGCTGGACACGTTGACCAGGTCACCCTGCTCGAAACCCCGTCGGGCCATGTCCTGCGGGTGCATGTGTACCGTGGGTTCCGGCACATGGCCGAACAGTCGGCCCAGCGTGCCGGTGCGGCTCATGCCGTGCCACTGGTCGCGCAGGCGGCCCGTGGTGAGCGAGAACGGAAACTTCGACTCACGTGCTTCGGCCACCGGACGGTGGGGTACGGCCGCAAACCTCGCCTTGCCGTCTGCCGTGGGAAAGCTGCCGTCGGCGTACAGCCTGACCTCGCCGCCCTTGAAAGGCCGGTCAATCTCCTCGGCCTGTCGGCTGATGGCCGGGCGGTTGTCGGGCAGGGGCCACTGTTGAGGGCCGTGGTCGTCGATCATGGCGTAACTCAGTCCGGTGATGTCGAGGTCGCGTCCGCGGGTGCTTTCACGGTGTTCGTTCCAGACGGCTTCGGGTGTGGTGTACGGAAACAGGGTGGGCAGGCCGGGGCGCAGTTGCTTTTCCAGACGCTGCGCAAGAAGCAGGCCAATCTGCCAGTCATGCCGGGGGCCGTTGCCGTGCAGCGGGCTGGCCGCGACGGCATCGGCGGCGTGTGCCGGGGTGTCGGGCTGCGGCGGCCACACGGCCGCTCGCACGCGGCTGATGCGGCGTTCGCTGTTGGTGACGGTGCCGTCCTTTTCGCCCCAG
>DDUQ01000133.1:0-7517 GCA_002344885.1 Comamonadaceae bacterium UBA2334
TTCGAACCCTGCACCGCCCACCAAAATTTGTGTGACGAATCAAGGACTTGACGGAAACGTCAGGTCCTTTTTTGTTGGTGTACCGGTTTCGGTGTTGATTTTTGTGTGCAGGGTGTCGAGTGGCAGCGGGGCGTCATGTCTACGCCCATCGGGCGAAAGTCTCCATTGCATTCGTCGCAGAATACGCGGGTCTTTGCGATCGATTTCCAAAGGTTTTGCCCACATGTCATACCGTACATCCGAATTGCTATCCAGAACGCAGTTGTTCGAGGGCTTGTCCATTGCCCTGTTTGAAGACCTTCTGGCAAATTGTTCAGGCTTGGTTTTGCCTCCTCGTAGCGTTTTGCTGGAGCCCGGTGAGCTCAACCAGCACCTGTATGTGTTGCTCGACGGCACACTGAACATTTGTGTGACGCGGGGTGATACCGAACCCATCGGTGAGGTCATTGCAGGTGACTGCGTCGGCGAAGTTTCGCTGATCGACCGCCGTCCTCCGTCTGCTTTTGTGCTGGCGGCAACCAACGCGACGGTGCTTGCGGTGCCCGAGCCTGTGCTGATGCAGTTGATGCAGCGCAGTCATTTGCTGAGTCTGAATCTGATGCGCATCCAGGCTGACCATTTCCGGCGCAATCTCGATAGTTTGCGGTCTGCTCAGCGAACAGAGCGACGCTACCGGGACTTGGCCCAAACGGATGCCCTCACGGGTCTTTGCAACCGTGCATGGTGCAATCAGATGATGCCCACGCAGTTGGTGCAGTGCGAACAACTGAACCAACCTGTGTCTCTGGCCATGCTGGATGTGGATCATTTCAAACAGGTGAACGACTGCCATGGGCACCCCGTGGGTGACGAGGTGCTGAAGTCGGTCGCAAAGTTGCTGCGTGAGCGCTTGCGGGCAACAGATGCACTGGCCCGTTTTGGAGGCGAGGAATTCATCGTATTGATGCCTGACACGCGGTTGGAGCAGGCACAGGAGGTGCTGGACAGGCTGCGTCAGGCGCTCCAGGATCTTCCGATTCCGCTGGACAGTGGAGCAACTTTGCGGTGCACAATTTCCATAGGTTTGGCCCAGCATCTGCCGGGTCAGACGCTCAACGAGACGATCAGTCTGGCAGATCAGATGCTCTACAGGGCGAAGCAGTCGGGGCGCAATCGTGTGATGGCTCGGCCCCTGCTTTCAGGGCACGCAGCGTCAGATGAGTTTCGATGCGTTTGAGCACCAACGGTGGAGAAATGGGCTTGGCGATGTAGTCCTGGGCCCCCAGCTGCAGGCCGTACTCCATGTCCTCGATCTGATTCTTCGCCGTCAGGAACAAGATCGGGCATGCGGTCATCGTCGGTAACGCTTGCAACCGCTTGCAAACCTCGTAGCCGTCCATGACCGGCATCATCACATCCAACAGCACGAGATCGATGTGCTGGGTCTGGGCAATGTGAAGCGCGCGCTGGCCTGAGCTGGCAGCCCGCACGTTGTAGTGTGGTGTCAGCAAATCAACCATCAGCGTGATGTTGACGGGGTTGTCATCCACGGTCAGCACTGTAAGGGGGTGGATCTGAGGTGCGGCATCGGATTTTTCGGGCATGCAACCCTGTTCGGCCAGCAAATTTTCTGCCGCATCCCAATCGAACTGGCGAATAGCTGCGTCGATCCCCGCAAATGCATGTGGCCATAGCGCGCGCAACAGATCAGCATGCTGACCCAGCTTGGACAGGGCTGCAGGGTCGCTGGCCGCTACCAAGCGAGACAACTCCGCTGCTGCCTGTCTGGCAACGGCCAGGTCTGCATCAGACAGGGCAGGGGCGGACTGTGCCGCTTTGAAGGGTGGGTGGGTGGTCAGCAGAATGGCAGCAGTCTCCTCTGACTTTTCTGGAGTGTCTGTGGTCGGCAGGTCAAACTGTGCCGTGAACCAGAACGTTGAACCTTGACCGGGCGCGCTGATCACGCCCACTGCGCCGTTCATCATTTCGGCGAGGTTTTTGGCAATCGCCAGCCCCAGTCCTGTCCCCCCGTACTCTCGAGTGGTGGAGGCGTCTGCCTGTTGGAAGCTGTCGAAAACGTAGCCGATCTGTTTGGCATCCAAGCCGATGCCGGTGTCTTTCACGTCGAATTTCAGCTCTACGCCCGCGTTTGTTCGGTTCTTCAAACTGACGTGTACGTCGATGCTGCCGGACGGCGTGAACTTGATGGCATTGCTGACGTAGTTGGTCAGGATTTCGCGCAATCGAAGGGCGTCGCCCACCACGATGGGAGGCACGTCTCCATCGACGGCCAAACTCAGAGTCAGGTTTTTTGCATGTGCTAGTGCGCCGTGCTGGGCATGTACTTGCTCGAGCATTTGCTTCAGACTGAAGGGATCACGGTCCAACGTGAGCATGCTCGCCTCGATCTTAGAAAAATCGAGCACTTGATTGAGCAGTTTGCTCAGGTGTTCACTGCTCTGAAGCACGATTTGAACGTAATGGCGCTGCTTGGCGGTCAGTTCTGTCTTCAGAGTCAGATAACACATACCCAAAATGGCACTGACCGGGGTCCGGATTTCATGACTGACGTTGGCGAGAAAACGTGACTTGAAAGCGGTGGCTTCTTCAGCCACACGTTTTTCCTCGGCCAGGCGCTTGAGGAGCTCGTTGTTCTCGAACCGCATGCGCAACGAATCTTTGAAGCCCTCCGCCATGTTCTTTGACATTTTGGACATCACGAAAGCTGCGCCCAGCAAGGCCAGTCCAACTGGCCAACGGTGGGTTTCCAGTAGAAACCAGTAGGCCATGGCAGCGCCGAGATTGACCCATGTGCCGATGATGAATGTCCGTACATTCACGGCACCGTTGGCCATGGCTGCACCGGTGTAGATCAGTTGGAGCGCTGTGCCCACCAAAGCGAGTTCAAACTCGTGTTGCAAGCCGAACCACCAAACGGTCGTGCCCATGAGCGCCTGATGCGTCACCGTTGTACGCAGCATGCGGCCATGCAACTGGCGCAGTTCTTCGGCATCGGCGGAGTCAACCCGCTCCAGGATGAATAAGCATTGGACGTGGATGTACTGCGCGACGGCCAGCATCGGCAGGCCCCAGCCAAGCGCCCGCCAGGCTGGGATGGCCTGGTGCACGGCCACCATGATCAGGCTGAACAGCACCCAGATCGACACGCGCGAGCCCGATGCCTGTCTGGCGTGCAATCGCAGTGATTCGCGGGCCGTTTCGGTGTCGAGATTTGGATGGGGGGCAGGTTGTGTGGACATGATGCGGCCAGATGGGATGCGTGGAAAATAGCACAGCGGTGTTGTAGGCAGGTATCTGCCGAGCACGGTGATTGACATGAATTGAATGAAAGCAGCCCCTGAAATGGAAGAACTCGATGTGGTGGTGATCGGTGCAGGCGTGGTGGGTCTGGCTGTTGGCAGAGCATTGGCCCAGGCAGGGCGCGAAGTGGTGGTGCTCGAAAAAGAGCGCACCATCGGTTCAGGCGTGAGTGCACGCAACAGCGAGGTGATTCACGCCGGGCTGTACTACCCCACGGGCTCGCTGAAGGCAGAGCTCTGCGTGCGAGGAAAAGCCCTGCTGTATGAACTGTGCGCCAGCCACGGGGTGGCAGTGAACATGTGCGGCAAACTGGTGGTGGCGACAGATGATGCCCAATTGCACGCTTTGCATGCGCTGCAAGCCAGGGCGCAGGCAAATGGTGTGCCCATTGAATGGCTCACCCGTACCCAGGCGCAGGCCATGGAGCCCGCGCTGGCGTGTCTGGCAGCACTGCATTCCCCCACCACAGGCATCGTGGACAGCCATGGACTGATGCTGGCCATGCAGGGTGACCTGGAGCGGGCAGGCGGTTGTGTGGCGCTCGACTCGGCGGTGGTGGCCGGGCGTGTGCAGGCTGATGGCATCGAACTGACCGTGCACAGCCCCGGCGCCGAGCCCACCCGGTTGCTGGCCTGTACCGTGGTCAACGCTGCCGCTTTGCATGCCACGGCCGTGGCGCAGGCCATCCAGGGCCTGTCGCCCCGGCACATTCCGCAGGCCCACTTCGCCAAGGGCAGCTACTACACGCTGGACGGACATGCACCGTTCAGCCGTTTGCTCTACCCCGCGCCGCAGGATGCCTGGCTGGGCGTGCACCTCACGCTTGACCTGGGTGGGCAGGCCAAGTTCGGTCCCGATCTGGAGTGGTTGAATGTGGCCGAGCCCGATGGCATCGACTACGCAGTGGACCCGGCTCGGGCAGAAAGCTTCTATGCCGAGGTGCGGCGCTACTGGCCTGATCTGCCCGATGGCGCACTGGTACCTGGTTACAGCGGCGTGCGGCCCAAAATCTACGGGCCGGGTCAGTCTGCGCCCGACTTCCGCATCGACGGCCCTGCCGTGCACGGTGTGCCGGGGCTGGTCAACCTGTTTGGCATTGAATCGCCGGGCTTGACCAGTTCACTGGCCATTGGCGAGCATGTGGCACGCCTGCTCGGTCATGAATAAACGATAGCAAATAGTGACGCCAATCAATCTCTGGAGGCCTTTTTGATGCTCAATGCGGCCTCTTGCACCAACGCCGGGCCTTTGTAGATGAGTCCGGTGTAGATCTGCACCAGATCGGCCCCGGCCTGGAGCTTGGCCACGGCGTCTGCCCCGCTCATCACGCCCCCCACGCCAATGATGGGGAAGCCCTTGCCCAGCGCTGTGCGCAGCTGGCGGATGACGGCATTGCTTTTCTCGAACACAGGTTTGCCCGACAGGCCGCCGGTTTCCTCGGCATGCGCCAGCCCGGCCACGGCCTGGCGATCCAGTGTGGTGTTGGTGGCAATCAGTCCCCATTGCTGGTTGGGCGTGCCTGAGGCGTCCATGCCGTATTTGCGCAAGGTGACGGCCACGCTGGCAATTTGCGCCTCGTCCAGGTCGGGGGCAATTTTCACGAACAGCGGAATGTGTTTGCCGTGTTGCTGCGCCAGGGTGTGGCGCCGGG
The DNA here is from genome assembly GCA_002344885.1 of Comamonadaceae bacterium UBA2334. Lineage (GTDB taxonomy): Bacteria > Pseudomonadota > Gammaproteobacteria > Burkholderiales > Burkholderiaceae_C > UBA2334. Next base: position 4,952 of record DDUQ01000133.1, read on the forward strand.
CGGACAGGGCATCTAGCAGGTTGTCCAGCGCCTCGTCACTCTGCAAGGCACGCAGGTTCTTGGTGTTGGGGCTGGAGATGTTGACGGTCACATAGTCGGCATGGGGGTACACGCCGTCCAGGCAGGTGAGGTAGTCGGTGGTCGCGGACTCAATGGGCGTGGTGGCGTTTTTACCGATGTTCAGGCCCAGCCGCATGGCGCTGTGCGCACCGGGCCGGCGGCATTTGGCCTGTTGCACGTTGCGCACAAACGCGTCCAGCCCGTCGTTGTTGAACCCCAGGCGGTTGATGAGTGCATTGGCTTGTGGCAGCCGGAACATGCGCGGTTTGGGGTTGCCGGGCTGGCCCAGTGGGGTAACGGTACCGACTTCCACAAACCCGAAGCCCATGGCCCCCAGGCCGTCGATGCAGTGTGCGTTTTTGTCCAGCCCGGCGGCCAGGCCCACGCGGTTGGGAAAGCGGATGCCCGCGACGGTGACCGGGTCGTCCACCATGCCCGTGCACCAGGCCCATTGCAGTGGCGTGTTCTGCGCCACGGCCAGGCTCTTGAGGGTGAGTTCGTGTGCCGCCTCGGGGTCCAAACCAAACAGGAAGGGGCGGGCGAGGGCGTAGGGCAGCAGGGGCATTGGATAATCCGGATGTTTTTTGGAACAACCCCGTATTTTCCCTGATCGCCCACCATGACCTCTCCGACCTCCACTGGCAACGCTGCGCTGACGCAAGATGAACTCAAAACCCTGGTGGGGCAGGCCGCGCTGCAATACGTGACGCCCGGCACCATCGTGGGCGTGGGCACGGGCTCGACGGTGAACAAGTTCATCGACGCGCTGGCCAGCATGAGGGGCCAGATCAAGGGCGCTGTCTCCAGTTCGGAGGCTTCGACGGCCAGGCTCAAGGCGCTGGGCATCGAAGTGTTCGATGCCAACAGTGTGGCCGAGCTGGGTGTGTACATCGACGGCGCCGATGAAATCGATGGCCGGGGCCACATGGTCAAAGGCGGTGGCGCGGCGCTGACGCGTGAAAAAATTGTGGCGGCGCAGTCCAAACAGTTTGTGTGCATCGTGGACGACAGCAAGCTGGTCGAGGCCCTGGGCAACTTCCCGCTGCCGGTGGAAGTGATTCCCATGGCCGCACAGCGCATCAGCGCCCAGTTTGCCGCCATGGGTGGCCAGGCCACACTGCGCCTGAAAGACGGCCAACCGCTGGTGACCGACAACGGCCAGCACATTCTGGACGTGCGCGGCCTGCGCATCACCGACCCGCTGGCGTTCGAGTCTCAGGTCAACCAGTGGCCCGGCGTGGTGACGGTGGGCGTGTTCGCGCACCAGAAGGCCACGGTGTGCCTGATGGGCACGGCTGCTGGCGTGAAAACGTTGACGTATTGAATGCTTTTTGTCTGCGCCGCTTGACTTGTATAGCTTGCTTGCTATTGAATTTAAATGATAGCAAGCAGGTAAATGCAGTCAAGCGTTGGCGATGCTTTTGGCGACCTGTTTGCAGGCGTCAGCCGCCGGGCAGCATGGTGGGTTGACTGACCGTCAGAACCGGATGCCTGCAGGATTGTTCGGGTTGTTGGCAGGTGGCGCTGGCGGTCGGGGGCGCTGGGGTGCGGCAGGTTTGCCATCGTTGGCCGAAGCGGTGGCACCCGTCGGGTTGGCTGTTTCGGTGCCGGCGGGCGAGGGGGCCTGGGCCGCAGTTTTCAGCGGGGACAGCGGTTCTGCCGCTGCCGGGCGGTACGACGGGGGCAGCGCAGACTGTTTGGGGTAGCCCGCCGCGTCGAGGTAGGAGGTCCATTCGCTGTCCGAATAGCCTTTGATGGACTGGCCGCCAATGGTCAGCAACGGCAAGGCTCCTTCGGTGCTGACGCGCTTGAACGCCACCAGGTCTTCATTGGTGTTGACGGTCTTTTCAGTGAACGGCACACCACGTTTGGTCAGCAGGGCGCGTCCCTGGTCGCACGGGCTGCAGCCACTGGCGCTGTAGAGCGTGACGGGGTACTTGCTGGCCAGTTGCTGCAGTTCGTAGGGCAGGCTGGGGCGTGCTTCTGCAGACCTGGCGGTGGTGGCGGGCGCTGCGGGGGTTTTGGCGTCCTGCGGCGGCTTGTCCGAGAAGGTGACTTTGCCATCCGGGCCGACGATACGGTACACGGGCTGTGCCTGCACGTTGGCCGCAGCACAGCCCAGCAGAACGAAGCCGCAGAGGATGCTGCTGACGCGGGCCTGAGTGAACGTGGGTGCCATGGAATGGGTCTCCGTTTCGTTGTGCGTGAAGGTCTGCTCCCGGCAGACGATGCGCCCGAGGGCGCACCCCGCCAGTATCGGTCAGGTTCAGGCAGGCTGCGCAGCCATGCCCTGGTGGCGCAGCAGCGCGGACAGGTCGGGCTCGCGGCCGCGGAAGGCTTTGAACGAGTCCATCGCGGGTCGGCTGCCACCGGCTTCCAGGATGGCTTCGCGGAAGCGCTTGCCGGTGGGCACGTCGAGCGTGCTGCCCGTTTGCTGGGCCGCTTCTTCAAAGGCGGCGTAGGCATCGGCGGACAGCACTTCGGCCCATTTGTAGCTGTAGTAGCC
>DDUQ01000133.1:7717-15160 GCA_002344885.1 Comamonadaceae bacterium UBA2334
ACTTCGGCCCATTTGTAGCTGTAGTAGCCGGCCGAGTAGCCTCCGGAAAAAATGTGGCCAAAGGTGTTGGGCGTGCGGGTGTAGGCAGGGGGTGTCAACACCGCCACTTCCTGGCGCACACGGTTCAGCAGGGCCATCACGTCGGGCTTGCCGTCAACCAGCGGTGCCTGACCCATGTGCAACAGCATGTCGAACAGCGCGAACTCCACTTGCCTCAGCGTTTGCAGGCCACTCTGGAAGTTCTTGGCGGCCAGCATCTTGTCGTACAGGCTGCGGGGCAGGGGCTCGCCCGTGTCCACATGGGCGGTCATGTGTTTCAGCACATCCCATTCCCAGCAGAAGTTTTCCATGAACTGGCTGGGCAGTTCCACCGCATCCCATTCCACGCCACTGATGCCCGACACATCGCGCTCGTTGACCTGTGTTAGCAGGTGGTGCAGGCCGTGGCCGAATTCGTGGAACAGGGTGATGACGTCGTCATGCGTCAGCAGCGCAGGCTTGCCACCCACGCCTTCGGCAAAGTTGCACACCAGGTGGGCCACGGGGGTTTGGAGGGTGCCGGTGTCGGGCCGCAGCCAGCGGGTGCGGACATCGTCCATCCAGGCACCGCCACGTTTGCCGGTGCGGGCGCCCATGTCGAGGTAGAACTGGCCCACCAGTTGGGTACCACGCTCGATGCGGAAGAACTCGACCTTCGGGTGCCACACCGGGGCAGTGTCGGGGCGGATGCTGACTTCGAACAGCGTTTCAACGATGTTGAACAGCCCTTGCAGCACCTTGGGTGCTGTGAAGTAGGTTTTGACCTCCTGTTCGCTGAAAGCGTAGCGCGTTTCCTTCAGCTTTTCGCCAATGTAGGGCCAGTCCCAGGCTTGCGGGTCGGACAGCCCCAGGTGTTCCGCCGCGAATGCCCGCATGTCAGCCAGGTCTTGTTCGGCGTAGGGGCGAGCCTTGGCGGCCAGGTCGCGCAGGAAGCTGGCGACCTGCTCGGGCGACTGGGCCATTTTGGGCACCAGCGACACCTGCGCAAAGTTGGCATAGCCCAGCAGGTCGGCTTCTTCCTGCCGCAAGGCGAGCAGGCTTTGCATGATGGCGCTGTTGTCGAACTTGACATGCTCGGGCGCAGCCTGGTCGCTGGCGCGGGTGGTGTACGCACGGTGCAAGGTTTGGCGCAGGGCGGCACTGTGGGCAAACTGCATCACCGGCAGGTAGCACGGCATCTTCAGGGTGAGTTTGCAACCTGACTGGCCGCTGGACTGCGCCAGCGCGCGGGCCGCTTCCACCACGTCAGTGGGCACACCGGCCAGTTCTTCCTCGGTCACCAGCAGGCTGAAAGCGTCGGTGGCATCCAGTGAGTTTTCGCTGAACTTCTGTGCCAGTTCGGCATGCTGCTCCTGGATTGCCGCGAAGCGGCTCTTGGCTTCGCCCTGCAATTCGGCACCGCCCAGCACGAACCCACGCATGGCGTTCCGGTGGGCCTGGGCCTGTTCGCTGGTCAGGCTGCCCACCGGCATGGCTTTGTACTTGGCATACAGGCGCTCGTCCGCGCCCAGGCGGGTCCAGAAGTCGGTCACGCGGGGCAGGGCCTCGTTGTAAGCAGCACGCAGGGTGGGTGTGTCAGCCACGCTGTTCAGGTGGTTGACCGTTCCCCATGCACGCCCCAAACGCTCGGTGGCCACGTCCAGCACCGAGGCCATCTGTTTCCAGTCTGCCGGAAAGTCGGGAGCCGTCACGGCTTCCAGTGCGGCATCGGCTTGCGTCAACAGTGCGTCGATGGCTGGGCCAATCTGCTCGGGCAGTACCTGGTCGAACAGCGGCAAATCCTGAAAATTCAGCAAGGGGAGGGGGGCTGAGACGCTCATGTGTCAGAGGATGGAGAGGGGTAGAAAAAGCAACGCTGCCTCGTGGGCAGCGTCTTCAGGGGTAGGGATTTGGGGTCAGTCTGCCTGATTGGACTTCTTGACGCTCTTTTGCAAGACTTTGGCACGTTTCACGGTGCCACCGGCTGTGAGCCGCTGGTTGCCCAGCACGCGAACCGTTTTGACCTGTGGGCGTTGCCCGCCGCGGCTGCTGAACTTCAACACCTTGACGTCGCGAGGCGCCGCGCCTCGGTCTTCATCCAGCGCCTTCTCCTTGTCAGGAAGGGGGCGCCACAACACCAGCAGTTTGCCAATGTGCTGGATGGGGGCGGCATCCAGTCGGTCACTCAGTGTTTGCAAACAGTCCTCTCGGGCAGCCCGGTCATCCGAGAACACCCTGACCTTGATGAGGCCATGTGCCTTGAGCGCCTGGTCGGTTTCCTTGATCACGGCCTCGGTCAGGCCGTCATTGCCGATGAACACCACCGGGGTGAGGTGGTGGGCAAGGGCTCGGTGTTCCTTGCGTTGTGCGGGGGTGAGTTGTATCTGAGGCATGGGACAATTATCGGCCATCCCCCGTCGGGGCATTCAGCTATCCCCCAGTCGCCCCATGAAAGTCGATACCAAAAGCAAAAAAGTCAACAAGGCCTGGCTGAACGACCATGTCAATGATCCATGGGTCAAACTCGCCCAGCGCGAGGGGTTTCGGGCACGCGCGGCCTACAAATTGAAGGAAATTGACGAAACGCTTCGGCTGGTCAAACCGGGACAAACCGTGGTGGACTTGGGCTCCGCACCTGGCGCATGGAGCCAGTATCTGCGCCGTCGACTTTCGCCCCAAGGAGCAGCCGTGGGGGAGCTGAATGGCACCATCGTGGCCATGGATATCCTGGAGATGGCACCGATCGAAGGCGTGTCGTTCATCCAGGGCGACTTCAGGGAGGAGTCCACCCTCGACGCGCTTCATCAGGCGCTGGGTAGCAAAGCCAGCGGGGGGCAGTTGGACCTGGTGGTCTCAGACATGGCACCCAACCTCTCGGGCATTGAAGGGGTGGACGCGGCCCGCATTTCTCATCTGGTGGAACTGGCGGTTGACTTTGCACGCCAGCACCTGAAGGCTGAGGGTGCCTTGGTCGCCAAGGTGTTTCACGGCAGTGGATACAGCGAATTGGTGCAGTTGTTTCGAACACACTTCAAAGTGGTGAAGCCCATCAAGCCGAAGGCATCACGGGACAAATCGTCAGAAACCTTTCTTGTGGGGCTGGGCCTCAAACGTCAGTAAGCGTGCCTTCGCATCGCAATCTGTGGTTGCAGGCTGATTGCTCCCGGCACCACCTGTCGTTCGAACCGGATTGGATCGACAAACCGCCCCGTGGAACGATTGCCCGACAAGCAGATCAAGAAAATAAATGATGTTGTTAGTGAGGCTTTCGTCGCTTGTCAAGTCCTTTGGGGCTTGAAAAGCCTAAAATGCCCCCAACTGCACTCGACCCTCAACTCAGGAGCCGCACTTGAACAATCAGTGGTTTTCAAAAATCGCCGTCTGGATGGTGATTGCCATGGTACTTTTTACCGTCTTCAAGCAATTTGACGGACGGACGACTGCTGGCGCAGGGTACATGGGTTACTCTGATTTTCTCGTTGAGGTGAAGGCTCAGCGGATCAAGAGCGCTACCATTTCCGAAGGCCCTGGCGGCACTGAAATTTCGGCCGTGACGGTGGACGATCGCCGTGTGCGCACCACCGCCACGTTTTTGGACCGTGGCCTGATCGGCGATTTGCTGGCCAACGACGTGAAGTTCGACGTCAAGCCGCGTGAAGAAGGTTCGCTGCTGATGACGCTGCTGGTCAGTTGGGGCCCGATGCTGCTGTTGATTGGGGTGTGGATCTATTTCATGCGCCAAATGCAGGGTGGCGGTAAAGGTGGGGCATTCAGCTTTGGCAAGAGCAAAGCCCGCATGCTGGATGAAAACAACAACTCTGTGACGTTCGCAGACGTGGCAGGGTGCGACGAAGCCAAAGAAGAAGTGAAGGAAGTGGTTGACTTCCTGAAAGACCCGGCCAAGTTTCAGAAGCTTGGTGGCCGCATTCCGCGTGGTTTGCTGTTGGTCGGTCCCCCCGGTACGGGTAAAACGCTGCTGGCCAAGGGCATTGCAGGGGAAGCTAAAGTGCCGTTTTTCAGCATCTCAGGCTCAGACTTTGTCGAAATGTTTGTGGGTGTGGGCGCTGCCCGCGTCCGCGACATGTTTGAGAACGCCAAGAAAAATGCACCTTGCATCATCTTCATCGATGAAATCGATGCAGTCGGTCGCCAGCGGGGTGCAGGCTTGGGCGGTGGCAACGATGAGCGCGAGCAGACCCTGAACCAGATGCTGGTCGAAATGGATGGTTTCGAAACCAATCTGGGTGTGATCGTGGTGGCCGCGACCAACCGCCCCGACATTCTGGATGCCGCGTTGCTGCGCCCCGGCCGATTCGACCGGCAGGTGTATGTGACCCTGCCTGACATCCGTGGTCGCGAGCAGATTTTGAATGTCCACATGCGCAAGGTCCCACTGGGACAAGATGTGAACGCGAGCATCATCGCCCGTGGTACTCCCGGCATGAGCGGGGCTGACCTGGCCAACCTGTGCAATGAAGCAGCCTTGATGGCTGCCCGTCGCAACGCTCGCACCGTTGAGATGCAGGACTTTGAAAAAGCCAAAGACAAAATTTTCATGGGTCCCGAGCGCAAGAGCATGGTCATGCCAGAGGAGGAGCGCCGCAACACGGCCTATCACGAGGCAGGGCATGCGCTGATTGGCAAACTGTTGCCCAAGTGCGACCCGGTTCACAAGGTCACCATCATCCCCCGTGGTCGGGCATTGGGTGTGACCATGAGCCTGCCGTCACAGGACCGTTACAGCTACGACAAGGATTACATGCTGAACCAGATCAGCATGCTCTTTGGTGGCCGCATCGCGGAAGAGGTGTTCATGCACCAGATGACCACTGGCGCAAGCAACGACTTCGAGCGAGCCACTTCTATCGCGCGTGACATGGTGATGCGCTACGGCATGACCGACGCGTTGGGGCCGATGGTGTACGCCGAGAACGAGGGCGAGGTGTTTTTGGGTCGTTCCGTGACCAAAACCACGAACATGAGCGAACAGACCATGCAAAAGGTTGACGCTGAAGTGCGCCGCATCATTGACCAGCAGTACAAGCTGGCCCGGGACCTGATCGAAGAGCACACTGACAAAATGCACGCCATGGCCAAGGCCTTGCTGGAGTGGGAAACCATCGACAGCGATCAGCTGGACGACATCATGGCTGGCAAGCCTCCTCGTCCACCGAAAGACTGGACACCTCGCACCCCCACTTCGGGCGGAACAGGTGGTGGGGCATCGGGCTTGCGGCCCGACGCGGCTGCCACCGCCAATGCGGTCTGATAACCGCGTGTGAGGCGCACCAGCAACCGGGGCACAAGCCCCGGTTTTCTTTTTGGCTTGTAACGTTCGAGTTGCGTTGAGTATGTTCTGGCAAACCACCCGTTTCAACATTGACCTGGCTCGGCCCAAAGTCATGGGAATTGTGAACCTCACACCCGATTCATTTTCGGATGGTGGTCGCTTTGAAAATGTGCGGGCAGCACTTGAGCATTGCGAGGCCCTGTTGTCAGACGGGGCAGATATTCTGGATTTGGGGGCCGAGTCCACCCGGCCAGGTGCCGTACCCCTGCCACTCCAACAGGAACTGGCCAGGCTGATGCCTGTGCTGACAGAGGCGGTGAAGCTCGGCGTACCCATTTCGGTAGACACCTACAAGCCGGAAGTGATGCAGGCCGCTTTGGATCAGGGGGCTGACATCATCAACGATGTGTGGGCATTGCGCCACCCGGCCGCTTTACCTGACGGTTTGACCGGTTTGCAGGTGGTGTCCAGGCACCCGGCTTGCGGTGTCTGTCTGATGCACATGCATCGTGAGCCAGCGTCCATGCAAGTGCAGCCTATGTCCGGTGATGTGGTTGCCGAGGTACTTGAATTTTTGAAGCAATCCGTTCAAGTTATGCAAGCGTCGGGTGTCAAAAAAGATCGCATTGTGCTCGACCCTGGCATCGGGTTTGGCAAAACACCCGAGCAGAATTTCACCTTACTGGCACACCAGCACGAATTGCTGCAGGCCCAATGTGGCCTGTTGGTGGGCTGGTCCAGAAAACGGTCATTGGGCTGGGCGCTGAACGACGGTGCTCAGCACGCACAACGAGATGTGGTGGCAAGCCGGCGTGTCAGCGCCAGTGTGACGGCTGCGTTGCTGGGTCTTCAGAACGGTGCTCATGTGGTGCGTGTGCACGATGTGAGGGACACAGTGGATGCCATCCGGGTCTGGCAAGCCATGCTTTCCCGATCGTGAGGTTTGGACTTGCGACGAGAGATAATCGAAGTTTTTTCTGTCGCACGTCTACAGCATCATGACTAGAAAGTATTTCGGCACGGACGGTATTAGAGGGACCGTCGGACAGTCTCCCATTACCCCTGATTTCGTGTTGCGTCTTGCACACGCCGTTGGCAGGGTGCTCAAACAAGCGGAAGACCATCCCACCGTACTCATTGGCAAGGACACGCGCATATCAGGTTACATGCTTGAAAGTGCGCTGGAGTCAGGTTTCAACTCCGCTGGTGTGGATGTGGTGTTGCTCGGGCCCGTGCCAACACCTGCCGTGGCTTACCTCACACGGGCCCAGCGTGCGAGCCTGGGTGTGGTCATCAGTGCCAGCCACAACCCATTTCAGGACAATGGCATCAAGTTTTTCAGTGCGCAAGGCACCAAGCTGCCGGATGCCTGGGAACATCAAGTTGAGGCAGCACTTGAAGAACCTCCTGCTTGGGCCAGTTCGGCATCTCTGGGGAAGGCGCGGCGGTTAGACGATGCTGCCGGGCGGTACATTGAGTTTTGCAAAAGCACCTTTCCACACGATCTGACCCTCAAAGGGTTGAAAATTGTTGTTGACGGCGCGCATGGTGCGGCCTATCAGATAGCCCCCAAAGTTTTCCACGAACTGGGCGCTGAAGTGTTCGCCATCGGTTGTGCACCCGATGGGCTCAACATCAACCACGGGTTCGGCGCAACCCATCCACAGGCATTGATGGATACCGTCAAAGCCCAGGGTGCAGATTTTGGTGTTGCACTGGATGGCGACGCTGACAGACTGCTTCTGGTGGATGCTTCGGGGCGTCTGTTTAATGGCGATGAATTGCTCTACGTCATTGCTGATGAGCGCCTGCATCGCATGCACAGCAGAGGTTTGTCACCTGGACCCGAGTTGTCAGGGGTGGTGGGTACTTTGATGACCAACATGGCTGTCGAGTTGGCGCTGAAACGGCGTGGATTCCAGTTCATTCGGGCCAAAGTGGGTGACCGATACGTCCTTGAAGAACTGGAATCTCGTGGCTGGATTTTGGGGGGCGAGGGATCGGGTCACCTGCTGACTTTGGATCGGCACACCACAGGAGATGGGCTGATTTCTGCGTTGCAGGTGCTCCAGTCCTGTGTGCGAACGGGGCGAAACCTGGCGGATTTGCTGGCTGGCGTTGACAGATCGGAAGAG
>DDUQ01000115.1:0-11964 GCA_002344885.1 Comamonadaceae bacterium UBA2334
ACGAGTACGACTCGGACAAGATGGCCGACGTACTGGGTGCCGCCCAAGGCTTTGAACCCACCCACGACCCCGAGCAAGCCGACCTGATCCTGTTCAACACCTGTTCGGTGCGCGAGAAAGCCCAGGAGAAAGTGTTTTCCGATCTGGGCCGTGTCAAACACCTCAAGAAAAAGGGCGTGCTCATTGGCGTGGGGGGCTGCGTGGCCAGCCAGGAGGGGGCAGCCATCATCGAGCGCGCGCCTTACGTCGATGTGGTGTTCGGCCCGCAGACGCTGCACCGGCTGCCCGAGATGCTCAAGGCCCGCGAACGGCTGGCCAAACCACAGGTGGACATCAGCTTCCCCGAAATCGAAAAATTTGACCACCTGCCACCCGCACGCGTGGAGGGCGCATCAGCCTTCGTGTCCATCATGGAAGGGTGCTCCAAATACTGCAGCTACTGTGTGGTGCCCTACACACGCGGCGAAGAAGTCAGCCGCCCGTTCGACGACGTGCTGGTGGAAGTCGCCGGGTTGGCCGAACAGGGCGTGAAAGAAGTCAACCTACTGGGTCAGAACGTCAACGCCTACCGTGGTGCCATGGGCGACAGTGGCGAAATCGCCGATTTTGCGCTCCTCCTGGAGTACGTTGCCGACATCCCCGGCATCGAGCGCATCCGCTACACCACGAGCCACCCGAACGAGTTCACACAGCGGCTGATCGATGCCTACGGCAAGATCCCCAAGCTGGTCAGCCACCTTCACCTGCCCGTGCAGCACGGCTCGGACAAAATCCTGATGGCCATGAAGCGCGGCTACACGGCACTGGAATACAAGAGCACCATCCGCAAGCTGCGCGCGGTGCGCCCGGACATCAGCCTGTCCAGCGATTTCATCGTCGGCTTCCCCGGCGAGACCGACGATGACTTTGCCAGGATGATGAAGCTCATCGAAGACGTGGGCTTCGACGCGTCGTTCAGCTTCATCTTCAGCCCCCGCCCAGGCACACCTGCCGCCAACCTGGCCGACGACACGCCGCACGAGGTCAAACTCAAACGCCTGCAGCACCTGCAAGCCACCATTGAAGCGAACGTGGCCCGCATCAGCGCCAGCCTGGAAGGCTCGGTTCAGCGCATCCTGGTCGAAGGCCCTTCGCGCCGGAACGCGGCCGAACTGATGGGGCGCACCGAATGCAACCGCATCGTCAACTTCCCCGCTGGACCGCACCCCGAACGGCTGACCGGCCAGATGATCGATGTGACGATCACCGAAGCCAAACCGCACTCCCTGCGGGGCGAGGTGCACACCACCGAAACCACCACAGCCGGAGCCGACGCATGACTGGCCACCATGCACCCCTGGTGTCGAACGAGCTGGATGCCCTGGCAGCCATGCTGCCGTTGCAACACCTGGCACAACACAATGCCGCCGTCAGGGTGATCGAACTCGGCTGTGGCAATGCGCGGCTGGTGCGAGAAATGCTGGAATTAGGTCTTGCGCGGGACGTCACCGCGCTGGAAACAGACACGCGCCAGCATGCCGCCAACGTTGCCAAACCAACATCCAACCTGACCTTCCTGTTGGCCAGCGCGGCCGCCGTGCCTTGTGGCGATGCCAGCTTTGATCTGGCCTTGATGCTCAAGAGCCTGCACCACGTGCCCATGCACCAGATGGGACTTGCCCTGAACGAGGTCGCGCGGGTGCTCAAACCGGGCGGATGGTTCTACGTCTCCGAACCCGTGTACGACGGTGCCCTGAACGACATCGTCAAACTGTTCAACGACGAGTATCTGGTGCGTATGTCGGCCCAGCTGGCGCTCGATGAAGCACTGGACCGCCACGACAGCCCCTGGAAGTCGCTACAGGAAGAACGCTTCGACATGCCCGCCCGCTTTGCCGATTGGGCCGATTTTGAAACGCGGATGCTTTACCCGACTTTCGCGAACCATCAGATCGACGGACAAAAACTGGCGACGATTCGCGAAGCGTTCGACCGCTACGCCGCCCAGCACGGCTCTGCCAGCGGGGTTCGGTTCACGCGCCCGATGCACGTCAGGCTGCTGCAAAAAGTCGCCTGAACTGCGCTGCCGTCAACGCGGTGGCCGGTCAGGCTTGTCCGGCGGCAGCACCACAGCCGGCGGTGCGTCAGGTGCTTGCGCCGGCGCGTTTTCTGCACCGGCAGGCGATTTCTGCAGGTACCGACGGTCTGACCAGGTGGCCAGCCACTCGGGTTTGAAGGCCACAAAGATGGCGACGATCATGCCGGTCAGCACCGCGTCGCCCCATGCCATCAACCACCGGGCAACCAAGGCTTCCTCAGCGGTGACGCTGCCTACGAGGTGATGCGCCCACTCGTACAACACACCCGCACCGAACATGCACAAGGCCGTGCCGAGAAAGCCTCGCCCGAAAATGTAGACAAACACCTGTGATGGCAGCCACCGCCGCAGCACAGCGCCCACCAACACAGCGGCCCCGGCTGGCATCAGGCCCATCCAGACCCACTGCGACAGCCAGGCCTCGAAAGACAACTGCCCTGCGACCCACGTCACGCCGGCCACACACGACAGTGCAACCACCGCCAGCGGCCAGCCCAGCATCAGCGTGAGCAAGCTGGCCCCGGACAGTTGAACAGCCACACCACCGGCCTGCAGCGTGCTGGGCAACATCTGTGGCAACACCCAGAACCACGGCAGGAGCACCACACCGGCCAGAAAAGGGCTGAGCAAAGGGCCTTTCAGCATCCGCCACGGCCGAAACCAACCCGCCAACACCACCGTCAGCAGAGCAAAGGCCAGTTCAGCGTCGTGCAGCATCGGGGGCAAACGCTTTGGAATCAAAACCAGCCGATGAACCGCGTTCAACCCATGCCGGGGAACTTGGGCAGGCCCATGCCCTTCATGCCACCCATGCGTTTCATCATCTTCATGAGGCCGCCGCCCTTCATCTTTTTCATCATGCTCTGCATCTGCTCGAACTCCTTGAGCAGACGGTTGACCTCCTGCACATGCACGCCCGCGCCGGCGGCGATTCGGCGCTTGCGTGTGGCCTTTATGAGCTCGGGCTTGCGACGCTCCTGCGGCGTCATGCTGCAAATGATGCCCTCCTTGCGCTTAATGTCTTTTTCAGCACGGCTCAGGTCGGCATCGGTGGCCTTGCCGGCCAGTTGGCTGGGCAGCTTGTCCATCAGGCTGGACAGGCCGCCCATGTTTTTCATCTGGCGAATCTGCTCCAGGAAATCGGCCAGGTCGAAGTTGTCGCCCGACTTGAGCTTGGCCGCCATTTTCTGGGCGGCTGCCATGTCCACATTGGCCGTGACCTGCTCGACCAGCGCCAGGATGTCGCCCATGCCCAGTATGCGTCCGGCATGGCGCTCGGCATCGAAGGCCTCCAGCCCGTCGATTTTTTCGCTCACGCCTGCAAACTTGATGGGCACACCAGTCACATGCCGCACCGACAGGGCCGCACCACCGCGCGAGTCACCGTCCGTCTTGGTCAACACAATGCCTGTCAGCGGCAGCGCTTCCTTGAAGGCCTTGGCGGTGTTGACCGCATCCTGGCCCTGCATCGCATCAACCACGAACAGTGTTTCAACGGGCTTGACCGCCGCATGCAGTGCCTTGATTTCGGCCATCAGCGCTTCGTCGATGGCCAGGCGGCCAGCGGTGTCAACCAGCAGCACGTCAAAGTAGTGCTTGCGGGCATAGTCCAGTGCCGCCAGTGCAATGTCCACCGGCTTCTGGTCCGGGCTCGACGGGAACCACTCGGCCCCCGCCTGGGCCGTCACGGTTTTCAGCTGCTCGATGGCGGCAGGCCGGTACACGTCGCCCGATACTGTCAGCACCTTTTTCTTGCGCTTTTCAATCAGGTGTTTGGCCAGCTTGGCGGTGGTGGTGGTCTTTCCCGCCCCCTGCAAGCCCGCCATCAGCACCACCGCAGGCGGTTGCGCGGCCAGGTTGATGTCGTGCAGCGAACGGGCATCGCCCTCGCCACCACTCATGGTCGCCACCAGCTCGCGGTTGACCACTGCCACCAGCGCCTGCCCAGGGGTGAGCGAGCCCACCACATCCTGGCCCAACGCCTTTTCCTTGACCCTGGCAATGAATTCGCGCACCACAGGCAAGGCCACATCGGCTTCGAGCAAAGCCATGCGCACCTCGCGCAGCATGTCGGCCACGTTGCTTTCGGTGATGCGGGCCTGCCCCCGCATTTCTTTCACGATGCGGGAAAGTTTGTCAGATAGGGCTGATGCCATGGGGCGAAGCTTCCGGTGTGGGCGTGAATACGGACGACTGCGGCCGGGCAAACCGCATCGGCAGCAGGAGAAGCCAACCCGGCAGCCTGCAAAAGGCTGACAGGCCGTTAAACTGTGGCCATGATTTTAGCTGTCAGCCCCCTCATGATGACCGTGCTGTCCGTGGCGGCAGCGCTGGGTTATGCCGCCGTTGCACTGGTACAGCGGCACAGCGGGCCTGCCGTCACCCGCAACGGGCTGACCGTCGCCTGGCTGCTCCATGCGGTGGTGCTGGCCAGCAGCCTGCTCACGGTGCCGCCCACTTTCGGCTTCGGCCCTGCACTGTCGGTCACTGCGTGGCTGGTTCTGCTCGTTTATGCGATTGAAAGCCACATTTACCCCCAGCTCAAGGCCAAGACACCGCTGCTGGCCCTCGGCATGGTGGCCGTGCTGATCGCGCTGCTGTTTCCGGGCTCGCCCTATCCGGCTGTGAGCACGCCCTGGTTGCCCATTCACTGGGCATTGGGCATTGCCGCTTACGGGCTGATTGCCGCTGCAGTGGTGCACGCATGGTGGATGCAGCGCACCGAAAAAGCCATGCGTCACATCACGGTCGGGAACGAACCGGGCATTCCCCTGCTGGCCATCGAACGGTTGACGTTTCGCTTCGTCACAGCAGGCTTCGTGCTGCTGACCGCCACTTGGGTGGCCGGGTGGGGGTTTTCCGAACAGTTGTACGGCAAGGCCATGACCTGGGATCACAAGCGAGTCTTCACCCTGCTGTCATGGTGTGTGTTTGCCGTGCTGCTGGCGGGGCGCTGGAAGCTCGGCTGGCGCGGACGCACTGCCACGCGGATGCTGTACGCCGGCTCAGGCCTGCTGCTGCTGGCCTATGTCGGGTCGCGTTTCGTGATGGAAGTGCTGCTGCACAAAGCCTGAAAACAATCGCATGAAGTACTTGCTGGTATTGCTGGTGGTGCTGTTCGGCATCTGGCTTTGGAAACACAACCGCCAAGCCGCCCAGCGCCCATCCGACCTTCCCACCCCGCCACAGCCCAAGCGAACCCCGGTTGTGCCCGCCGACATGGTGGCTTGCCGCCATTGCGGCTTGCACCTGCCCCAGCACGAAGCCGTTGCGGGGCAGCAAGGTTTGTATTGCAGCGCGGCACACCGCTCTGCCCACGAAGGCTGATGCGTGTCTGCGGCCGGCACAGGTCACGCAGCGTTCTCTGGCCACACCCCTTCAGGCCACGCATGTTCCGGCGCCGCCCATGACAGCCCCGCTTTCCACCCCCTCCGATTTGCTGCCGCAGCCATCTGACGCCGTGGCGCAGCGCTCGCTGGAGCGGTTCTGGCGCGCCTTTACCCTGGCGCGGATGGGCGTGGCCGGGGTGCTGGTCATCCTGCAGATGCTGGTGCTGGCACTGGGCAGTTCGGACAGCCTGATCAGCCTCTCGCTCTGTTGCGCCTACCTGGTGGCCACAGCCGTGGCCCACCTGCGCATCCACCCCTTCCACCAGGCGGGCCAACGGCGCTGGCCCTGGCTGCCCACCATCGGTGTCGATGTGGCCACGTTTGCGATGCTGCAAATCGAGTTGCAAGGTGGGCTGAACTACACGCTGCTGTTTGGCATGCCCGTGCTCATGGCGGCCACTTTGGGGCCACAGCGGCGTGCGCTGGCCACTGCCGCCGGGGTCACCTTGTTTTTGCTCGGCGAAGCCAGCTGGAACGCCTGGCAACTGGCCAGCGATGCAACACCCCGCCTGCTGCAAACCGCGCTGACCGGCACCGGCTACTTCCTGATGTCGGTGCTGGCTTACCAGCTTGCTGCCAGGCTGGCCAGAGAAGAAACCGCCGCAGAGGTCAACCAGCTGGCCGCACGCACGCAAACGGCGGTCAACAAGCTGATCATCGAAACCATGACCGACGGCGTGCTGGTGGCCGATCACCTGGGCCACATCCTGGCGGCCAACCCGTCCGCGCGACAACTGCTGGGAGATGCCAGTGGCCCGGCACCCCAGCGGTTTTCGCTGGCCGAGGTTGCCGACTTCGCGCCCCTGATGGCCCTGGTCGCCCGAACCTGCCACGAACACCTCCCTCAGGAGGCCGAGATTTCATGCCAACCCACGCCCGACCTGAAGCAGCGCCTCAGGGTGCGCACACGCCCCACCGGCCCTGCGGCCGACACCCCCGCAAACTCTGCAGCAGCGCCGGGCACCCGCGCACCGGGCCTGTGCGTCGTGTTCCTGGAAGACCTGCTGGAACTGGAAGCACGCGTGCGCGCCGAAAAACTGGCCAGCATGGGGCGCATGTCGGTTGCCGTGGCGCATGAAATCCGCAACCCGCTCGCCGCCATCTCGCAGGCCAACGGGCTGCTGCGCGAAGACCTGACCGATGCAGCACTACAAAAACTGTCGGACATGGTGGCAAGCCACACCCTGCGCCTGAACCGCATCGTGGATGACATCCTCAATGTCGTGCGCGTGCCCGGCCGCGCAGCTGCACAGGGACCCCTGATCGAACTGGACGCAGCGGTCCGTGAATGCCTGGATGAGTGGTGTGGCCAGCACCAGTGCGACCTGCGGGTGCGTTGCGAAACCGGCTGCCCCGGCGCACAGGTCCGGTTCGACCCCGAACACCTGCGCCGTGTGCTGGTGAACTTGCTGGACAATGCCAGCCGCTATGCCAGCCAGACCGAAGGCGCCATACGTATCGGCACCCGGCCCGACGCGTCCGGTGCATGGCGCCTCTCGGTCTGGAGTGACGGCGCGCAACTCGATGCCAGCATCCGCCGCCACTTGTTCGAACCGTTCTTTTCATCGGAAAGCCGGTCGAGCGGCATGGGGCTGTACCTGTGCCGCGAGCTCTGCGAGCGCTACCATTCGACACTGGACTACCAGCGCACCACACAGGGAGACACCATGGGCAACGAGTTTTACCTGCTGATCCCGGCAGACCGCAGTGCATCATCATGAGCGCCGCCCGCCTGCCCGCCGCCCGAATCCTGGTCGTCGATGACGAACCGGACTTGCGCACGCTCTATGAGCTCACGCTGCTGCGTGAAGGGCACCAGGTTGAAACCGCCGCCAACCTCGCTGAAGCCCGCGCCTGCCTGGCAAACGGCTCGTACCACCTGATGATCACCGACATGCGGCTGCCTGACGGCATGGGCCTGTCGCTGATTCAGGAGCTGGGCAAACAGCGGCGGCCGGAGCGTGCCATCGTCGTGACGGCATACGGCTCGGCTGAAAGTGCCGTGGAAGCGCTCAAACAGGGCGCGTTCGACTACCTCACCAAACCCGTGGACCTGAAGCAGTTCCGCACCGTGGTCGCCACCGCGCTGCAGACCCCTTCGACGGCAGCTGGCATCGGTGCTTTGGGCACAGCGGTCCCTACCACCCCCTCCACGCTCCAGCACACTGCCTGGTCCGAGCGGCTGGTGGGTGCATCAGCCGCCATCGGTACGTTGAAAGAAAAACTCGCCAAAGTCGCCACCAGCATGGCGCCGGTGATGATCCTCGGCGAATCCGGCTCGGGCAAAGAAGTGGTCGCCCGCGCCATCCATGAAGCCAGCCACCGCGCCACCGGCCCGTTCGTGGCCGTCAACTGCGGGGCCATTCCCGAAACCCTGATCGAGGCTGAGTTTTTCGGTGCCCGCAAGGGTGCCTACACCGGCGCCACCACCGACCGGGAGGGCTACTTCAGCGCGGCCCGTGGGGGCACGCTGTTTCTGGACGAGATCGGCGACCTGCCACTGGCCATGCAGGCCAAGCTGCTGCGCGTCATTCAGGAGCGCCGCGTGCGCCCCCTCGGTGGTGTGCAGGAAGAGCAGGTGGATGTGCGCATCCTGTGCGCCACCCACAAAGACCTGGCCCGCGCCGTCACGGCGGGCGAGTTCCGCCAGGACCTGTTCTACCGCCTCAACGTCATCGAAATGCGGCTGCCCGCCCTGCGTGAACGCAGGCAAGACCTGCCCGCGCTGGTCAGCGCACTGATGTCTCGCATCTGCCACGAAAGCGGGCAACAACCCGTGGCCCTGTCAGCCGAAGCACTGGCCTGGCTGCAGACTCACCCGTTTCCGGGCAACGTCCGCGAACTGGAAAACCTGCTTCACCGCGCCTTGGCGTTGTGCAATGGACAGGTCATTGAGGTCGGCGACCTGCTCGACCTGGAGCCAGGCAGCCCGGTCACAGCTTCACCCCGCGACACCGAGCCCGAAAGCCCCCACCCGGACAGTGCAGGTTTGCCGCCCGCGCCAACGCCCCGCGACCACGGGCTGCCCGGCGAACCGCCCACCGACTTGCAGCGGCACCTCGACGAGGTGGAAAAAAGCATCCTGGAAAGCGCCTTGCGCGAGACACGTGGCAACCGCACCGCAGCGGCTGCACGCCTGGGCCTGAACCTGCGGCAAATCCGCTACCGCATCGCACGGCTCGGCATTCAGGTGGGCGAAGCCGAAGACAACCCGACTGACGGGGCCGAGGCTGCGACGCCGACTGCGCCCGGTCAACCATGACCGACATGCCACACGCAACACCGCAGGTGACATGGACCAATGGCTGGCTGGCAGGTGTGCGCCACCTGCCGTCACCCAACTTTGGTGCCCGCCCGGCACATGCCCTCACAGACCTGCTGGTGGTCCACGCCATCAGCCTGCCACCCGGCGAATACGGCACCGGCGACATCGACCGCCTGTTCACCAACACGCTGGACTGGGATGCCCACCCCTACTTCCAGATCATCAGGGGGTACGAGGTGTCGGCCCACTTCCTGATCGACCGCAGCGGTCAGGTCACCCAGTATGTGAGTGTGCTGGCGCGCGCCTGGCATGCCGGCCAGTCCAGTTGGCGTGGCCGCAGCAACTGCAACGACGATTCGGTGGGCATCGAACTGGAGGGCCTGGACGGCGACACGTTCGAGGCGGCCCAGTACAGCAGCCTTGCCTGGCTGTGTCAGGCCATTTCAACCGTGTGCCCCATCCGCCATGTGGCCGGCCATGAACACATTGCGCCGGGGCGCAAACCCGATCCGGGCCCCGGCTTCGACTGGCCCCGACTGCGCGCCCAACTCGGCTGGCCGGGCAGCTGGTTTGCCGCCTGAAAACGCAGCAAACTGTTGATACATATCAAGCGCCAGGGGCAAATTTCATCTCAGAGGCCAGACCTGGCCGTTTTCATTCAGGATGGCGTCCAGCGGTTCATCATGAGGCTCGGGCTCGAAGTCATCGACAAAACCGTCGGTGAAGCCCAGCCCCACCGTGAACGGCTTGGGCGACAACGTGGCCAGCGTGCGGTCGTAAAAGCCCCCGCCATACCCCAAACGGTAACCCCCGATGCCGTAGCCCACACACGGCACAAACAGCAGGGTCGGCACAATCACCTCAGTGTCCTTGGGTTTGGGAATGCCGTAGGCGTCCTCCTCCATCGGGCAGCCGGGGTACCACACATGAAAGCGCAAGGTTCTGTGCACCTTGTCCACCACCGGCAGGCCAATGCGACGCGGCTGCGGCTCATCGAGCAACTCCCCATCTTCCTTCCAGCGGTGCAGCGCGGGCAGCGGGTCGAATTCCCCCTTGATGGGCCAGTAGGCACCGATCACGGTGTCGGGCCGCTGGATGAGCCACACCCGCATCACGCGTTGCAGCAACTCGGTTCGCCAGGGGCGTTCAGGCATGGCCTGCCGCCGGGCCAGCAGCTCCTTGCGCAAGGCCTGTTTCTGGGTGATGACGGGGACACCCTTGGCGTCACCCGGTAACGGTTTGTTGTCCATAATGGCCCGATGTTTCTGAGCTTGCCAACGACATTCACACACTTGCACGGTGCGCGCACCCTTGGGCCGCGCGCGCAGCCCCGCATTGTCACCCCGTTTCCGCCGGTTCCCGCGCAGACGACCGCCCCAAGCCTGCCCGCTTGGCGTTTCGGCCACACGCTGTGGGCCGGGGCACTGGGACTGATGCTCGCGTGGCCGGCATTCGCGCAAACGTCAACGCAGACCCCTGCGCAAACCGCTGCCGACCAGGCGGTGCTGGAGGCACGCGAAGCCTTCCGCAAGAGCAACACCCGCCAACTGCAGGCCGTGCTGCCCAAGACCGAGGGCCACGTGCTGGCCCCCCTGGCGGCCTACTGGGGCATGCGTGCGGGGTTGGAAGCAGCCCCCAACGAACGCATCCGCCAGTTTCTGGACACCTGGCAAGGCACCTACTACGAAGACAGGCTGCGCAACGACTGGCTGCGCATCCTGGGCGCACGGCAGGACTGGCACACGTTTCTGGCCGAGTGGCCGCGCTTTCGCATGGGCGACGACAAGCAGGTGCACTGCCACTGGCTGCACGCCCGGCTGGTCACGCAAGGCAGCCTGACCCTTGCCGAAGCCGACGATGCCGCCACCACCTGGCTGGCCCAGAGAGAAGCCGACGAAGCCTGCACCAACCTGGTGGACAGGCTGATCGAGCGCAAGATGCTGGACGAGCAGGTCGCCTGGCAACGCGCCCGGCTGGGTGCCGAAACCGGCCGGGCCAAAGTGGTCACGCAAGCGGTGGGCGTGCTAAACAGCGAGTGGGCGCAGGCCGCCCACACCATCCAGAACCAGCCCGCCAAGTACCTGGACGACAAGCTCACCGCCGTGCGGCACCGCACCAAGGAACTGGTCACGCTGGCGCTGGTCAAGCTGGCCAGCTCGTCTCCCGCCGAAGCGGCCGAGCAGGTCACCAAGGCCCGCTGGCAGGTGCAACTGACCCACGAAGAACGCAGCTGGGTGTGGGGCGTCATCGGCAAAACCGCCGCACAGCGCCTGATGCCCGAGGCCACGGGCTGGTTTGCACGCGGCCAGCCCGAACACATGCACGCCGACCACCTGGCCTGGTGGGTGCGGGCAGCGCTGCGCGCCGGGCAGTGGAACCATGTCGACAAACTGGTGGCCGCCATGCCCGAGACCCTGCAGAAGGATCCCACCTGGGTCTACTGGCTGGCGCGCAGCCTGCAAACCCGCAAAGGCACCGATGCCCCGACGCGCGCCCGCGAACTGTTCCAATCCATTGCTTCGCCGCACACGTTCTACGGCCAACTGGCCCTGGAAGAGCTGGGCCAGCCCATCACCACACCGCCTGCGCCGGCGACCTTGACGCCAGCCGAGCTGCAGGCCGCCCGAACCAACCCGGGGCTCAAGCGTGCCTTGGCGGCCATTGCGCTGGGGCTGCGTGCAGAGGGTGTGCGTGAATGGAACTACACCACCAACCTGCACACACCCGGTGGCATGGCTGACCGCGAGCTCCTGGCTGCCGCCCACCTGGCATGCCAGCACGAAGTCTGGGACCGGTGCATCAACACCAGCAAGCGCACCACCGGGCTGGCCGACTACAGCCAGCGCTACCCCATGCCACACAAGGACGCGGTGCTCGCGCGCACCCGGCAGATCGGACTGGACCCTGCCTACGTCTACGGGTTGATCCGCCAGGAAAGCCGGTTCATCACCGATGCGCGTTCGCATGTGGGCGCGTCGGGGCTGATGCAGGTCATGCCCGCAACGGCCAAATGGACGGCAAAGAAGATCGGGCTCACGTCGTTCCAGCCCTCGGACATCACCGACCGTGACACCAACATCGCCATTGGCACCGGCTACCTGAAACTGGTGCTGGATGACTTCGAAGGCTCGATGGCGATGGCAGCCGCCGCCTACAACGCCGGCCCTGGCCGCCCGCGCCAGTGGCGCGCACCCGGCGGCACCGGCCCGGTGCTGGAAGGTGCCATCTGGGCA
>DDUQ01000115.1:12163-16852 GCA_002344885.1 Comamonadaceae bacterium UBA2334
GTGCTGGAAGGTGCCATCTGGGCAGAGAACATCCCCTTCCACGAAACGCGTGACTACGTCAAACGGGTGCTGGCCAACACCACCAATTACGCCGGTCTGATCACCGGACAACCGCAGTCGCTGAAGGCGCGGCTGGGCACCGTCGGTCCGCGCTCGGGCCAAAGTGTGGAACCCAACCAGGAGCTGCCCTGACAAACGGCGAGACGTTGGCTACAGCCCCTTTACCACCCCACCCCTGACAGGAGACTTCACATGCGCAATGTCCTCATCCTGGGCGGCACAGGTTTCGTCGGCAGGCATGTCTGCGAGGTGCTGCACCGCGCGCAGATCCGCATGACGGTGCCGACGCGGCACATCAAGCGCGCGTCGCACATCGCCCACCTGCCACGCGTCAACATCGTCACCGCCGATGTCCACCAACCGGACGCATTGGCCAGGCTGGTGGCCGGGCATGACGCCGTGGTCAACCTCGTGGCCATCCTGCATGGCACAGCCGATGCGTTTCACGCGGTGCACGTGACCCTGCCCCAACGGCTGGCGCAGGCCTGCCAGACGGCGGGGGTGCGCAGGCTGGTGCACGTGAGCGCCCTGGGCGCGTCGGCCAACGGCCCATCGCACTACCAGCGCAGCAAGGCTGAGGGTGAGCGCGTGTTGCGCGAAGCCAACCTGGACCTCACCGTGCTGCGCCCCAGCGTGATCTTCGGTGCCGGCGACCGGTTCCTGAACCTGTTTGCACAGCTGCAAGCCGTGCTGCCGGTGGTGCCCCTGGCCGGTGCCGCCACACGCTTCCAACCCGTGTGGGTGCAGGACGTGGCCCAGGCGGTTGCGCACGCGCTGGCCACGCCCGACACCATCGGCCAGACGGTGGAGGCCGTCGGCCCCGACGTGTTCACCCTGGCCGAACTGGTGCGCCTGAGCGGACAGGCCGCCGGACACGTCCGCCCCGTGTTCGGCCTGCCAGCCGAACTGGCCATGGTGCAAGCCGGATTGATGTCGCTGCTGCCCGGTGAGCCCATGATGAGTGCCGACAACGTCCGCTCGCTCGCAGTGGACAACGTGGCCTCTCCCCCGTCCGCTGCAGTGCCCACGCTGACCAACTGGGGCCTGCGCCCCAGCAGCGTGCGCGCCATCCTGCCCACCTACCTGACCGCCGAAGGTGGTGCCCGCAACCCGCGAGAACGGCTGAACCGGCTGCGCGACGGCAAACGCTGAAGTCCGCCTGGCCAAACCAACCCACCCATCGGCAACGCCCTGGCTCATACCACCCCGAGGCGGCACACGCCGCGCACACGTCACACTACCCCTAACCTGGATAGAGAGAACACGCACCATGTCCTACACCCTGCTGATCGGCAACAAAAACTACTCATCCTGGTCCATGCGCCCCTGGGTGCTGATGAAACAGGCGGGCATCCCGTTCAACGAGCGCCTGGTCCGTTTCGACTCGTTTGCGCCAGACTCCACCTTCAAACAGGCCCTGTCCGGCATCAGCCCCACGGGCAAGGTGCCCGCACTGATCGATGACGGGCAGACCGGTGCCACGGGTGAGCCCCTGGTGGTCTGGGACACGCTGTCCATCGCCGAATACCTGGCCGAACATCACCCGGACAAGGCCCTGTGGCCAGCCACCGTGCCTGCCCGTGCCCGCGCCCGCAGCGCGTGTGCCGAAATGCACAGTGGCTTCGGCGCGCTGCGCAGCCACTTTCCCATGAACATCGAAGCCTCGTTGCCCGACGTGGGCAAGCTGGTGCTGCGTGACCAGGCAGCTGTGCGCGCCGACCTGCAGCGCCTGTTTGCGCTCTGGCAAGGCCTGCTGGCCGCCAGTGGTGGCCCCCTGCTGTTTGGCAGCTTCACCGTGGCCGATGCCTACTTCGCCCCCGTCGTGATGCGCCTGACCACCTATGGCGTGCCCATGCCCCCTGACGTGGAGGCCTACGCGCATGCCGTGAGTGCCTTGCCGGGCGTGCAGGCGTGGGTTCACGACGCCCGACAGGAAGCCGACTTCCTGGACTTTGAAGAACCCTACCGGCTGTCGCGCTGATGGACATCTACATGGTCGGTGGTGCGGTGCGGGACGCCCTGCTGGGCCTGCCCGTGACCGATTGCGACTGGGTGGTGGTGGGCGGCACCCCGCAGGCCATGCTGGCGCAGGGCTACCAGAGCGTGGGCAAGGATTTCCCCGTGTTCCTGCACCCCCGTACCCACGAGGAATACGCGCTGGCCCGCACCGAGCGCAAGACCGGGCCGGGCTACCACGGCTTTGCCTGCCACGCCGCCCCGGATGTGACGCTGGAGCAGGACCTGGGCCGGCGCGATCTCACCATCAATTCAATAGCTGCAATTCCAATATTAAAAAGCGATGGCAGCCATTTTTACTCAAAAGGAAAGGCACAACCGGACCTGAACCGGCTCACCGACCCTTACGGAGGCCTCGCTGACCTGCGCGCCGGGGTGCTGCGTCATGTCAGCGATGCGTTCCGGGAAGACCCGGTGCGCATCCTGCGGCTGGCTCGGTTTGCGGCGCGTTTCCCGCACTTCACCGTGGCACCCGACACGATGGCGCTGATGCGCGAGATGGTTGACGCCGGTGAAGCGAGCCATCTGGTGGCCGAGCGCGTGTGGCAGGAGGTGTCGCGCGGGCTGATGACCGACCGCCCCAGCCGCATGTTCGAGGTGCTGCGTGCCTGCGGCGCGCTGGCCGTGCTGCTGCCCGAACTCGACCGCCTGTGGGGCGTGCCGCAACGCGCCGACTACCACCCGGAAGTCGACACGGGTGTGCACGCGATGATGGTGCTCGACCACAGTGCGCACCGTCAGACCAGCCTGGCCGTGCGCTTCGCCTGCCTGTGCCACGACTTCGGCAAAGGCACCACACCGGCCGACGTGCTGCCCCGCCACATTGGTCACGAAGAGCGCAGCCTGCTCCTGCTGCAGGGCGTGGCCCAGCGATGGCGGGTACCCAAAGACTGCAAGGAACTGGCCGAGGTGGTGGCCAAGGAGCACGGCAACATCCACCGCTGTCGTGACTTTTCCGCTGCCGCGCTGCTGCGGCTGCTGGCCCGCTGCGATGCCATCCGCCGCCCGGAGCGTTTCCACGACGCGCTGGAGGCTTGCCTGTGCGATGCCAGAGGCCGCCTGAACTTCGAAACCGCACCCTACCCCCAGGCTGAGCGCTTGCGCCTCGCGCTGCAAGCAGCCCAGTCCGTACCCACCGACACACTGGCCGCCGACACGCTGCGGCAACTGACCGGCACCACAGGTTTGCCAGCTGGCAAAGCAGGCCAAGCCGTGGCCCAGGCCATCAATGGTGCCAGGGAAAGGGCCATTCACGCCGCCCTGAGCGCTGCCTGATCGACACGGCCATGCCCTGTGGTAACCGTCTGGCCTTGGACCTCAAACACTAGGCATCAGGAACAGATACCGGGACCGGGCGTCGGCCATCGTCCGCCAACCATGACAGCCCACCGGTGCGTGCAGCTACTGCCGGGGCCTGGGGCTCTGGAAGCGCTCACACACCGGCAGTGACCAGTAGGCCTCCAGGACGCACTGCTTCCAGAGGCAGCTTTCCCGCTCGAAAAAACCCAGCCCTTTGCAAGGCTCACCGCCGCCGACAGCTGACGTGGATTTGCGCACTGGTTCAGGGTTGACCGGTTTGCCTGGGTTGGAGGGCGGTGTCACTAGGTTTGCAGTGTCGCCAGTGTCAGTGTCAGTGTTCCGCGTGACAGCCGGCTTGTCAGGTGCAAGCCCAGCTTTGGACCGATCGGGTGATTTGCCGGGGACGTTGGCCCCACCATTCCCTCGGGCTGCTGCGACCGGCGTTGCCGTGACAGCAGGTGAAACTGGCTGACTTCCCGCCGCTCCGACAGACGCTAAGCCAGGCGACAACCCGCCCGAAATGGACGTTGTCGTTTCGCCTCCCGCTATTGGTGCCACACCGGCTGTTGTCGATGGCCCGGCAGAGCCGTCCGACTTAGGGAGCAGCGTTTCCCGATCGGACAGTGTCTGCCGGACATCGGTCACATCCACTGAGGTTGCCCCCTGCTCAACCGCTGGCGGTCTGAATATCCACCACCCACCAATGGCAAACACAACGACCAAACCTGCTGCGACCGGCAAGAACCGACGCTTCTTTGCCCATGCCGATGTTGGCGTACCAGCCGGACCAGAGCCTTCTCGCCGCGAAGGTTCCGGCAATCCGGCAGGCACAAGAGGCCCATGAGCGACCTGTGCAACAGGTGATGCGGGCACATCACGACCCGGCACTTGAGTGACAGCACCCGTGCCAGACGACCCCGCATCAGGCCCAGGGGCAACTGCTGTGGGCAGGTTCCCAATCACCGACACGGCTGCACTGCTTACCTCGGTAGCTTCGGACGCGTCCAGCACCGCTCCGCGGGTGGCCGCATATGCACCACTCGTCACGCGGCTGTACAACCATCGCAACATGCCAGCAGATTCGGCCTCCACCAAAGCCGCCGTCGAAACCAAGCGCACCGAGAGGTCGCCGCCACCCAATGCGGAGGCTGTAACGAGCAGGGCATCGGCAAAATCAGTGGCCGTCTGGAACCGGTCCGCCGGATGTTTGGCCATGGCCTGTGCCAGCACGGCATCGAGCTCGGCGGGCACTGCCGGGTTGAGCGAGGATGGCCGGACGGGTGTCTCGTGCAGGATTTGCGCGGCCACCGCATA
>DDUQ01000078.1 GCA_002344885.1 Comamonadaceae bacterium UBA2334
CCGAGAACCCCACCACTTCGGCCAACACATGGGAGCCGTCACCCGCGTCGATTCCGCATTGACTGCCCACTGGCTTATGGACGCCCGATGCCTCCAACACGAGTCCGGCCAGCCGGGTCAATTGCCCACGCACCTCAAGTGGGCTGGGCAGTTCGGTCCGTGCCTGTGCTTCGGCCAGAAAGGCAGTCCAACCCGGGCGGATGTCAGTCGGCAGCATCTGGTGCTTCCCAAGCGGTGCTCAGTCCGAGGTTGGCAACGGCCCGGGCCCAGCGCGTTTCTACGGTGGCGTCAACGCCTGCTCCGGCTGTGTCGACCATGCAGCCACCAGGTGTGATGCTGGAATCTGATATATATTTGACGCCATCGCTTTTTGAATATGACTCTATTGCTTCTTTAATAGTAGCTATGTCTTCCGGGTTCAGCCTCACGCTCACCGGTGCGTTGTCGGCGTGCAGCAGAGCCATGGCTTCACGAACCACGGGTTGAACGCTGAGCGGATCCAGAGCGAGCTCGCGACGGATCACTTGCCGTGCCAAATTGACGGCCATGTGCAACACCGCTTGGGCCATTTGGTCTTGCGTGGCTTCCAGTTGTACGCGCAGCGAGTCCAGCACAGCATCTATGCGCTGCTTGTTGGCTTCGGTTGCCAGTCGCATGGGTTCGGCCAATTCATCGCGCGTGGCCTGGCTGCCCTCGGCAAGACCTTGCGCGTGCCCTTCTGCATAGCCTTCGGCGTAGGCTTGTTCGCGAGCGGTTGCAACCTGTTCAGCCACTTCCTCTGGGGTGGGGCCGGGGGGCAACTGGGGTTCGACCTGGACGACATGCGGCGTGCCATCCACGTTGTCAAAACGCCATTCCGCAACCGCGTCGATCTCTTCGCTCGGTATGAACCGCGAATAGGCCGATGTTTTAGACCATTTGGTCATCTCCGCCTCCGCCGATCACGATCTGACCTTCGTCGGTCAGGCGGCGAACGATTTTGAGAATTTCTTTTTGCTGTGCTTCCACTTCGGACAGGCGAACCGGCCCGCGTGACTCGAGGTCCTCGCGCATGCTGTCTGCGGCACGGGAAGACATGTTGGACAAGATGAGTTCTCGCAGTTCTTGCGACGCGCCTTTTAGCGACAGTACCAGGGTTTCGGATGCCACTTCCTTCAACACCATCTGAACGGACTTGCCGTCCAGCTTCAGCAAGTCCTCGAACGTGAACATCTTGTCCATGATCTTCTGTGCCAAGTCCGGATCGTGCTCGCGGATGGACTCGATAACGCCTGTTTCCACAGCACTGCCCATGAGGTTGATGATTTCGGCAGCCGCCTTGACACCGCCCAGCGACGTTTTGCGAATTTTGTCGCCACCGGCCAGTACTTTGTAAAGCACCTCGTTCAAGTCCTTCAGGGCCAGAGGCTGAATACCTTCGAGTGTGGCAATGCGCAACATCACCTCGTTGCGCGTGCGCTCGGTGAAGTTCTTGAGCACCCCGGCTGTCTGGTCAAAGTCCAGATGCACCAGGATGGCAGCCAAAATCTGTGGGTGCTCGTTGCGCAGCAATTCAGCCACGGACAGTGGGTCCATCCACTTCAGGCTCTCGATGCCCGATACGTCGCCGCCCTGCAAAATGCGGTCGATCAGCAGAGATGCCTTGTCGTCTCCCAGCGCACGCTTCAGCACGGCGCGCACGTAGTTGTCGGTGTCGGTCACCAGCAGGCTTTGTGACTTGGCCTGATTGGTGAATTTGAGGATGACCTCTTCCACCCGCTCGTGCGTGATGCCTCGGGTGCGGGCAATGGTTTCCCCCAGCTTCTGCACCTCTTTCGGGGACAGATGCTTGAAGACCTCGGCAGCCTCTTCCTCGCCCAGCGACATCAGGAATATGGCTGCGTCTTGAACGCCATCTTCTTCCACGATCAGTACCTTTCGTCAGTGTGGCTTCAACCGCCTTCGCCGTTGACCCAGCCTTTGATGATCTCAGCCACGGCCACCGGGTTTTCTTTCGCCAAGCGTCGGGCATCATCCAAACGCAGTTGGTGCTCGGTTTGACCAGGGTCATCAGCAGGGCCCGCCAAGCCGGGCATCAATTCTCCCCGTTCCGACTCGTTGCCCACTACCGCCTGAAGTTGGCCTGCTGCACCGCCTTCGGCAGAAGTCAGCGCTGTCAATTCAGCCGGTGCGGGTGGCGGAGCTGTCGCCGCTTTCACCGTTGGTCTGATCAATCCTAGCAGCACAATCAAGCCCAGCACCACTGCGGCCAACGGCCAGGCAAAGGTTCGGGCTATTTCCACGTTTTCGGGTTGCTTCCAAATCGGCACTTCCACCGTTTCAACCTTGGTCAGGGTGAACGGTGCATTCATCAGGTTGACCGAGTCGCCACGGTCCTTGTTGAAGCCAATCGCCTCGCGCACCAATGCCGTCATCTGCTCGATTTGCTCTGGTGGCAGGGCCTGTGGGCTTTCTTTGCCAGTCTTGGGGTCAGCCACCATACGGTGGTTGATGACCACAGCTGCGGTCAGCCGCTTCACGTTGCCCGATGTGCCTTTGACAACGCGCACTGTCTTGTCAACCTCGTAGTTCACTACAGACTCGCGTCGGCGCGTGTTGGCACTGTTGGTGGCACCAGCGCCATTGGGGCCGGTCACGCCAGGTGCCACAGCTTGCCCATTGATGGGTGCTGCCGAGGGGCCCGGGGGAATGTTGCTGACGGCACCTGGCGCACCGGGTGTGGAGCCTTCAGTGTCTGTGTTGGCCTCGACCAATTGTTGGCTGCGCACAGAACTCGGCGAGCCGCCTTGGTTGGGGCCGTGGGATTCTGACGTTTGTTCAGACAGCGAAAAGTCCACATCTGCAGTGACCTGCGCGCGCACATTCTCTTTGCCCAGCAAGGGTTCCAGAATGTCCATTACCCGGCGTGTGTACGACTCTTCCAGCTTGGCTACGTATTGAAGTTTTTGGGTGTCGATGCCGTTTTGTTGGCCGTCAGGTGGGTTGGACAGCAAGTTGCCCGCATCGTCGACCACGCTGACGGCTTTGGTGGTCATTTCTGGCACACTGGCTGCCACCAAGTGCACGATACCTGCCACTTGTGCCTTGTCCAATGACCGGCCTGGGTGCAGGGTCACCAGCACCGAAGCCGACGGTTTCTGTTGCTCCCTGAAAAAGCCGTTCTGGTTGGGCAAGGCCAGGTGAATCCGAGCGCTCTGGACGGCCGCAATGGATTGCACGGATCGTGTCAGTTCCCCTTCCAATCCTCGCTGAAAGGTCAGCCTTTCCTGAAATTGGGTCATGCCAAAGCGGTTGGCCTCCATCATTTCAAAACCACCCACTGAACCTTTGGGCAAGCCTTGCGATGCCAGGCGCAAACGCACATCGTGCACCTTTTCAGCTGGCACCAGGATGGCACCGCCACCCTCGGTGTATTTGTAAGGAATGTTCATCGTGGTCAGTTGCGCCACGATCGCGCCGCCATCCTTGTCATTCAGGTTGGAGAACAACACACGCCACTCAGCCTGTTTACCCATGAACAAGGAGGCAATCACGATGGCCAATAAGATGGCCACGCCAGCCACAACGCGGACTTTCTGACCCGTGTTCAGGCGCTTGATGCCGTCCAGCAACGGGTTGCCTGGCGCAGGTGGGGGGGCATCGATTTCAGCAACAGCGGTGCTCATGGTCGTATCGGCTCGGTGTGATGCAGGGGCAACAGCCCTGAATGCCTGCATTGTCTGCACGGCCCGACAACGCTAAAGCCCAAAAAGCCGCCGTTTACCCGGGCTTATCCAACTCAAGCTGAGCGAGGTGCAGCCGTACCATCGCTGTCCACATATCTTGAATGGCGGAGGTGCAACATGTCCTTGGGTATCAATTCAATACACAGCCAGGCGTTGGCCCAGTTGGCTGCGCAGCGGTTGCTCAACCCGGGCATCACATCGGCTGCGCCCCAGAATGCCATCGCAGCCAGCAAGGTCGGAGCGCCGGTGCCTGCGGTCACGTCAATACCTGTGGGCAAAACCGAGGCTACGTTTTCAACTGCGTTCAAGAATGCACTGACTGCCGTCAGCGCAGCACAAAACCATGCCAGCCAGCTGCAGAACAAGGTTCAAATGGGTGAGCCGGGTGCCAGCCTGGAAGAAACCATGATTGCCATGCAAAAAGCGCAAATCGGCTTTCAGACAGCGCTGAACGTGCGCAACCGTATGGTGCAAGCTTACTCAGACATCATGAACATGCAGGTCTGAGATTAAAAGCCGATCTGGCGCTTTTCCTGTATATAAAAATTGCTACAAATAAAAACAGGGGCTAAGCCCCTGTTTTTATTTGTATTGCCGTATCGTCAGTGCAATTGACGTGGTTGCTGCCCACCCAGCATGGTGTCGATGTCAGCCAACCAAGGTTCAGCCAATTGACGGATGATCGCATCGTGACGCAGGATGCTCAGCATGATGCGTTGTTTCTCTGCCTTGGCAGAAACAGGCAGGTCTTGCTTGCGAGATTCGGCCCGCAGTTGCTCAATCAGCACTGCGCATGCACCTTCCAGCCTGACGACTTGGTCCCAATCTTCCAGCTGAGCAGCTTCCAGCATTTGGCGGCTGGCACCTTCAATGGCTTTGTAGTAGTCGATCAGATCTTTGGGAGCCGTCGAGTTGTGAGCGTGTGTGATGCTTGGGTTGAACATGGTGGTCTCACTGGTTGGCGTTGACGTTGATGCTTTTCCATGTGTCTGACAAGGGCGCAATCAGCGCAATGACTTCATCGATGAGTGCAACATCGTTTTTCAGGTGTGCTTCCATCAGTGCAGTCACGCAGTAGTCGTACAGCATGGTGAGGTTATCAGTCAAGTCTCCGCCTTTCGGGTCCAGAGAGCCTTTCAGACCCTCTGTGATGATGCGACTGGCCTT
>DDUQ01000020.1:0-21125 GCA_002344885.1 Comamonadaceae bacterium UBA2334
GCCATGCTGGCGGCCCGCATCGGGCACGGCGCCACCGAACTGGTGCCCGATCTGGCCGCCCTGCTGCGCCCCTGCGGCCAATGGGGCAAGCTGCTGCTGGCAGCCCGCAACCGCCTGGGCGTGGCGCTGATGGTGATGGACGACCCCCACGTTGCCGTGGACGACACCACCGTCACGCTGCGCACGCCGCAGCACCTGGGGCAGGTGGGGGTGCACGGGGCACACCGCTGCTTCCTGTTTGAAGAGCGCGACCACCACGGCCACACGCTCAGCCTGAATTGGTTCGATGCGGCTGGCCATGTCATCGGGCGGCTGTTCCTCATGTCCAAATCGGGGCGGGAAGTGGCCTTGCCCCACCTGCACACGTTGGTGTTGCCTGACCAGAACCCGCTGTGGGTGCCGGGTCAAACGGCGTTGCCTGCATTGCAAGCGCTGTCCGATGGTGGCGCGCCCGTGGTGCCCGAACCGTTGGCTGTCTTGGCCAACGGGCCCACCCACGCCCAGCCCCTGGCCGAGCAGGCCGTGCTGGCTTGCGCCCACGTGCCGGAGGCCACGGTGTATTTGCAGGGCCGTGGCGTGGCGGTTCGGTACAGCGGGCCCTTGCCCAAAACCATGCGCACGCCGGGGGCCGTGCATGCGTCCGACTCGGCCTGCAAGCTGCACCTGCGCATGGCGTTGGCCAGCCACGTGGCGCAAGCGGACGCAGCCGACGGCGGCCAGGTGCTGGTGGTGGACGACGGTGACGGCGGCCAACTGAGCCTGCGGGGGGGCGACACCGCCGCCGCCTCTCTGGCGTGGGTGCAGGCCGTGGTGGGGGCATCGCAGGCACCACAGGCGCACCACATTCATCAATAAAAACTGGCCTGACGCTTTATTGGATTGACATCAATGCTACATCAATCGAATTTCAATCGCCGCACTGCCTTGGCGCTTTCTCTGGCGTTGGGGGCCGTTGCGTTGCCCGCCACGGCATGGGCGCAGGCCAAGCCCGAGCGTTGGATCGTGACCAACAGCTACGTGGCCGATATCGTGGTGGCGCTGGGTGGTGCGCCGCTGGTGGTGGCGGTGGGGGGCGGCTCCGACCACATTGCCGAACTCAAGGGCGTGCCGCGCCTGCCGGGCTTTCGCCAGACCTCGGCCGAGCCCATGCTGTCGGTCTCGCCCACACGTGTGCTGGTGACCAACGAATGGACGGTGCCGCAAACCCTCGACCAGCTCCGCGCGGCTGGCGTCGCTGTGGACATGCTGGACGGCGAGCAGACGGTGGCCGGTACCGAAAAGCGCATCCGCACGGTGGCGAAACTGCTGGGCAAGGACGCGCAGGGCGAGCAGTTGGTGTCCCGCTTCAAGCAGGAACTGGCCGAGGTGACCGCACTGGTGGCCAAACAACCTCGCAAGCCCAAGGCCCTGTTTGTGCTGGCCGGGGGCGGGCGACCCACCCTGGTGGGCGGCAAGGGCAGCAATGTGGCTTTGCTGCTGGAGCTGGCCGGAGCCGACAACGTGGCCAAAGGGGTGGAAGGCTTCAAGGCCATGAGCACCGAGGCCATGATCGAGGCTGCCCCCGACTTCATCCTGACCAACCAGGATGGCACCACGCCGGTCGATGGCGTGCCCGTTGCCCTGAAAGCACCCGGTGCACGTGACACACCCGCAGGCAAGGCCGGGCGGCTCATCACCATTCCCGGTCAGTACCTGCAGGGCATGGGCATCCTCACGCCGCAAGGGGTGCGGGTGCTGGCGCGCCAGTTGCACGCGGGCTTCCCCGCATGACGCTGACCAGCACGCGCTTTCGCGGACCGGGCACATTGGCCGTGGCCCTGCTGCTGTTCGTGGCCACCGCCGTGGTGGCCACTGGAACGGGGGCGGTCTACATTCCGCCTCTGCGGGTGCTGGCCATCCTGTTCGGGTTGGACGACCCGGCCATTACCGACGCACACCGGGCGGTGGTGTTGAATGTGCGGGCCCCCCGCGTGCTGCTGGCCCTGCTGGCGGGGGCTGGTCTGGCCTGTGCCGGAGTCATGATGCAGGCGCTGTTTCGCAACCCGCTGGCCGACCCGGCGCTGATCGGTGTCTCCGCCGGGGCAGCGTTGGGTGCGGTGGCCACCATCGTGCTGGGGGCCACGCTGCTGCATGGCCTCAGCAAGGTGCTGGGGGTGTGGACGCTGCCGGTGGCCGCTTTTTTGGGCGCGCTGGTCACGGCCACGCTGGTGTTCAAGCTGTCCAGCCGGGATGGGCAGGTCGACGCCACCACCATGCTGCTGTGCGGCATTGCCGTCAACGCCCTCACCGGCGCGGGCATCGGTCTGTTGACCTATCTGGCCACGGACGAGCAGTTGCGCAACCTCACGTTCTGGAGCCTGGGCAGCCTGGGGGCAGCCACGTGGTCGTCGCTGATGGGGGCGGCTCCCGCCATCCTGTTGATGGTGCTGGTGGGGCCCTGGTTGGCCCACCAGCTCAACGCCCTTTTGCTGGGCGAGTCCGAGGCCTTGCACCTGGGCGTGGCGGTGGAGCGGCTCAAGCGCACGGTGGTGGCACTCACGGCAGCGTCTGCCGGGGCGGTGGTGGCTGTCAGCGGGGTGATCGGTTTCATTGGGCTGGTCGCGCCGCACATGGCGCGGATGCTGGTGGGCCCCGACCACCGCTATGTGTTGCCGCTGGCCTCGCTGATCGGGGCCACGCTGCTGACGGCGGGCGACCTGGTGGCCCGCACGGCGGTTCGCCCGGCGGAGCTGCCTATCGGCATCCTGACGGCGTTCATGGGAGCACCATTTTTTCTGTGGTTGTTGCGGCGGCGCCAAGCCGTTGGAGGTTGAAGCATGGCCAATGTGCTGATTGCAGGCTGCGGGTATGTGGGCACGGCGCTGGCGCACAGCCTGTTGCCCGAACACCGGGTGTGGGGCATCCGACGCCAGGTTGACCGTCTGCCAAGTGGTGTGGAACCGCTGGCGCTGGACCTGTCAGTCCCTTTTGCCTTGCCCCAGGGTGTGGCCTTTGAATGGGTGTTTTACACGGCTGCTGCGGCGGAATTCACGCCTGCCGCGTTCCAGGCCGCATACGTCGATGGCCCCCGCCACCTGGTGCAGGCGCTTCTGGTGGCGGGTCAGCGTCCCCGACAGGTGTTCTACACCTCCAGCACCGGGGTGTACGGCCAGCGGGAGGGCGAGCGCGTCGACGACACCACCCCAGCCGAACCTGGTGATTCCACCGGCCGAGCCGTGTTGCAAGGCGAACAGACGTTTCTCACCAGTGGGCTGCCCAGCACGGCCGTGCGGTTTTCCGGCATCTACGGCCCCGGCCGGGCCAGCCTGGTGCACGACCTTGCGGCCGGGCGCGCCGGCGTCAGCGATGTGCCCATGATTGCCAACCTGATTCACCGCGATGACTGCGTGGGGGTGCTGCGCTTCCTGCTGCAGCACGCCCAGACCGGCCCGGTGCCAACTGTGGTGCTGGCTTGTGACCCGCAGCCGACCGACCGCAATGAGCTCATGCGGTGGCTGGCTGGGCGCATGGGCCTGGATGCAGCCAACCTGCCCGTTCGCCCATTGCCGCCCATGGTGCGTGGCCGCAAGCACTGCCACAGCGCGTGGCTGCAGCAGGCGGGCTACACGTTTCGCTACCCCAGCTTCCGTGAAGGCTACGAGGCCCTGCTGCAATCCGAGGACTGGCACCATGGCCGCTGAATCCGTCATCAACCTGTCCGTGCGAGCCCTGCGGGTGCAGCGCGGCGCGCGCCTGCTCGCCAGCCTGGATGCGGTCGATGTGCATGCAGGCGAGTTCGTGGCCCTCATTGGCCCCAACGGCGCGGGCAAATCAACCGTGCTCAAAGGGCTGACCGGTGAATGGCCGGCCGACGGCCACATCACGTTGCTGGGCCAGCCCCTGTCCGGCTGGCATCGGCCGCGTCTGGCCCAGCACATGGCCGTCATGCCGCAGCAGTCGCATCTGAACTTCGACTTCACCGTGCGCGAGGTCGTCACCCTGGGGCGGCTCCCCCACCGGGGAGAACCGCTTGCACGCACCCGCCAAGCGGTGGACGCGGCGCTGGACACGCTTTCGCTGCAGGCGTTTGCCCCGCGGCGGTTCACCACCCTGTCGGGCGGCGAGCGCCAGCGGGTGCAGTTTGCCCGCGTCATCGCGCAGATATGGGGGCAAACTGGCCCCCGCCTGTTGCTGTTGGATGAGCCCACCTCGGCGCTGGACCTGGCGCAGCAGCAGTCTGTGTTGGACCATGCGTGGGTCCTGGCCCGCGAAGGCGTGACCGTGGTGGCCGTGATGCACGACCTCAACATGGTCAGCCGCTACGCCAGCCGCGTGCTGGCGCTGCACCAGGGGCATTTGGTGGCTGACACCACACCTGCCGATTTCATGCACAGCCAGCGCCTGCACGAGGTGTTCGGGGTGCAGGTGGCGGTCGAACGCTCGCAGATCGACCACCTGCCGGTGGTGCTGATGGGGCCGCAGGGCGTCCGCGAGGTGCCTCGGAGTTACCCGGCTCCACCACTCGAGGGCAAGCAAGCAGTGTTTTCGCCTGTGCCCCGGGCAGTCAACCTTTCCTGAACCCCAACCCAAGGAGATATCCCCATGAAGCAATTTGTCAGCCTTGCCCTCGTTGCCGCTGCTCTGTCAGCCTGTTCAACCGTTCCCGACACACCGGCTGCGGTAAGCGCCCAACAGGTCAACCTCCAGTTTGCGGCCGAAGTGAATGGCCAACCCTTCGCCTGTGGCCAGCAATACACCAAAGTGGGCACCACGGGTTCCACGGCCACGCCGTCTGACTTCCGCTTTTATGTGAGCGAGGTGCACCTCATCGGTGCCAGCGGCCAGGCTGTGCCGGTCAAGCTGGACCAAGACGGCGTGTGGCAGCTCGAAAACATCGCCCTGCTCGACTTCGAAAACGGCACGGGTCCCTGCCGCAATGGCACCAGCGGCATGAACACGGCTGTGCGCGGCCATGTGCCCGCAGGCGTGTACACCGGGGTGCGCTTCACCTTGGGCGTGCCTTTCAACCGCAACCATGGCGACCCCACCGTGGCCCCATCGCCGTTGAACAACACCGCCATGTTCTGGAACTGGCAGGGGGGTTACAAGTTCCTCAAGTTCGACACCGCCAGTTCGGGCCAACCCGCCACCACCCAAGCGCCTGACCCACGGGGTGGTGGCAATGCGTCCGGCTTTTCTGTGCACCTGGGCAGCACCGTGTGTGCAGCACCCAGCAAAACCACAGCCCCCAGCGCGTGCCAGAACAGCAACCGCGTGACCGTGGAGTTCAAGAACTTCGACCCTGCCAAGGGCACCATCGTGGCCGACATCGGCCGCGTGCTGGCTGGGGCCAACTTGGATGTGAATGCGCCCCAAACTTCGCCCGGTTGCATGAGCTTCCCTAAAGACGCCGATTGCCCACCGGTGATGGGTGCATTGGGTCTGGCCTACGACGGCACCCCTGCGCCTGGGGCGCAGCGCCTGTTTTCCATGCGGTGAGGTCGAACTGGCATGCGTGTGTTCGTCAGAACCGGTGTGATGGTGGCGTTGGTGGTGTCCGCCTGGGTGTCGCTCTCGGGCAGCACCGCCAATGGCTTCACCTGGGGCCTCCCCGCCTGGGTACCACCCCCCGTGGTGCCCGCAGACAACCCCATGTCGCGCCCCAAGGTCGAGCTGGGGCGACACCTGTTCTACGACGCGCGCCTGTCGGCCAATGGCCAGATGTCGTGCGCCACCTGCCACCACCAGGACAAGGCTTTTACCGATGGCTTGGCTGTGGCCGAGGGCATCACGGGCCAGAAGGGCACACGCAGTGCCATGAGCCTGGCGAATGTGGCTTACCTGCCCACGCTGACCTGGGCCAACCCGCAACTCAAGTCGCTGGAGGTGCAGGCCCTGATCCCGTTGTTTGGCGAACACCCGGTGGAAATGGGCATGGCCGGCAAAGAGGCTGAGCTGTTCAGCCGCCTGAAGGCGGATGCCACCTACCGCAAGCTGTTTGCGCAGGCGTTCCCGGCAGAGGCACGGCAAGGTGACGAGGTGCTGTATTCCTTGTCCACGCTGACCAAGGCCATTGCGGCGTTCGAGCGCAGCCTGCTGTCATTCGACAGCCCCTACGACCGCTACAAATACGGCGACGACCCCAACGCCGTCAGCGAGGCGGCCAAACGCGGTGAGGCGCTGTTTTTCAGCGAAAAGATGGAGTGCTACCACTGCCACGGGGGCTTCGGTTTCAACGACAACGTGCAGCACAGCCGCTTGCCGTTTGCCGAGTCTGGCTTTCACAACACCGGCCTGTACAACACGGACGGGCAGGGCAGCTACCCGGACGACAACCCTGGCATCACTGAATTCACCGGCCAGGCATCGGACCGGGGGCGGTTCCGCACCGCCAGCCTGCGCAACGTGGCGGTCACCGCACCCTACATGCACGACGGCTCCATTCCCACGCTGGAGCAAGTCATTCGCCAGCACTATGCGTTGGCCGGACGGTCCACCGCAGCCACCGGCCAGCCCAGCCCCCTGCGCAGCGAACTGCTGGCCGGCTTTGAGGTGAGCGACGACGAAGTGGCCGACGTGGTGGCCTTTCTGAACGCACTGACCGACCCTCACTTTCTGCGCAACCCCAACCTGGCCAATCCCTGGCCAGCGGGTACAGCCGTGCCCTCAGCGGTGGTGCGCCAAGCGCCCTGATGCACATGCAAGCCGCCGCTCAAGCGCCACGCCAACTCTCGCGCAACGCCACCCTTGCCATGACGGTGGTGGGCCTGCACGTGGCTGGCGTGTACGCCCTGCAAAGCGGCCTGCTGCGTCGTGCGGTGGAGGTGGTGGTGCCGGTACAGGTGCTGGCCCAGTTCGTTGAGCCCGCACAACCCAAGGTGGAGCCACCTCCGCCCCCATCGCCCCCGCCCAAATCCAGGCTCACCCCGCAGCCGGTACCGCACAAGCCCCAGCCCACACCGCTGCCACCCCCACCCATGCCACTGGCAGTTGTCTCGGCTGAGCCCTCCCCCAACGCTGTGACAGGCGTGACCACGCCTCAACCCCCTGCGCCACCCGTCGCAGCGCCGGTGTCGGTGGTGCCAGTTGTCCCGCCCGCGCCACCGGCACCGCCGCGCATCGAACTGCCCAGCAGCCATGCCGACTACCTGAACAACCCGGCCCCGCGCTACCCGCCCGTCAGCAAACGCCTGGGCGAGCAGGGCAAGGTGGTGGTGCGGGTGTTCATTGGTGTGGATGGCACCGCCTCCCAGGCCGAGGTGCGCACCAGCAGCGGGTTTGACCGCCTGGACCAGACCGCATTGAACACCGTGCTGGGCTGGAAGTACGTGCCGGGCAAGGTGAACGGCGAGCCCAAGGCCATGTGGTTCAACGTGCCCATCAACTTTGTGCTGGAGTAAAGGCATTTTTATGTATGAAAAGTGCCGCTGGCGTTTGATTGGTCGGACTGCTTAGCTACTGAAAATTCGGAGTTGGTTAGATGGAAATGCAATTCGGTTTGGCACATGTGTGGACCCAGGGCGACTGGGTCACCCGCGCCGTGGCGCTCATCCTGCTGGGCATGTCACTGGCCAGTTGGCTGGTCATTCTGGTCAAGGCGCTTGACCTGCGCGTGTACCAGGCCCAGGCGCGGCAGTGTGAGGCGTTCTGGCATGCCGCCGATTTCGAATCCGGGCTGCACGCAATGGGTGGCGAGGATCGCAGCCCGTTTCGGCAACTGGCGCTGACGGGGCGCAATGCCACGCTGCACCTGAACCCGTCCGACCCCATTGCCCGCCGTGCCCCACATTTGCACGACCAGCTCGACGTGAGCGACTGGGTCACCCGCGAACTGCGCAGCGCCATCGACGAATTCACCGCCCGGCTGCAAGGCGGCATGGCCATCCTGGCGTCGGTGGGTTCCACGGCACCCTTCGTGGGCCTGTTCGGTACGGTCTGGGGCATTTACCACGCGCTGCTGGGCATCGGCGCAGCAGGCCAGGCCACCATCGACAAGGTGGCCGGCCCCATTGGCGAGGCTCTCATCATGACCGCGTTGGGTCTGGCCGTGGCCATTCCTGCCGTGCTGGGCTACAACGCGCTGGTGCGTGGCAACAAGGGCGTGCTGCACAAGCTCAACCGGTTTGGGCACGACCTGCACGCCCTGTTCGTGACCGGTGCCCGCGTGAGCCAGGGAGTCTGAGCATGGCCCACGGCGGATTCACCGACAACGACGACAACGACATGCTCAGCGAGATCAACATGATTCCGCTGATCGACGTGATGCTGGTGCTGCTGATCGTCTTCATCATCACCGTGCCGGTGATGAAACACGCGGTCAACATCGACCTGCCCCGAGCCAGCAACGAAAAAGAGCTGGTCAAGCCCGAAACCGTGCGCCTGAGTGTGGACGCAGACGGCAACTACCACTGGAACGAACAGAAACTGGCTGACGACAACGCGCTGCAGGGCCACCTGGCCGCTGCGGCCAGCCAGAATCCGCAGCCCGACCTGCACATCCGTGGAGACCGCGCGGTGCGCTACGAGCGGGTGGCCCAGGCCATGGCCGCTGCGCAGCAGGCGGGGGTGAAAAAGATTGGTTTTGTCACTGAGCCAGCGGGCACTCGCTGAGCCCCCGATCCATTTCTTCCCCGGCCCATGCCCAACACCCTCGCCCGTTTACGCAACCTGCCGTTGGCCCACCGTCAGCGGTGGTTGCGTTGCCTGCTGGCCTGTGTGGCGTTTTCTGTGCTGCACGGGCTGCTGGGCGCATGGGTGGTGCCCGCCGTGGCCGGTGGGCCAGTGGCTGAAGTCTGCACACCCAACGGCTTGCAGTGGGTGGCGCTGGAGGAAAACCCAGCCGGCCAGCCGCCCAACGATTGGCCCCGTGGCCTGGCGCAGCCTTGTGTGTGGGCCAGTGCCCATACGGTGGTTCCGCCTGGGATGGGGGGCGAAGGGCTGGCCGGGGCGGTGGCATGGTCATCGCCACCTGGACCGTCGCCCGTTGTGCTGGTTCAAGGCCATGTGCCGGGGAACGCCGCGCGCGTGTTGTTGATGTCTCCGATGCGGGCACCGCCGGCATGAGCCTGCACCAAGCCCCTTTTTTCATTCATTTTTCAGAGACATTTTCATGAACACACGTACTTTTGCTTCCTTCACTCTCGCGGCCGTAGCCGCTGCCTCCCTCGTCGCCTGTGGCGGCGGTGACGATGGCCCGCAGGCGGTCGAAATTCAGTTTGCCGCCATGGCCGGTAACACCGCCATCGGTTGCGGCTCCACCGTCACCGGGCTGGGCAGCACCGCAGCCACCGGCAATGTCAAGGATTTCCGCTTCTACATCTCCCAGGTCAAGATGATCCGTGACGACGGCGTGGAAGTGCCCCTGACCCTGACGGCCAACGACAATTGGAACTACACCGTCGGCTCTGACAGCGTGACGCTGGTGGACCTCGAAAACGCCACTGGCGATTGCCCTGCCGCCACCGGCACCACCGGCACCAACGCTGTGGTCAAGGGCACCGTGCCCGCAGGCACCTACACCGGCGTGAAAATGACCATGGGTGTGCCGTTTGCGTTCAACCACACCGATTGGGCCAATCCCACCACCACCAAGGCTCCGTTGGACATTCAGGCCATGGCATGGAACTGGCAGGGCGGTCGCAAGTTTGCCAAGATTGAGGTGACCAACCCGGCCTGGACATCGCCCACGTTCAACTTCCACCTGGGGTCCACCGGTTGTATCGGCAATCCGGCCACGGGCACGCAGGTCAGCAGCTGCACGGCACCCAACCGAATGGAGTTCAAGCTTGCTGGATTCAACCCGGCCACGCAAAAAGTGGCGGTGGACATCAAGCCTCTGTTGGACGGGACCAACGTCACCATCAACCAGGCAGCGGCCACGGGTTGTATGTCGGGCGGCACCGATCCCGAGTGCCTGAACGTGTTCAAGGCCCTGGCCATCGACTGGAAGGCCGATGGCACCGGCACGGGCCTGCCGATCTATGGCGGTGCCGCTCAGACCCTGTTCAGGGCCATTGCCAAATGATGCCCCGGCAGCTCGCACCCTGGGTGCTGGCTGCCGCCGCCGCGGCCCTTACCGGCTGTGGCGGGGGAGGCACCACCGTGACCGATACCGGCGGTGCCTCCACGCCGCCTGCGGGCGGGGTAGGCACTTTCCCATCTGGCAATTGGACGTGGGAACTGCCCACCGGCTTTCCCGTTCCAAAAGTGCCCGATGGCAACCCCATGAGCACGGCAAAGGTTGATCTGGGGCGTTTCCTGTTCTACGACAAGCGCCTGTCGGGTAACGGAACGCAGTCGTGCGCCAGTTGCCATCACCAGGACAAAGCATTTACCGATGGCCGGCCCGTGGCCATCGGTTCCACCGGCGACATGCACCCTCGCGCGGCACAGCCTTTGATGAACGTGGCCTACAACGCCACCTTGACCTGGGTGAAC
Source organism: Comamonadaceae bacterium UBA2334 (assembly GCA_002344885.1). Lineage (GTDB taxonomy): Bacteria > Pseudomonadota > Gammaproteobacteria > Burkholderiales > Burkholderiaceae_C > UBA2334. Next base: position 10,417 of record DDUQ01000020.1, read on the forward strand.
CCCAGCCTCGTCACGCTGGAAAAGCAGATGGAAGTCCCGCTGTTTGGTGACAACCCGGTGGAAATGGGTGTGAACGACAGCAACAAGGCCGATGTGCTGCAGCGCATCACGTCCGATCCGTTGCACCCGGCCAAGTTTACGGCGGCCTTTCCCGGTCTGGCCGAACCCGTGGGATGGGGTCAGGTCATCCAGGCCATATCGGCATTCCAGCGAGCCTTGATTTCGGGCAACAGCAAGTATGACCAGTACACCCAGGGCAAGGCCACGCTTACACCGGCAGAAACCCGCGGGCTGGCGCTGTTCATGGGTGAAAAGGCCGAGTGCTTCCATTGCCACGGCAGCTTTAACTTCAACGACCACGTCGTCCATGCTGCCAGCCGGGTGGTGGAAACGCCCTTTCACAACACCGGTCTGTACAACATTGGCGGCACGGGCAACTTCCCCGAGGGTAACCAGGGCTTGTTCGAGTTCACGGCCAAGGCCACCGACCGGGGGCTGTTCCGGGCCGCCAGTCTGCGCAACATCGAGCTGACCGCGCCTTACATGCATGACGGCAGCATCGCCACACTGGAAGAGGTGTTGGACTTCTATGCCTCCGGTGGCCGCCACATCACCGCGGGGCCTCGCGCCGGGGATGGACGCAAGCACCCCAACAAGAGCGATCTCATCACCCTCATCGACCTCAACGCGCAGGAAAAGGCCGACATCGTCGCCTTCCTCAAAACCCTGACCGACCATGAATTCGTCACCAACCCCAAGTTTGCCAACCCTTTCCCGGCGCAGTGACGCTGCCTTGGCCGCACTGCTGCTTTGCCTGAGCGGCAGTGCACTGGCCCACGGCGAAGCCGATGATGCCCTCCCGCCCGAACCGGGTGTGCGGTTGAGCGCGGCTGCGGCTGTCACCTCGCTGGACGCCAAGAAAGAGTTGACCAGCCAGCGCCTGCGCGGCTTTCTGTTGCAAGGCGATGCCGGGACCGACCGGCAGGGCCTGAACCTGGAGCACGCCACACTGGGCGCCGCATGGCGCATCAACGACACACTGGGTGCCGAACTGACCGTGGGCAAGCACGGCAGCGACCGTGCTCACGTCGAGTCCGCCTGGGTGCAGGCGCGGCACGATGCAGACGGGGCTGACCACTGGTGGCTGTTGACCGCTGGCCGCCAGCGCCCCGCGCTGGGTGGGACACTGGGGCAGGGCGGCCACTTCGACCGGTTTGCGCTCATGCCCTTGGCCAAGCAGATGGCCACGCATGGCGACTGGATAGACGACGGCCTGCAACTGGGCTGGCGGCAAGACGACGGCCAGCGTCTCCTGAGCGCCGATGTGGGCCTGTGGCGCGGGCGGGTGTTCCCAGGCGGGGCCAGCGGTTCGGTCGTGCCCACGGTTCACCTGGGCTGGGGCCAGGGGCCATGGCAGGTGGATGGCTTTGCCGCGTGGCTCAAGCCTGAGGGGCGCGGCAGCAGTGTGAGCGCCACCGCCGGGCACAGCCATACCACCCCAGAGTGCAACGCCGCGCTGAAAGACGTGGCCTGCTTCAACGGGCGCAGTACCCTGGCCGGGGCCAGTGTGGTGTGGGTGGGTGCGCAGTCGCCGGTGGCCTGGCCCGTTACGCTGACGGCTAGTGGTTGGTTGCGCGATGAGCGCGGCAGCCTGGAGTCGGCCAACGGCCTGGGCCAGTACAGGGCGCAAAACCGGGGTGCTTGGCTGCAAGCCTTGTGGGACGTGGCCCCACGCTGGCAAACCGGCGTGCGGTTGGAGCGCGCCTGGACCACCCAAAGCCTCTCCGGCCCCGGTGCCAGCCTGTTGGCCAGCGAAACCGGGTTGAGTGCCTACCAGCCCGCTAGCCGCCAGGCGGTCATGCTGGCGTTGCAACTCAACCCAGGTGTGACACTGAGCGCCGAGCTGGGTCGCGAGCGGGCCGCTGCCGCACAGGGCCTGGGCAGCAGCAATGTCAACTTTGGCGCGCTGCGGCTGGTGGCCCGCACCGATTGGCTGTCGGGTGGGAAGTAATATGTAGCTGAAACAGCAATACAGGAAAGCGGTGGAGCCACTTTTTGTTGATGTTTTCTGTGTTCACTTCTCTATGGCCGAGTTCACGATGGCGTCGAACTCGGCCTGTGCCAGGTACTGCGCGTTGTAGGTGCCACCTTGCTGAAGCAGGGTCTTGTAGAACGAGCGCAGGTGGTTGCGTGAGCCTTTCAGCAGGTTGTCGTACACCACCTTGATGTCCTGGTTGTCCACGGTTTTGAGGTGGGTGTTGATGTCGAGCATGTCCAGCTCTTCAATCGCTGCGCCCACCTTCAACGCCTCGATGAGAGACACGCTGCCAGCAGCTACCAGTTGCGTGTACAGACCTTGCAGGGTGGCATTGGTGTACAGACCTACGCCCAGGTTGGCGGCTGGGTCGGTCACGTTGTAGCGCAGCAGCAGTTGGAGCACGGCTTCGGTGTGGGTGCTTTCGCTGGTGGAAATGTTGGTGAATATCTTGAGGCCCCAGGTGGCTCCCAGCCGAGCGTATACGTCGCCAGCCAGTTTTTCTTCTTCGCGCATGTAAACCAGCGAACTTTGTTCTGCAGCGCTCAGTGTTTCGGTCGGCAGGGCGGACAGGGTCGTGCCCAGCACGCTGGCGTTGAAGGTGGAGTTGCCGTCAGCATCCACCACCAGAGGGGGCCCACCGTTGCCATTGGCTGGGGTGCCGGTGTCGCCACCACCCCCACAGGCAGTAAGGGAGATTGCGATGAAAACGGCGGCGGCGATGTGGGTGAGTGTTCGTGTAGTCATGGTTTGCGTCGTGAGTTGAAAGGTTTGGTTGGTTAAACGGGTGTGCATCAGGTCGAGATGGTTGTTGGGTGGACGCCTGGGTCAGCGTGCCCGGCCCTGGCCGCGCCCACCAGATTGGCCAGCGCCACCATGACTGCCTTGCGCTGGGTCGAAGCCAGCACTTGTGCCGCTACCAGAGCCAGAACCATCACTGGTTCCCGGGCCAGCACCCATCGTGCGGGTTGGGGAACTGGTAGCCGGCTGCGGAGATGTGGCCGCAGCAGGAGCTAAAGGCAGCATCCCGTCTTGAGTCAGTTGACGACGCTCGTAACCACTGCCGTAAGGCAATGCGCCTGGACCTGATGCCTGTGCCTCCCGTGTGGCGACCGGTGCGGCTGACCAGGCGGTGCCAGACATGGTCAGCATGGCCAGCCCAGTGATGCAAGCTGCCATACAGCGGCTGATGGTGTCAACGGTACGGCCGTAGGGTGTGTTTAGGGTGTGCAACATGCCGCTATGGTGCTCGGGCCGTGTCGCGTGGGTATGTCTGTGTGCGTTGTGTGTGTCGCGGCGCGTGTGGCTCTGTATCAGCGTGTATCAGGGCGGTGAGGCCGCTGGCCTGTGTGGTGCGTGCCGCCTAAACTCGAAGGGATGACCTTTCCTGATTTGCCCCGCGTGCTGGTGGTGGACGACGACCCTGATTTGCGCGACCTGCTGGCCACCTACCTGGGTGCCAACGGTCATGCCGTGCAGGCTGTGGGCGACGGTGCTGCGCTGCGGGCAGCGCTGACCCGAGGGCCGCTGCCCGATGTGATCGTGCTCGACCTGATGCTGCCGGGCGAGGACGGCCTGTCGCTTACCCGTTGGGTCAAAGCCCACTGGTCGGTGCCGGTGCTCATGTTGTCTGCCCGTGGTGAAGAAATGGACCGCGTGATCGGGCTGGAAGTGGGCGCTGACGACTACCTGGCCAAGCCCTTTGGTCCGCGAGAATTGCTGGCCCGCTTGCGTGCACTGATGCGCCGTGCCACACCTGTGGCACACGTCGCCCAGTTTTTGGCAGGTGGCAACGGGGGTGGTGTTGCACCTGGCACTGTCGCAGCTTTGAGTATCAACCACTCGGGTGAGCCGACACCAAACGCCAGCAGCCGTTTTGGCCCCTTTGTGCTGGACGTGGCCGGCCGCCGCTTGTTGCGCGATGGGCACGAGCTGACGCTGACGGGGGCCGAATTCGATCTGCTGGTGGCCTTGGTTGCCCACCCCAACCGCGTGCTGTCCCGTGACACGCTGGTGGACAAGTTGAAAGGGTATGACCGCGACCCGTTTGACCGCAGCATTGACAACCGCGTGACCCGTTTGCGCAAAAAAATCGAGAGTGACCCCGCTGCGCCAGGCTACATCCGCACCGTGCGTGGCGAGGGCTATTTGTTCAACCCGCGCGGCCACGAGCCATGATGCCCGCATGAAACCATTCCCCAGCTTGGCGCGCCAGCACGCGGTTTGGCTGGCGATGGCGTTTTTGGCGGTGGAGTTGCTGGCCATGGTCGCTTTCGTGAGCTTGGTGGCTTTGCCGATGGCGCGCCGCTCGGCCGACGATCTGGCGGGTCTGATGGTCATTTCGGCTCAAACCTGGGCCGAATTGCCACCACACACACGTCCGGCCTTCGAAGCTGAGTTGGCACGCAACCACGGTCTGCTGTTGAAACCGTCGCAGTCCGGCGACCGGGCAGACGAATGGCACCTCCCATTTGTATCTTTGTTGGAAAAGGGATTGGCAAGGCGGCTGGACAAGCACGAACGCCTGCTGCGACAAACCACGGCTCAGGGGGAAACCCGCTACTGGGCAACACTGCCGTCGGGCAGCGGCACACTGGCGGTGGGGCTGGCGGCTGATCGCATGGCCAGCCAGCCGGTGGCAGCCATGTTGGTCACCATGCTGGCGGGGCTACTGGTGTCGGTCGGGCTGGCGTGGTGGCTGGCACGGCGGGTGGTCGCGCCACTGGCCAAGTTGGGTGAGGCCGCTGCGCAGGTTGGCCAGGGTCAGCAACCCGTGCAACTGCCAGAAACTGGCCCGCGTGAGGTGGTGGCTTTGAGCCAGAGCTTCAACCGCATGGCCGCGCAAGTTAACGAGTTGTTGACCGCGCGTACCACTTTGCTGGCTGGCGTGTCACATGATTTGCGCACACCCCTTGCGCGCATGCGACTGGCGCTGGAAATGCTGAAAGACAGTCACAGCCCGTCTCTGCTGGCCCGAATGGAGCGTGATGTGTTGCAGATGAACCAGATCATTGGCAACGTATTGGACCTCGCGAGGGGGGTGGCGCAAGAGCCTGCAACGCGCGTTGACGTGCCTGCCCTGCTGGCGGAACTGGCCGAGGTCCATTCCACCACGGCCTGCCCCGTGAGGGTTCGGATAGGAGCTGCTGTGCCAACCGTGCAGGCTTTGCCTGAGATTTCATTGCGTCGTGCGCTGAACAACCTGCTGGAAAACGCTTTGCGCTATGCACCTTCGCACCCGGTTGAGCTGGTTTGCGATGTGGCACCCGGTCAATTGCAGTGGGGTGTGCTGGACAGGGGGCCGGGTATCGCGACGCAGATGCTGGCGCAGATGTGTCAGCCTTTTCAGCGGATGGAGGCTTCGCGCAACCCTGCCACGGGGGGGGCGGGTCTGGGTCTCGCCATTGTTCAGGCATTGGCATCGGCCCACGGCTGGCAGATGCTGCTCCTGCCACGTGAGGGTGGTGGACTGGCGGCCTGGTTGAACATGCCTGCTAAGTTCGCCGGCGCGTCATCCGATTAAGCACACGCTAAGTTCAGCAGGTTACTGTCTGACACAGGAGATGCACCATGCGGGTACTGTTGGCGGAAGACGATGATTTGCTCGGTTCGGGTTTGCGGGCCGGCCTGCGGCAGCAGGGGTTCCAGGTCGACTGGGTGCGTGATGGCGTGGCGGCCGAAAACGAGCTGATGACCGGTGTTTACCTGGCTGCCGTTCTGGATTTGGGTTTGCCCAGGCTGGATGGCATGGATGTGCTGGCCAGGGTTCGGGCTCGGCGGTTGACGACACCCGTGCTGGTGCTGACCGCCAGGGATGCTGTGCCAGATCGCATCCGTGGGCTCGATCTGGGTGCTGACGACTACATCGTCAAGCCTGTCGACCTGCTCGAACTGGCAGCCCGTTTGAGGGCGCTGGTGCGGCGTTCACACGGACAGACCAGCAACATGCTGGCTGTGGGTGAGCTGACGCTCGACACGGTTTCATACCGCGTGACCTGGCAGGGCCAGTTGCTGGACATTGGCGGGAGGGAGTTTGACCTGTTGCATGTCCTGATGCGCAATGCAGGGCGGGTGATCTCGCGCGCGCAGATCGAACAACACCTGTATGACTGGGGGCGCGAAGTGTCCAGCAATGCGATCGAGGTTCACATTCACCATTTGCGCCGCAAGTTGCCGCCCGGCACCATCGAGACGGTGCGTGGGGTCGGTTACGTGGTGCATGCTGGAGATCGGTCATGAGTGGGCCGCACCGGGTGAACACAGCCACCGGCAGGCGACCTGCTCGCTCGGTCCAGCAACGGCTGATGGTTGCCGTGTTGTCCATCGTGCTGGTGGTATGGGGCTTTGCTTTCGTGGCCACCTGGTATGACACCGAGCACGAAGTGGGTGAGTTACTGGACGCGCATTTGTCACTGGCTGCGACCCTGCTGCTGAGCCAGCCGCTGGATGCATTGCCCCATGCCCAGGTTCGGGAGTTGCCCAATTTGCATGATGACCAGCGACGCGTTGTGATGCAGGTCTGGCATGACGATCAACTGGTACTGAAGTCGGTTGCTGCGCCTCACGCGCCAATGGTGAGCCGCGGGCAAGCCGGGTTTGCGCAGGTCCGCATCGGGCAGGTGGATTGGCGTGTCTTCAGCGTCAGCGGGTATGACGGTCATGTGGTGGTGCAGGTGGCTGAGCAGGTCAAATCACGCCGTGACGTGGTGCTGGCCAACCTGCGCAGTGTCGCTTACCCGATGTTCATTGCATTGCCGCTTCTGGTGATGGGCGTGTGGATGGCGGTTCGGCACGCTTTGAGGCCCCTGTATGACTTGGGTCAACGGGTCACGCAGCGCAGCCCGGATGATTCGGCACCGCTGCCGGATGGCGAGGTGCCGGCGGAAGTGCAGGCATTGGTGGGTGCGCTGAACCGGTTGTTTGGCCGCATGGCTCGCATGATCGAATCGGAGCGCCGGTTCACCGCCGATGCTGCCCACGAGCTTCGCACACCCCTGGCCGCTGTACGGATGCAGGCTCAGGTGGCACAGGGCGCTTTGGATGATGCTGAACGTGACACGGCGCTGGCGGCTGTTGTGCAGGGTTGTGACCGTGCAGCCCATCTGGTGGATCAGCTGTTGCAACTGGCTCGCCTGGAGAATCAGGTAGACGTGGCCGAGAGTGTGTGCAGTGTGCGTGCGGTCGCACGAAGCCTGGGGGCCGATTTGTCTGGGGTTGCTGAACAGCGCGGGCAAGAGTTGCGATGGTCATGTGGTGGGGCGAGGGAAGTTACGGAAGCTTTTGGGGATGTTGACACGTGTCCTTTGCCAGAGGGTCTGCTGAGAATCCTGTTGCGCAACCTGGTGGACAACGCGCTGAGGTACAGCCCCGCAGGGGCCAAGGTGCATGTCAGCTGCTTGGCCTTGCCAGAGAAAAGGGCCAGCCTTTGCATCGAGGACAGCGGCCCCGGGCTGCCACCCGATGCGGTCCAGCGTCTGGGTGAGCGTTTCTTCAGGGTGGTGGGCAGCGGCCAGCCTGGTAGTGGTCTGGGCTGGTCGATCGTCAGGCGCATCGCGGCCCAATATGGCCTGGGTGTCTCGGTCGGGCGCAGTCAGGCGTTGGGCGGCCTGTCCGTCACGGTTTCATGGGTTCAGGTTGATTCGGAAAGGGTCGAGGCATGAAGTCATTCAGACGTGTTGCGTTTGTTCGCATCGCCACAGTGACGGTGACACTGTCGGCATTGGCCGCTCCGTTGGCCTGGTACGTGTCCCGCGAAAACGCGGAGCAACAGGTGGTTGAATTTGCCCAGGAGGATGCCAGGCGGGTACTCATGCACGCCGAGGCCACCGATCTGAAAGGGCCTGAAGCGGTGGGCCATGCCCGGACGGCGGCCGCTGCCCTGGTGGGCGGTTTGTTTGAAATTGCTGAAATTTACAGCGTTGTCGGTACCAAACTGGCAGAGGAGGTGACCCCGCTCGGGCACGAACTGGAGCGCCAGTTACCCAAGCATGGTGTGCCGGCCTACACGAGGCCGTTCTACGAAAGCTACCGGCTGGCACCCGACCGCTGGGTGATGCGCGTCATGGTGCCGTTGCAGCCCGTAGCGGGCGGCCCGGTCACCGGCTACTTTGAAGGTGTTCGGCTGGTGCCGGATTGGCAGCAGGCACACATTCAGTCTGACGCATGGGCTGTTGCCCTGATGGTTTGTCTGGCCTCAATGCTGTGCGGTGCGTTCATTTACCCGGTGGTCATTCACCTGGCAGGCGAAAACGAGCGGCGTGCGCAACAGGTGCTGGAGTCGCACATTGCCATGATGGACGCACTGGGCAGGGCCATTGCCAAGCGTGATTCCGATACCGGCACACACAACTACCGTGTGGCCTGGATTGCCGCCACCCTGGGCGAGGCACTGGGCCTCAAAGGTGCCGATATGCAGGCATTGATCGCGGGCAGTTTTCTGCATGACGTGGGCAAAATTGGCATTCCAGATGCCATCCTGCTCAAACCCGGTCGGCTGGATGCCGATGAAATGACCGTCATGCGCACGCACGTTGAACAAGGCCAGGAAATCGTGCATGGCGCGGGATGGCTGGAAGGTGCTGCCCATGTGGTGGCCAGTCACCATGAAAAGTGGGACGGCTCGGGTTACCCCAAACAGTTGGCGGCCGATGCGATTCCGCTGTCAGCCCGTATTTTTGCGGTGGCCGATGTGTACGACGCACTCAGCTCCAAGCGGCCTTACAAAGCACCGATGCCTTTCGAACAGGTCATGTCCGTGTTGGCCGAAGGCCGTGGCACCCATTTCGACCCGGCGGTACTGGACGCTTTCGAAGGTTTGGCAGCCGGTATCCGTGATCGCATCGAGAGTCTGGACGAACCCGGCATCAAGCAGCTGATGGCCGACATGATCGAGCGTCATTTCGACGCGATGAGCGCCTGAACATAAAAAAGCCGCACCTGGCGTACGCCCGTGCGGCAGTGAAAGGGCCAGCCACACCGGCCGGCCGGGGCAAACCAGTCAGGTGGCCGGGGTAGCGATCACGCGGGTGAGTGCCATGCGGGCCATCAGGCCGTCTTTCAGCACATAGTGGTGCCCCAAGGCCGCTGCCACGTGTATGCCAATGAGCCAATAGCCTGCTTCGCCAACCGCTTCGTGCAGCTCTTTGATGTCTTTGGCGAACGTTTTGTTGGGCCCCATCAGCGCGGGCAGTTCCAGCCCGAAGAATGGAATGGGCTTGCCAGCTGCGCTGAGTGCCAGCCAACCTGCCAGTGGCATCAGCAGCATGAAGCCGTACAGTGCCAGATGACCGACAGCGGCGAGGCGTTGCGACCACGTTTGCAAGGCGTTGGCCGGGGTGGCTTCGAAGGGTTTCGGGCTGGCCCAGCGGGCGGCCAGGCGCAGCACGACCATCAGCAGCACGCTCAAGCCCAGCATGAAGTGCAGGGCTTTCATGAAGTCACGCATCTCGGTGCCTTTGGCATACAGCACGCGCAACTCGATGCTGGCAAACACCGCGACCATCAGCAGTGCCATGAACCAGTGCAGTGCCACCAGTGCGGTGCCGTAGCGAAAGCCGCTGGGGTCCGTTGGTGCGGTTTGTGTGACGTTGAACGTTGTGGTCATGGTTTCACTCCTTGGATGGGGTTTGGTTTTGAACTGGGGCGGGAATGCGGGTGATGCGCACCTGCGCACCCGTGACAGGGTGCATGTAGGCCTCGACCACGCCACCCTGGTGGTCAACGGCATAAAACTCGTGGCAATTGCCTTTCGAAATCTTGAACTTCACCAGCGCATAGGTGTCGGCCTTGAACAGTTTGCGGGCCTGCGCTTCGGACATCCACTGGGTGCGTGGGACCTGGGTGCATTCCACTTTTTCCTGCGGGGTGCTGGCGTGGGACACACCGGTGGCAGCCATCAGCGCGGCCGCCACGGCCATTGTGTTCAGCTGTAGCAGAACAATGCCGGCTTGGGCGTTGAATTGCCCCTTGATGGGGGCATCCTCGTTGGGTGAAACTTGGGGTGGCAGGTGGTCAGTCAGTGTCATGCCCCGACTGTAGGTACCCCGTCTGAAGGCTGGCTTAAGCGACGCAAAGTGAGCACTGCCGACAGCCCGCCAGCGCTGCTGGAGCCCAGTACCAGGCTACCGTTGTAGAGGTGCGCGAGATCGTTGACGATGGCCAATCCCAGGCCACTGCCCGGTGCCGATTCATCCAGCCGTACTCCGCGCATCAGCATGTCGCGTCGCAGTGATGGCGGTATGCCGGGGCCATCGTCCTCGACCAACACAGTGGCGTGTGCGTCGGTGATTTCCAGTTTGATGCTGACGCAGGTTGTTGTCCATTTGCAGGCGTTGTCGAGCAAGTTGCCCAGCATTTCATGCAAGTCCTGTTCATCGGCTTCAACGGCGAGGGGCGGGCTGACCGGCTCGGGCAGGTCGAACCTGATGCGGCGGTCTGCATGCACGCGGCCCATGACCCGAACCATCGATGCCAGGCTGGGCCACAGCGAACACGAGGTCTTGCCCAGCCCGGCACGTGCGGCGGCCTGGGCGCGCCGGAGATGCCAGTCGACCTGTTTGCGGGCCAGTTCAACCTGCTGCGACACCGTTTGCGCCAACGCCTGTGCAACCGGGGGCACGGATGCGTCGGCATCGGTCAATGCGTGGTCGGCAGCGTGTTGCATCACGGCGAGGGG
>DDUQ01000020.1:21452-39164 GCA_002344885.1 Comamonadaceae bacterium UBA2334
TGCACTTCAGATGGGTAAGTCCTGGTCAGGCGCTGTTGGCTGCCGTTGCTGACCGCTGCGGCTTCTTCTTCCAGTGCACGCATCGGCGACAGTGCCACCCAAACCTGGGCCACAGCTGACAGGGTCAGCAGGGTAATCATGGCACCCAGTGCGGCTGTCAGCATGCCGTTGAACGACTGCAATGCCTGCTCGGATTCGTGGAAGTCGGCCGCAACGATGAGTGTCCAGACCGTTTGGGTCTGTTCGGCGGTGTGGACCGAACGTTCAACCACCAGCAATGGCTGGCCAGCCGGTCCGCTGATCGTGTGCGTGTGCACGCTGCCGTCGGCCACCACATCGGGCGGCAGTTCAAGCGTGCCATCCCAGAGCGAGCGAGAGCGCAGCACGCCGATGCGGGCACCTGCCTGTGTGGGCTGCGCACGCCGTTCGTCGACCTGCCAGTAGCGGCCAGACAGGGGCCTTTGCCACCTCGGATCGGTCAGTCCCGCTGAGTCCATGACGGGTTGCCCTTGCGGGCCGACAGACAGGCGTGCCGCCAACTGGTCCAGGTGAATGGTCAGTTCCGACCTGAACTGTCGCGTGACATGTTCCTTGAACAGGCTGCTGAGCAGCCAGCCGGCGAGCAGCATCGAGGCGGTCAGGCCCGTCAGTGTGGCCATCAGCACCCGCCAACGCAGCGAGCCTGGCCGCGCCAGGGGCCATCGCCAAATCATGACGGTGCCACAAGTCTGTAGCCCAGACCCCTGACCGTTTCGATGTGCGAGGCCCCCAGCTTTTTGCGCAGTCGCCCGACGAACACTTCGATGGTGTTGGAGTCCCGGTCGCTGTCCTGGGCGTAGATGTGTTCAGTCAGTTCAGTTCTGGACACGACGGCACCGGGATGATGCATCAGGTAGGCCAGCACTTTGAACTCGTGGCTGGTCAGGTTGATGCTCTGGCCGTCGAGCGTCACGAGCCCGGAGCGGGTGTCCAGCTGAACCGGCCCACACGACAACACGGGTGACGACAGCCCGCTGGACCTTCGGATCAACCCCCTCAAACGGGCAAGCAATTCTGCCGTGTGGAAGGGTTTGGTCAGGTAGTCGTCCGCGCCCGCATCGATGCCGGTGACCTTGTCGTGCCAGTTGTCGCGCGCGGTCAGGATCAGCACTGGCATGTGGCGCCCGGATGAGCGCCAGCGCCTGAGCACGGTCAACCCATCCATTTGTGGCAAGCCCAGGTCAAGCACAACGGCATCGAAGGGTTCGGTATCACCCAGCGCCCAGGCATCCTGCCCGTTCACGCTCACGTCCACGCTGTAGCCGGCCTGCTGCAGTGCCATGTCGAGCTGTCGGTTCAGCGTGGGTTCGTCCTCTACCAGCAAAACTCTCACGGGTCATCCTTGGTGGGTTCAGGGTTGTTTCGTTCGTTTTGAAGCGCTGCCCGGCTTGGAAAGCATGTCACCTGTTTTCGCGTCCAGCTTGATTTTGACCAGTTCGCCGCCTGCTTCGATCTGTTTGATTTCGTAAATCCACCGCCCACCTTTGTGCTCCAGTTCCACCTCCAGCACTTGGCCACCCGGGCGTTGTCGGTCCAGTTGTTGGATCACCTGGGCCAGCGGCAGCACATCGCCACGCTGGAGGGCCTGGCGGGCACGTTCGTGGTCGCCATCGCTGGCCGATGTGGCCGTTGCCAGTGACAAGGTCGCGACCATTGCGGCTGCGGCTCGGATCGTGTGGAAAGAGCATGCGTTCATGCAGGTAGCATCGGTCGAGTGAGGATGGGCTGATTGTGCGGATGTCGGCATGAACGCGGGATGAACAGCGCCTTCATGGCGCATTCAAGGCCAATTGCGCACCATGCCGCCCAGTCCGAGTTTGGACTGCACTGACAGGAACCATGACATGAACCCGCACATTTCTTCTTTTGTTGCCAGGCTTTCCCTGGCTGTGTTGCCGACGCTGTGGCTGGTTGCAACGACCGCATTTTTCAGCTTGCCCTGGAGCCTGGGGCACCACCCGGGTGATGACCCTGCACCCAGCGTCATCGCACCACGGCACCTCACATGACGGAGGCATGTCGTCGTTCGACGCAGGTGGCCAGATGCTTTTCGCAAGCTGAACGGCACCTGAACGTGAGCTTCAGCATGCGTTCAAGTCGGGTTGCCAACAATGGCCCGACATCCCCATTCCACCATCTTTGAAAGATTCCGCCATGAACTCTGATGTGTTGTCTCCCTCGCCTGAATGCCAGTTGGGTCAATCGCAAAGACGTGTTTGGGTCGGCATGTGTATGGCAGCCTTGGCCCTGGTGTCAGGCACTGCCGCTCAGGCGGCCGACACCTCGGCTGCCGAGCAGTTGCAGCGCTGGAGTGCAGAGGCCAAAACCGTTGCCAGCGCTGACCGAGGCAAGCTCTTTTTCACTGCGAAGCACGGTGGCGAGTGGGGCTGTGGCTCGTGCCATCACGCGCCCCCCACCACTGAGGGCAAGCATGCCACCACGGGCAAAGCCATTGCGCCGCTGGCCCCTGGCTTCAACCCCAAAGCGTTCACCGACACGGCCAAGGTGGACAAATGGTTCCGTCGCAACTGCAAAGACGTGCTCAGCCGTGAATGCACTGCCCCTGAAAAGGCCGACGTGATGGCCTACCTGCTGTCCCTCAAACCCTGAATGCCTCACACGGCCAACCCCTTTCTGTACCGAGCACCCAACATGCACCGCTTGCCCAACTTTGCTGCCGCGCGCCCGCACCCCACGTTCGTCCGCACGATTGCCCGCACCCTGGCCGGTGCTTCGCTGGCCCTGGCCACCCTGCTGGCCGTTGCACCTGCCCATGCTGACAGCCGCAACATGCTGCCGCGCAACCCGCTGCCGGTCTACACGCAGGAATGCGCGGCCTGCCACATGGCGTTTGCCCCCGGCTTTTTGCCCGCCAAATCTTGGCAACACATGATGGGCAGCCTCGACAAGCACTTCGGCACCGATGCGTCACTGGACGCTGCCACGGTGCAGCAAATTGCCACCTGGCTCGCGGCCAACGCCGGTACCTACAAACGAGTGGCCGAGGCCCCGCCCGAAGACCGCATGACACGCGCCGCGTGGTTCGAGCGCAAGCACCGAAAGATTGACCCGCAGGTGTGGAAGCACACCTCCGTCAAGAGCGCGGCCAACTGCTTGGCCTGCCACACGCGTGCAGACAAAGGCAATTACGACGACGACAGCGTGGCGTATCCGCAAGGGTTGCCCGCCCGCTTTCGCACCGGCTGGAACGACTGAACCCAGGAGCCACGTACCATGAACACCCCTTCTTTTTCCGCCATGCAAGCCAGCGCAGCCATGGGTGCCGCTGCCGGTACTGCAACGGGCGACAAACCCGCCTCGCCTGCAAAGGCCACCACGCAAGTGCCCTCGCGTCGCCTCATCGACGCCCCTACCAGGGCCTTCCACTGGTTGTTTGCGCTGTGCTTCGTGGGTGCCTACCTGAGTGCCGATGGCGAACGCTGGCGGCTGTTGCACGTGGTGCTGGGTTACAGCATGGCTGGTTTGCTGACGTTTCGCGTGCTGTACGGGCTGGTAGGCCCCAAGCAGGTTCGCCTGACGGCCTTGGGGGCCAAACTGGCAGGCGGGAGGGCCTGGCTGCACAGCCTGTGGCGCGCACGCTCGCCAGGCGACGTCAACTGGCGTCAGGGCCAGAACCTGTTCATGGCGCTGGCCGTTGTGGCCTTGCTGGTGCTGGTGGTGCCCATCACCCTCACCGGCTATGCATCGTTCAACGAATGGGGCGGCGACTGGCTGGGCGAAATCCACGAAGCAGTGGGCGAGGCCTTTCTGTGGGTGGTGGTGGGGCACCTGGCCGCAATTGCAGGTTTGAGCTGGTTGCGTCGCAAAAACGTGGCCGCACCCATGTTCACCGGGCGCACGGAAGGCCGTGGCCCCAATGTGGCCAAGCGCAACCACGTCTGGCTGGCATGCTTGCTGTGCGCAGCGGTGCTGGGCTACGTGGCGTGGGAGTGGCAGCAGGCGCCCAACGGGCTGGTCAGCCTGAGCAGCCTCCCCACAACGGATGACCGGGAACATGACGATTGAGTTCCCCCGTCGCCTGCACCCGCACGCGCGGGTGGCGGGTGGCATCAACCATTGATCAACTGAAAAGAGGCGTACAACATGAAGACGTATATGTGTGTGGTGTGTGGGTTTGTGTATGACGAGGCCGAAGGCCGACCCGAAGACGGCATTGCGCCCGGCACACGCTGGGCCGATGTGCCCGCCGACTGGATGTGCCCCGATTGCAGCGTGGGCAAAGAGCGGTTTGAAATGGTTGAAATCTGAACAAGCGATTGACATTGGCCAACGCACCTGGTCGCTTCGCCTCGCCGTGGAGCGGGTCGCGCATGGCGACTGGGTTGCTGTCTTGCATAAAAAAAATGCTGCTGGGGCTTGTCCATGATAGCTTCTTTGCTATCAAATAAATTTGATAGCATTGTTGTCAATGAGAAAAAGCGCTGGAGCCTTTTTTTGTCATGCGCGATGTGGCTGTGAGGCCCGCGTAACAAGCGGTGTCACAAGCGGTTTGCAGTGCGTAGAATGGGCGCATCCGCCCTTGAGAGGCGGTGTCCCGGCGTCCGCTGTTGCATCATCCATCAGGAGCAGCCCATGTGCCTTCATCAATCTGTTCGCGCCGGCGTGGCCGCTCTGGCGTTGTCGTTGGGGGCGTTTGCTCCTGCCATGGCCACCGACGTGTTTCTGGTGGCCAGCTACCACGAGACGGATGTGTGTGGCCAGCCGCAGTACAAGGCGGCCATGGACGCGCTGAAGCAAGGGGGGTTTGCCAACCTCACGTCCAAGGGCTACTTCCTGGACACACGGGTCCGCTCGAAGGAAGACGTGGCCAAGGACATCGAGCAGATTAAGAAAGACATCCGCGCGGCCAAGCCCAAGTTCGTGTTCACCATCGACGACCCGGCGTTTGCCATGCTTTACGAAGAGGTGCTCAAGCAACCCGACACCAAGCTGGTGTTCACTGGCTTGAACCGCAGCCTGGACTTCTACAACCAGAAGGCCCCGTTCCTGAGCAAGCGGACGCCCTCGGCAAACATCACCGGCATTTTTGAATACATCTTCATGCGTGAGCAGTTCGACATGCTGGAGACCGTGCTCAAACGTCCGGTGAAGAAGGTGGCGGTGCTGCATTCGACCGACCCGGTGGGCATCATCCTGAAGGACCAGATCATGGCGGAACTCAAGGGCACGAAGTACGAGGACAGCCTGGTGATGTTCGCGGCCGAGGACATTCCCACCATGCTGAAGCACGCCAAAACCATCAACGACACCACAGACATCGACGCCTACATTCCCGTCACCATGTCAACGGTTGACCCGTCTGACAACACCCGCAAAACGATGGAAAAGGTCGCACCCATGCTGACCAAGGCCATCCGCAAGATCGACATTTCTCTCAACTCATCGTTCACCGAGTATGGTTTCTTCGGTGGCGTGAGCATCGACTTCTACCAGATGGGCTTCCAGTCGGGCTTCCAGGCGGTCAAGCTGCTCAAGGGCGGTGCCATCAAGGACGCACCGGTGGAAGATGCCAAGCGTTCCATCATTGCCATCAACCGCAAGCGCATGCAGGAGCTGGGCATCAAGCTCAGCCCGCAGGCGCAAGGTGTGGTGGACAAGTGGATCCAGTGACGACGGTGCATGCTGCTCCTGCTGCCTGACTTTTCGGTGTTGCCACGTGTGCCCGGCCTGCAAGCCGTGGTGCAAATGTGGCTCGCCTGCTTTCTGGCGGGGTCGGCATGGGCAGCGGGTGGTTTTTTGGCGCAACGAGGTGCCTTGTTTCGGGGT
Source organism: Comamonadaceae bacterium UBA2334 (assembly GCA_002344885.1). Taxonomy (GTDB): domain Bacteria; phylum Pseudomonadota; class Gammaproteobacteria; order Burkholderiales; family Burkholderiaceae_C; genus UBA2334. The sequence continues at coordinate 27,279 of DDUQ01000020.1, forward strand.
GGCAGCTTTGCACTGGGTGTGGCCGCAACCATCTGGGCACTTGGGCAGGTGCCGACCATTCTGGGCAGTGTGCCCGAGTGGACGGGCGATGCCAGCATGGCCTGGCTGGCTGTGGCGGCCTTGACGGCCGCAGGCGCGGTGATATGGCGGCGGTTGCCCGGTGCGGCGGTCATGTGTAGCGGTCTGGCCGGTTTGGCTGTGCTGGCCTGGGTGGGGCGGCCTGCCGCCATCGGTGCGCAGAACCTGTTGCTGGGTGTAGGTGTGGTCTGGTTGTGGGTGCGCGCCGGTTTTGACCGCAAGGCGGCGGTGCGGCTGGTGGTGGGTTTGGTCATGGTGCCGCTGCTGGTGGCTTTGGCGGGTCACCACATGATGAAGGCTGAAACGGCCTACCGCAGCGAAGTGCGGCAGGAGGCGCACATCAGGCTGGAGATGGTCAAGAACCGCCTGGAAAACGTCAACACCCACGCGTTTGACCTGCTGAAGATTGCCGGCACCGACCCCATCGTGCTTGACGCGGCGCTCAAGCCCGGCGAAGACAAAAATTTTGGTTTCAGGTTGCTGAACCGCAAGTTGGGTGCAGATTCCACGTTCCTTGTCGGACTGGATGGGCAGGTGGTGGTGTCGTCAGACGATGTTGCACTGGGGCTTGACGTCGCCAAGCGCACTTACTTCGTCAGGGCGTTGGCGGGCGAGTCCAATTCCTTCATTGCCAGAAGCCTGACCCGTGACTTCGTGGCGGCGTTTTACGCGCGCCCGGTGCTCAACGATTCAGCGCAAACCATTGCGGTGCTGGTGTTGCGGTTCAACCTCGAGACGGACCTGGCTGCCGAATTGAAGGCCGATGATGCGTTCATTCACCACGGGGGCATCATCCTGCTGGGGCCCGAAAGTTTTCCGGCTGGGGCCTTGTTCAACGACCCGGTGCTGATTCGCCAGGCACTGGCTCAGCGAATGATCGGCGATGCCGACGTGCCGTGGCATGGCTTCACGCTGGAAGACGCCGACTGGGTGCGGGATCGCAACGGGCAGCTCTGGTTGTGGGAGACCCTGCCTCTGCCGGGTGGCTACTGGGAAGCCGGCAAACTGATTGCGTCAGACGAGCTGCTGGCCTACCGCGACAACCAGGTGATCATGCTGTCGGCCGTGCTCGCCATCTTGCTGTTGCTGGGTTTGCATTACTGCAAGAGCCACGCGCTGATCGGTCTGATCTTGCAGGAAAACGCCGCGCGTCATGCCGCCGAACAGGCCGAACGTGCGGCCAGGCTGGAGACTGAAACGGCCAACCGCAACCTGTTGGCCGAACGTGACCGTGCGGCCGATCTGGCCGAACGTGCTGAAGCGGCCAACCGCGCGAAAAGCGAGTTTCTGGCCAACATGAGCCACGAGATCCGCACGCCCATGAACGGCATCATCGGCATGACACACCTGGCGCTGGATGCGGCCACCGAGCAGGAGCGCCGCGAGTACCTGGGCATTGTCAAATCGTCTGCCGACTCGTTGTTGGCGATCATCAACGACATCCTGGACTTTTCCAAGATCGAGGCGGGGCGGCTCGACATCGAGGAAACCGACTTTGCCTTGCGGCAGACCTTGCGCGAGGCGCTGCTGTCGCTCGACCACCGTGCCACAGAGAAAGGCCTGGCTTTGCAGGTGGTGGTGGCCCCTGCGGTGCCGGATGCCATGCGGGGTGACCCGACCCGCTTGCGCCAGGTGATCATCAACCTGGTGGCCAATGCCATCAAGTTCACCGAGCGTGGCAGTGTGACCTTGCGTGTGGCGGCGGAACCCCAGGTGTCGGGCGAGCGGCAGTTGGTGTTTGCCGTCACCGACACCGGCATCGGCATCCCGCCCGAGAGCCTGGCCGGTATTTTCGAGGCCTTCACGCAGGCTGACAGTTCCACCACACGCAAGTACGGCGGCACCGGCCTGGGGTTGACCATCACGCGCAGGCTGGTCGGGCTGATGGGCGGGGCGCTGTCGGTGCAGAGCGAGTTGGGGCGAGGCAGTACGTTCAGCTTCACGTTGCCGCTTCATTTGGCCGCCTCGCCGGTCTCGGCCGCAAAAGCATCGCCCGGCGCGGGTGGGGGCCCTGTGTCAGGCAGTCAGCGCCTGAACGTGCTGCTGGTGGAGGACAACCGCGTCAACCAGATGCTGGCCATCCGCCTGCTCGAAAAATGGGGGCACACCGTCAAGCTGGCCGAGAACGGGCAGCAGGCCCTGCAGGCCGTCGAATGTGGCGAGTTGTTTGACGTGGTGCTGATGGACATGCAGATGCCGGTCATGGACGGGCTGGAGGCCACGCGGCAGATTCGGATGCATGAGGCTGGGCATCACTTGCCCCGGGTGCCCATCGTCGCCATGACGGCCAATGCCATGCAGGGCGACCGCGAACGGTGCATCGAATCGGGCATGGACGACTACGTCAGCAAGCCGATCAACCCTGCCGAGTTGTCCGACAAACTCGGCAGGGTCGGCACAGGTTCAGGCCGGGTCTGACGCTTTTTGCGCGGGCGGCTTGGTGCGCGTGCTGCGGCGGGGTTTGGGCGGCGCGGGTGTGTCGCCCTCAGCTGCGGCAGCGGGTTTGCGTTGGGTTGTGGCCTGGGCGCGCCGGGGCCGTGGCTGACGCAGCAACGTGGCCTCCAGTTCGTCCAGTGCTTCACCGGCGTACACGGCAATTTTCTGCGTGTTGGGCACCGACGTGTGGCAGGCCGTGAAGCCGAAGTTCATCTGCCCGGCATAGCTCTCGCAGGTGATGTTGAGCGCCTGGCCGTGGGTGATGATCGACGCCGGGTAGATGGACAGCAGCTCCGCGCCCCGGTAGTACAGCGGCTTGTCAGGCCCCGGTACGTTGGAGATGGTGATGTTGAACATCGGTGGCGTGCGCCCGCCGATGCCGGTCAGCAACGTGATGAGGGTGGGAGCCATCAGCACGATGGTGTACTGCGTCATGGCGGTGCGCGGCAGGCTTTGCACGTGCGCCTTGGCATGCTGCACCGACCGGCGAATGGCTTTCAGCCGCTCACCCGCGTCGGCAATGTCGGTGCCCAATGTGGCCACGATGAAGGTGATGGCATTGCCGGTGCCTTCGTCGTCATGGGGGCGCACCGACACCGGGATACCTGCTGTCAGCGGTTTGTCGGGCAGGGCGTTGCGGTCTTGCAGGAAGCGCCGCAAGGCACCACCGCACAGCGCCAGCACCACGTCGTTGAGCGTGCAGTCTGCCGCTTCGGCCACCTTGCGCAGTCGCTCCATGGAGAACTGCTGGGTGGCAAAACGCCGCTTTTCGCGTACGCGGCCATTGAGCATCGAACGGGGGGCGTCAAACGGCACGGCCAACCCGTCGCTGGTGTCGCCGATGCGCTGGATGATCTTGCCAAACGCCATGGCTAACTGGGGCAACGAGCGTGCCTGTTCGCTCAGACCCTCGACGGCGGCCAGCGCCACGTTGGCCATGGTCGGTGCAGGGGCCTCGCGTCGCGAGGAGGTTTTGCGTTCCTTGCCCGCCGACCAGAAAGGCGGCAGGTCCAGGCTTTCGGTGATGTCGGTGGACATGGCACGCTGCAGCAGCTTCATGCCACTGACACCGTCGATCAGCGAGTGGTGGATCTTGACGAACAGCGCAAACCGGTTGTCCGACAGCCCTTCGATGATGGTGCACTCCCACGGCGGGCGCGCCAGGTCGATGGGCGTGCTCTGCAGCCGCCCGATCAGCTCGCCCAACTCGCGCTCGCCACCGGGCCAGGGCAAGGCCGCATGGCGCACGTGGTATTCGAGATCGATGGCATCGTCCTCAATCCACACCGGCAACGGGTTTTTGTTGAACGCGACTTTCAGGCGTCGGTTCCACGGCGCGCTGAAGCTGCGGTGCGCCCTGTATTCCGCCATCAGTTGACGCAGGAAGTCCTTGGGCGCATCTGCCGGGAGGCGGAATTGCAGCAGCCCACCCACGTGATTGGGGGTGGCCCGCGATTCGGTGAACAGCCAGGCCGTGTCCAGCGGGCTCAGCCTTGCGCTGCTCATGCGTCAGCCTTGGGCGTAGCAGTATCTGCCTGGCTTGCGCTTGACGGCGCAGCCTGTTCGGCGGTGGTGCGCTTGCCTGCGGTCTTGCGTGGAGCGGTCGCTTTTTGGGCCGGAGCCGCTGGCGTGGCCGCCTTTTTGGCTGTGGCTTTGGGCTTGGGTGCGGCCGTTGATGCCTCGGCTGCGCGGTCAACGGTGGGTGCCTTGGGCTTGCTGACGGCCTTCGCCGCCTTCTTTGCTGCTGGCTTGGCGGCTGACTTGACCGTGGCAGATGCGCTGGCATCCGCTGCGCCGGCTTTTTCGGCCTTGGGCGCAGCGAGCCGCTTGGGCTTGGCGGCAGCGGGTGTGGCGGTGCCGCCTTTCCATGTGGGCAGAGCTTTTTTGGCCAGCTTGACCACGTTGGCAATGTCGGCATCGGTGTACACGCCTTTGGCACCCGAGATGGCAGACAGCTTCATGCCGTGCTTCAGGCCCAGGCGGTAGATTTCCTTGACCTTTTCCCACTCGGTGTCACGGCCGATGGTGAACACCTCGAACCGGCCTTCCAGCGCCAGCACGATGGTCTCGGCCAGGCAGGCGTAGATGACGTTGTTGGGCAGACCGATGCTCTTCATGCCCTTGACCTGCGTGGGCAGTTCGATTTCGCCGGATTCGATCACCAGCACATCGGGGCGTTTGGCCACCTCGGAGGGGGGCAGGTCCAGCGGGCGGGCCACGTCGGTGATGACGCAGCCGGGCTTGACCTTCATGATGTCCAGGATCTTCTTGCCCGCGCCCGAAGTGCTGGTGACGATCATGTCCATGTCGCCCAGCAGCGAGTCGTAGTCGGTCGAGCACACCACGTTGGCTTTGGGCGTGTCTTTCAGGATGGAGGCTTTCAGCTCTTCGAGCTTCTTCATGTCGCGGCCGGCAATCACCACCTCGTCAAATGCCATGGCCAGCAGCCTCGCGCTGACGGAACCGATGGAGCCGGTCGCGCCGATGACCATGGTCTTGGCCATGACGTGCTTGTCGACCGGGTGCAGTTTGACCAGGCCCATGCGGCGCATGGCATCGGCAGCGGCCCACAGGGCACCCGAGGCCGAGTAGCTGTTGCCAGTCGTCACCGGCAACGGTGCACGCCGCGCCACGGTGATGCCAGCGTCGCCCACGACCTTGGTAAACGCACCCAGCCCCATGATCTGGGCACCCATGTCCTGTGCCATCTTGGCCGCGGCCAGCAGGCGGCGGTAGGTGAATTCAGGGCTGCGTGCCAGCATTTCCTTCGGTGTACCGCCCACGCTGATGAGCCAGCCCTCAGCCTCGGCACCGGTGGGAGAAACGATGTTCTCCATCTTGCAGTAAACGAATGGCGGCATGTGCGCGGCCACGGTTTCCACCTTGTCCATGATGAACTTCGGTGTGCCCTTGGGGATGGGGAAACCCTTGCGGATGAACTCCTGGCTCAGCGGGTGGATCACGAAGGCAAACCGGCGGATGTCGCGGAACTTGCCGGTGGGGTGCAGCAGGCGGGGCTTGATGTCGAGCTCGTCGATGATTTCGGCAAAGTCGTCGTCCGACACCGACTCGGGCGGCTTGCCCAAGGCAGCGAGGATCATGGCCTCGATCACGTTGGTGCCCACCACGCGGTCGAACAGTTGGGGCGACACATCGACCACCAGGTTCACCTTGCATTGCTTGAAGAAGGCCAGGCGGGTGTCGTCCACCGCTGAAGTGATGACGGTTTTGCCGGCCAGGTTCTTGGCGTTGCCCACTTCTTTCAGTTCGTGGAAGGTACCCACGATGACGTGCGACTTGGCCACTTCAGCCGCAATGCGGTTGGCCTTGAACTCGCCCAGTGCAGCTTCCAGGATTTCACCGGGGCGGCCCGAGAGTGCCCAGTCGCTGCCCTTGGCGTAGAGCTCAAGCTGGGTGAGCGACGTCAGCATTTTGGGTGTGCCGGTCTGGGCCAGCGCATCGGCAAACTTCAGGTTGGGCGTGTAGTCGGACATGGCCACCGCCATGTCGTAATTGCGGATGCCCGACAGGAACAGCACCAGGTTGTTGTTGAAGTAGCTGCCCAGTTCGTTCTGCACGTACCGCACCGCACGCACCTGCAGCAGGCGGCGCAACGTGGCGCCGGTGGTGGCTGGCACGCGCGTGACCACATGCAGCAGGCGCTGGGTTTCTTTGTTGATGCGGGTGTCCTGCCCCACGTGGTAGTGGTCACCGACCTCGCCCAGGCCAATGGCATCGGCGTGCACCTGCTGGCGGCGCATCAGTTCCCAGGCCTGTGTCATGTCGTCGTCCGCGCCCATGCGCTGGACCTGGAACGGCTGGCCGAGGAAGGTGGTTTCAAACGAAAAGTCCTGCTTGGACGAGCCCAGGCTGACGGTGACAACTTTTTTCATGTGCAGGGTTCCTGTGAAAGGTGTTTATTCAGGTTGGGCTTGGGTTGCGCGCGGTTTGCGCTTGCGCGGGGTTTTGGCTTTGGCCGGGGTGGTGGCTTCTGCTGTGGGGGTGGCTGGCGCCGGCTTGGTTGGGCGGGCGGGCAGCACCAGCCTGATGAGATCCTCGCAGCCTCTTTGTGTGAGGTAGCGGGGCACGGGGTAGCCGGTGTGTGCTTCAAAGAGGGCGGCCTTGGCCAGGGCCGGGATATCGGCTTCTTTCAGTGCGTCCAGGTGCGTGGGGATGCCGATGTCGCGCTCCAGTGCCACCACACCGTCAATGAACTTTTGCGCCAGCACGTCTTCGCGTTCGTCATCGGTGCCCAGACGGGCCCGCACGGCCAGCTGTGCCAGGCGTTCGCTGACGTTGGGCAGCGAGAAGCGCAGCACGTGCGGCAGAACGATGGCATTGGCCAAGCCATGGGGTGTGTGGTAGCGGCCGCCGAACTGGTGTGCAATGGCATGCACATAGCCCACGTTGGCGCGGGTGAAGGCCATGCCCGCGTAGGTGGACGCCAGCAGCATCTTCTCGCGCGCCTGCAGGTCGGTACCCTGTTTGCAGGCTGTGCGCAGGTTTTCAAAAATCAGGCCCACAGCAGACAGCGCCAGGCCATCGGTGTGCGGCGTGGCCCAGTTGCCGATGAAGGCTTCAACGGCGTGAGTCAGTGCATCGATGCCGGTGGCTGCAGTGATGGGTGCGGGCAAGCCTGTGCACAGAGCCGGGTCCAGCGCAGCCATTTTGGGCACCATGCGCGGGTCGACGATGACCAGTTTGCTATGGCGCTCGGGGTCGGCAATCACGGCAGCCACGGTCACTTCGCTGCCGGTGCCTGCGGTGGTGGGAATGGCGTAGATGGGGATGGCTGCATTCAGCCCCTTGAAGTACCCCGCCAGGCCACGCAGCTTTTTGCGCGGGTTGGCGATGGACACGGCAATGGCTTTGGATGCGTCCATTGACGAGCCGCCCCCGACCGCCACGATGGCATCGCAGTCGTGCTCGCGGTAGAAGTCAATGCCCTTTTCGATCAGTGGGATGGGGGCGTCGGGTGTGATCTCGTCGAACACCACAAAAGATGCTCCACCCGCAGTGAGCGCATCGGTGAGGTCTTTCAGCAAACCCAGTTTGGAAATCACCGCATCGGTCACGATCAGGAGCTTGGTATGGCCAAACCCGGCCACTGCCTGTCCGAGCCTGCCACTCGACCCCGCACCCACCAGCAGGGTGGGCTGGGGGATGGGCACAAAACGCAACAGCTTGCCGGCGCCTTTCATGACGGCTCCGAGGCCGGCTGCACGGGTGGAAGCCGGGATGAAATCTAAGTTCACGCAATCACTCCTTGATGAGCCACACGGTCAGTCTGCGGCGAGGGAAACGATTATCGGCATCCATCACCCATCTGTCCGCATCTTGTCAGCAAAGAGTCACTTTACCCGCTAGAGGAGTGCGTCTACCAGCACTTTCATGTGATGGAAAACCCTTGCCACGGGCAAACCCTCAAAGGCCTGGCCGTGTCCGGCGGGGCAGTAGCCCCACACGGTGGCACCGGCGTCAAGGCCGGCGCGCACGCCGGTGGCGGTGTCTTCAATCACCAGGCAGCGCGTCGGGTCTGCGCCGATGTGGGCCGCCGCTGCCAGGTAAACGTCTGGCGCAGGTTTGGAGCGGGGCAGGTCGTGTCCGCTGAAAATGCGGTCTCCGAAATAGGAGGCCATGCCTGCCATCTCGATCTGCATGACCACCTTGGCTTTGTCGGCCCCCGACGCACAGGCAATGCGCCCGCCCGTGTGCCGGTGAGCGGCAACCACCGCATCGAGCGCACCGTCCATGGCCTGCAACTCGGCACGCAGCCGCTCGTCGCGGCGGGCGTAGAAGGCGCGCATCCAGTCTTCGGTCAGGGGGCGGCCGGTTTCGGCCTCGATGCGCGCGCGCTCGTCACGCACAGCCTTGCCGATGAAGATGCGCTCGCACTCGGCTTGGTTGAGCGACCAGCCCGCCTCGTTCAGCATCTGGCGCAGCACACCGTTGGTGATGGGTTCGCTGTCAACCAGCACGCCATCGCAGTCGAACAACACCGCTTCAAAGCGCATGGCTGGTCAGGCGCTCTGGGTGGGGGCCGGGGGGCTGTGGGCGCCGCCGCCACGGGCGAACGTGACCACGTGGTCCACTTCGGCGCGGATGCCAATCCACTCGCCCACCGCATGGTTGTGGTGCGAGGGGACGTGGGTCATCAGCGTTTCGCCCGAACTCAGCTTCAGTGTGTACAGAAACTCGGAACCCCTGAATGCCTTGCGCACAATCTGGGCTTTGACCGGTGCGGCATCGTCGTGCACGATGTCGTCGGCGCGCAGCAGCACTTCGCACAGCCCATGGTCATAGGCGCTGGGCAGGGGGCATTCTTCCACGTCGGTCAGCGCACCCAATGGCGTGTTGACGACCACTTCGTTGCCCTGCATGCGGATCTGTGCAGGCGCGAACACGCCGTGCCCGATGAACTCGGCCACAAACCGGGTGGCCGGGCGGTGGTACAGCGCGTAGGCATCGTCCCACTGGTGAAGCTTGCCCTGGTGCATCACCCCGATCACGTCGCCGATGGCAAAGGCCTCCAACTGGTCGTGTGTGACGAACAGGGCGGTCGCCCCGGCCGCCTTCAGAATGGCCCGCACTTCGTGGGCCAGCCGTTCACGCAGGTCCACATCCAGGTTGGAAAACGGCTCGTCCAGCAACAGCAGCCTGGGGCGAGGGGCCAGCGCGCGCGCCAGTGCCACGCGCTGCTGCTGGCCACCCGACAGCTCGTGCGGAAAGCGGCATTCCATCCCTTGCAAACCGACCAGTGCCAGCACCTCGGCCACCCGGTTGGCCCGCTCAGCCTTGGGCAACTGGTGGATGCCAAAGCCCACGTTGCCCGCAATGTCGAGGTGGGGGAACAAGGCGTAGTCCTGGAACACCATGCCGATGCGGCGTTGCTCGGCGGGCACATGCAGTCCCGGCTGGCTGACAGGTTCGCGTTCGATGGCGATGCTGCCGCTGCTCACTCTTTCCAGTCCGGCCACGGCCCGCAGCAGGGTCGTTTTGCCGCAACCGGATGGACCGATCAGCACGCCTATGTCCCCGGCGCGCAGGCCCATGGTCACACCGTCCACCGCTGCGTTCGCAGCGCCGGGGTATCGAATGCAAAGTTGGGCAACGTTCAGGAACATGGGCGGATTGTAGGTTTGTGTCTGGCGGCACGGCGTTTCAGTTCGACAGGTGCCACCAGTTCGGCAGCAACCTGCGCACCTGGGGTCGGGTGTAGCGTTGGTCCAGCAGCCATACGGTGCCGGTGTCATCAGTTGTGCGGATGACGCGGCCCGCAGCCTGCACCACTTTCTGCAGGCCGGGGTAAAGGTAGGTGTAGTCGTGTCCCTGGCCCGGAAGCAGTTGGTTCAGGCGTTCGCTGAACGCTTCGTTCACCGGATTGACCTGCGGCATGCCCAGCGTGACCACGAAGGCGCCGATGAGGCGACTGCCCGGCAGATCGATGCCTTCGCCGAACGCCCCGCCCAACACTGCAAAACCGATGCCCCGGCCTTGGGCCTCGAACCGTTGCAGGAAGGCGTTGCGGGCAGGCTCATCCATCTGGCGTGTCTGATGCCACATGGGCTGGTCCGGGTGCTGCGCCCGGTAGGCGTTTGCCACCTGCTCCAGGTAGTCAAAGCTGCTGAAGAACGCCAGGTAGTTGCCGGGCCGGGCGGCCATTTGCTGGGTCAGGATGTCCACAATCGGCTCCACCGATGCCTGCCGTGCGTCAAACCGAGTGCTGATGTGCCGCGCCACCCGCACCTGCAACTGCTCAGGTCCAAAAGGCGAGGCCACCTCGACATGGGGAGTGTCTGCGGGCAGGCCCAGCAGGGTGCGGTAGAAGGCTGGCGGCGTCAGCGTGGCGGAAAACAGGATGCTGGCGTGGGCGGCGGCCCACCGTTCGGCCAGCAGCGCGGCTGGCACCACGTTGTGCAGGGTGATGCGGGTGTCGGGTGTGCGCTGCCTTGCACCGGGCGCAGGCGTGTGCCGGGTCACGCTGACCAGAAAGTGGTCATCGCAACGCTGTGCCACCTCCAGCCAGTGTGTCATGTCGAACAGCCATTGCAGTGCCGGGCCGGTGAGGGTGAGAGGATCGTCTGTGGAGAGTGCCCCCAGCTCTGTGACGCAGTGCTGCACAGCAGCCACTAGGTCGGCAGGGGGCTCGTTCAGCCACGCGGGGGCCGATTCGCCACCGTTGCGCAGCCGGGACGCTGGTAGCCCTGATCGAGGGGATGAGCCTGATGCATCGGGCTGCTGGGGCAGGCCCCTTTGCCAGGCCAGCCATGTGCGCTGCAGCCGTTTGAGTACGCGCGCCAATGGGGGCGCTGCGTGGCGTTGCACGGCACGCAAGTTGGCGAGCGTCAGGCTGGCTGTGGCCATGGCCCGACCACGGTCGATCAGGTTGTGCGCTTCGTCCACCAGCAGGGCCACGCGCCAACCGTTGGTGTGTGTCAGCGCATGCAGCATGGCGTGCAGGTCGAAAAAATGGTTGTAGTCGCCCACCACCACATCGGCCCATTTGGCGAGTTCCTGCGTCAAGTAGTAGGGGCACACCTGGTGTGCGCTGGCCACCGCGCGCACGGATGACCGATCCTGCACCTGCATTGATACGGCTGCCAAGCGTGCTCCGGGCAGGCGGTCGTAAAAGCCCCGAGCCAGTGGGCAGTCGTCGCCATGGCAGGCTTTGTCGGGGTGTTCGCATGCTTTGTCGCGTGCCACCAGTTCCAGCACGCGAAGGGGTGTGTGGGTGGGCAGTGCCTGCAGGGTGTCGAGCGCCAGTTGCCTGCCCGGTGTCTTGGCGGTCAGGTAGAACACCTTGTCGATCTGCTGGCCTGGCATCGCCTTGAGCAAGGGGAACAGCGTACCGAGTGTTTTACCGATGCCGGTGGGGGCCTGTGCGGTGAGGCACTGGCCGTTCACTGCAGCCCGGTAAACGGCCTTGGCCAGTTCGCGCTGACCGGCGCGGAATGCGGGCTGCGGGAATGCCAGGGCATTCAGCGCGGCATCTCGGGCGGCGCGGTGTTGGGCCTGCTGCCCGGCCCAGGCGGCGTAGCGGCCACACAGGTGGTCTACCCAGGCCACCAGTTCGGATGCCTGGCAGGTGTCGGTGAACCGGGTGGTCTGGCGGGTGGCCACATTCAGGTACACCAAGCACACGTCGATGCGATCAAGCCCTCTGCTCTGGCACAGGAGCCAGCCATAGACCTTGGCCTGCGCCCAGTGCAGGGCGCGGTGGTTGGCGGGTTGGCGGGCCAGGTCACCGCGATGGCTTTTGTATTCGTCCACCCGGTTCAGGGTGGGGTGGTAGCCGTCAGCCCGGCCCCGCACCGTGAGGTGTTGCCAGGTGGCCTGCAGGGTCAGTTCAGTTTCGTAGGGGGGTGTTTCCTG
>DDUQ01000111.1:0-429 GCA_002344885.1 Comamonadaceae bacterium UBA2334
ACAACGGCCGCCACCGCCGCGCACACCTCCGCCGGCCCCAGCGCGTTCAACCCCTCACCCGGCCCGGGAACCACTGCCGCAGCTGCCTTTGCGCAGCCAAGTGCCGAAGGTTATGAACAAAAACATGATCTACCGCTTTCAAATAAACAGCAGTCAGCTATTTCTTTTGAAAACTTGCCTACCCACACCGGGCAACGGCCGCTGACCGCCAGCGACCTGCAAGCCCTGTGGCAACCTGCAGACAGCGCACCGGCACCTGCGCCCCAACCAGTCGCACCCTCCACGTCGGGCTGGGCCGCCTCACCCCTGCAAACCACACCCCAACCGTTGGCGGACACCGTTTGGCCCTTGGGCCGTGCGCTGGCCCAGCTGCACGGCGTGTACATCCTGGCCGAGAACGCGCAAGGCCTGGTGCTGGTGGACATGCAT
>DDUQ01000111.1:663-40433 GCA_002344885.1 Comamonadaceae bacterium UBA2334
GGCCTGGTGCTGGTGGACATGCATGCCGCGCACGAGCGCATCGTGTACGAGCGGCTGAAGGCCCAGCACCCCTCCGCCCCCACGCTGGCGGCTGACAGCACACGCGCAGGCACCGCTGCCGCCGACAGCTCGGTTGGCACGGGTGGCACGGCGCCTGCCGCGTCCGCGGTGGCCATCGCATCGCAACCACTGCTGTTGCCCCAAACCTTTGCCGCCACACCCGAAGAAATTGCCACCACCGAAGCCTGTGCCGCCGTGCTGGCGCAGCTGGGGCTGGACATCACCCCGTTTTCGGCCCGCACCCTGGCCGTGCGCGCCGTGCCCGCCAGCCTGGCCCAGGCCAACGCGGTGGAGCTGGCCCGCAGCGTGCTGGCCGAACTGGCCCAGCACGACGCCGCCACGGTGGTGCAGCGCGCCCAGCACGAGCTGCTGGCCACCATGGCCTGCCATGGTGCCGTGCGCGCCAACCGCCGCCTCACCATCGAAGAAATGAACGGCCTGCTGCGCCAGATGGAGGCCACCGAACGCAGCGACCAATGCAACCACGGCCGCCCCACCTGGCGGCAACTGACGCTCAAAGAGCTGGACGCCCTGTTCCTAAGGGGCCGTTGACATGACCGGCACCCACCTCACTTCCCCTGCCCATGGGGGCATGCCAGCTGGCTTTGTGGTGCTGGCGCTGTCGCTGCTGCTCGGCATTCAGCCCGTCACCACCGATTTGTTTCTGCCTGCGCTGCCTGCCATCACCAGCGGCTTTGGCGCCCATGTGTCGCAGGCACAGCTCACGCTCACTGCCATGCTGCTGGCGTTTGGCCTGTCGCAAATGGTGTGGGGCCCACTGTCTGACCGCTATGGCCGCAAACCCATTCTGCTTTGCGGCTTGACGCTGTACACCCTGGCAGCCGGTTGCTCGGTGTTCACCAACGACATGCCCGGACTGGTGACCTGGCGCATCCTGCAAGGCGCGGCCATGGGCGCGGTGGTGATGGCGGGCCGCGCCATCGTGCGCGACCTGTACCAGCCCGAACAGGGTGCCCGCGTGCTCAGCAAGGCGCTGAGTGGGCTGGGCGTGATTGCTGCCTTCAGCGCCCCGCTGGGTGGCTGGGTGGCCAGCCAGTTTGGCTGGCGCGCTGCGCTGTCCGTTCCCGCGCTGTTTGGCGCGGTCACCCTGGGTCTGCTGCTGTGGCGCTTTCAGGAAACCCTGAAACAACCCAACCCCAGCGCCCTGCAACCGGCGGTGCTGGTGCGCACCTGGCGCGCCATCCTCAGCCACCCCACGTTCTGGGCCTATTCGCTGCTGGCCACCGTGTCATACGCAGGACTGTTCACGTTCCTGGCGGCATCATCGTTTGTGTTCATCGACGTGCTGCACGTCAGCCGCTTTCACTACGGGTGGTACCTGTTCACCATGGCCAGTTGCTACCTGCTGGGCACGTTCCTCTGCCGCCGCCTGCTGGTCCGCGTCGGTGTGAAACGCACGGTGGCGCTGGCCGGGTTCGTCACGCTGACAGCGGGCACGCTGATGGGGGGGCTGGCGTGGGCAGGTGTGCTGCACCCCATGGCCATTTTGCTGCCGTTTTGCATCTTCACCCTGGGCCACGGCGTGCACCAACCCTGCGGACAGGCGGGGGCCGTGGGGCCGTTTCCGCATGCCGCGGGTGCGGCATCGGCCCTGGCAGGGCTGATGTCCATGCTGGCCGCCTTCGGTGTGGGCACCTGGCTGGGCTGGCGCATGGACGGCACCGTGTTCCCGCTCACCAACGGCCTGTGGTTCTGGAGTGTGTGCATTGCCACCACCGCCTGGACGCTGGTGCAACGCTTTGGCGATGCACCCAAGCCCCCGCAGCGCGCATCCGAACCCACAGGCAAGGCCGCGTGAATGCCCTGAATCCGCCATGTCCACGCCATGACAGCACCCGCCACACCCCACCCGCACCCTGCGCTGAAAGCGCCCATCGCCCTGGTGGGGCCCACCGCATCGGGCAAAAGCGCGGTGTCGCTGCACCTGGCTCGGTGCTGGCCGCTGGAAATCATCAGCGTCGACTCGGCGCTGGTGTACCGGGGCATGGACATTGGCACCGCCAAACCCACCGCTGCCGAGCTGGCCGAGGTGCCGCACCACCTGATTGACATACGCGACCCCGACCAGCCCTACAGCGCGGCCGAATTTGCAGCAGACGCCACCCGCCTGATTGCCGTCATCCAGAGCCGGGGCAAACACCCCCTGCTGGTGGGCGGCACCATGCTGTACCTGAAGGCGCTGCTGCACCCCATGGACGACATGCCCCCCGCCCAGCCCGAGCTGCGAGCCCAACTGGAAGACGAAGCCGCGCAACAAGGCTGGCCCGCCCTGCACGCCCAACTGGCACTGGTGGACCCCACCACCGCCGCCCGCCTGAGCCCCAACGACAGCCAGCGTGTGGGCCGCGCGCTGGAGGTGTACCGCGCCACGGGCAAGCCGCTGTCAAGCTTTCACAGGGGTGGTGCCGTGGGCAGCGCGGCGGCGGGCCAGCCCGCTGCACACGCCATGCCCGTCATCAGCCTGGAGCCCACTGACCGCGCCTGGCTGCACCAGCGCATTGCCCAGCGCTTTGATGCCATGCTGGCGCAAGGCCTGGTGGACGAAGTGCGGCACCAGATGGCCGGGCCCCACTTTCACCCCGACCTGCCCAGCATGCGCTGCGTGGGCTACCGCCAGGTGTGTGAGGTGCTGCATTGGGTCGCATCAGGCCAAGCCCAGGGGGACGTGGGGGCCGCGCCGGATTGGGCTTCTGACGCTGGTGGCAATGTAAATAATAGTGAGCATTCAAGCCATATCAATCAAGCGCTGAGTGCCAAAATGATTCAACACATTCGAGAAACCGGCATTGCCGCCACCCGCCAACTGGCCAAACGCCAGTTGACGTGGCTGCGCGGCATGCCAGAGCGAGTGGTGGAAGCATGCGACGCGCCAGGGCTGGCGGAGCGGGTGGAGGCCCGGGTAAGACCTGTTTGGGGCTGAAACAACTGGTGGCATGATGTCGGGCAACCCATAAAAACGCATTCAGCGCGGCCCGGTTTTCATGGCAACACTCATTCCCAGTTTGGGCGCGTGCGTGGCACGCATGACCAGCGGCGAACGCCGCGTGGCCGAGCGGCTGGAAGCCAAGCTCGATGCCGACTACCTGCTGTGGTACGACGTGCCCATCGGCCCCCGGCACACCCACCCCGACTTTGTGGTGCTGCACCCCAGCCGGGGCATTCTGGTGCTGGAGGTGAAAGACTGGAAGCTGTCCACCATCCGGCAGGCCGACAAAAACGAATGGGTGATTGCGCCAGACGGCACACCCAAAACCGTGGCCAGCCCGCTGGCGCAAGCCCGCCAGTACGCCCACCAAATTGTTCACGCGCTGGAGCGCGACCCGCAACTGGTGCAGGCCGAAGGCCGCCACGCGGGCAAGCTGGCCTTCCCGTGGAGCTACGGCGTGGTGCTGCCCAACATCACCCGCAAACAGTTTGACGACAGCGAACTGCGCCAAGCGCTGGAGCCCCAGCGCGTCATCTGCCAGGACGAGATGCTGGAAAGCGTGGACCCCGAAGCGCTGCAAAGCCGCTTGTGGGACATGTTCCCCTACGGCATGCGCGGCGCCTTGAGCCTGCCGCAAATTGACCGGGTGCGCTGGATCATGTTCCCCGAGGTGCGGGTGCAAACCAACGGTGACCTGTTTGACGACCACGACGAGGCCGCCACCCTGCCCGACATCATGCGCGTGATGGACCTGCAGCAAGAGCAACTCGCCCGCAGCCTGGGCGACGGGCACCGCGTCATCCACGGCGTGGCGGGCTCGGGCAAGACCATGATTCTGGGCTACCGCGCCGAGTATTTGGCGAAGGCCAGCACGGCGAGCAGCAAACCCATCCTCATCCTCTGCTTCAACGAGCCACTGGGCGTGAAGCTGCACAGCGTCATGCAGGCCAAAGGCTTGGGCGGCCGAGTGCATGTGCGGCATTTTCATAAATGGTGCCGCGAGCAACTGGTGGCTTATGGGCAAGACTTGCCCGCGCAAAACATGCCCACCGAACCCAAGATGGCCGACATGGTGGATCGCGTCATCCGCGCCGTGGACCGCCAGCACATCCCCAGCGGTCAATACCAAGCGGTGATGATCGATGAAGGCCACGACTTCGCGCCCGAATGGCTCAAGCTGGTGACGCAGATGGTGGACCCCACCACCAACAGCCTGCTGGTGCTGTACGACGACGCGCAAAGCATTTACGAACGCGCACGCAGCAAACAGTTCAGCTTCAAGAGCGTGGGCATACAGGCGCAGGGGCGCACCACCATCCTAAAAATCAACTACCGCAACACCCGCCAGATATTGCACACCGCCAGCCTCGTCGCCGGCGATCTATTAGCTGCAGACGACAAAGACGACGACGGCATTCCATTGCTCAAACCCGTGAGCTGCGGGCGCGAGGGGCAAGAGCCCATCATCATCAAACTGCCCACCCTGCAGGCAGAAGCGCAAGCCATTGCCGACCACCTGGCCCAAGCCCACACAGAGGGCTTTGCGTGGGGCGACATGGCCGTGCTGTGCGCAGACACCAAAACGCGCGACCTGTGCGCCCGCACTTTGGCGCAACGCAAGCTACCGGTAGAGAACCGGCTGGGAAGCGGTGACTTTGACCCCACCAGCAACAAGATCAAGGTGATGACCATGAAGGTCAGCAAAGGCCTAGAGTTCCCCGTGGTGGCCCTGCCCGGCGTGGGGCATATGCCTGCGGCGGGGGAGGACGAGAAGGAGGCGGCGCGGGTGTTTTATGTAGCTGCGACCAGGGCTACGCAGCGTTTGTTCTTAGGGATTGAAGGTGGTGGTGATTTCAAGCACGTTTTCGCAAACTAGATATTCAATAGCAAATGCATCGAAAGGCGAGCAAATGAGTAAAGAAATGACAGACATATCCGAAACGCTCGCGGTTTTTCAACCGGGTGCACAAACCAATATCATACCTATCAATCAAAGACCGAACCGCGATGACAACGAGGCACAACCCCATCCGATTGGCACTGTATTGACGGATTTCCTTTGTAATGTCAGATCAATCCAAAGAACAATCATCATCGTACTTCCACACGTACTTAGCTGGCTCAAAGGTCAACATGAACGTAACGCAAAAAAGCTAAACAAATACGCCTCTCAAACCGATGATGGCTCCGATGTTTATAAAGCAACTTCGGCCCATCAAGCAGCCGAAATGCTCCAAGCCATTAGAGACCTCGATGGCCTTGGTGGAATGAAGATTCCTGAGATATTGCAACGTAGCTTATATACACAGTTATTCTCAGAATACGATGCATTTGTCGGCTCTCTACTGAAAGCAATCTACACGAAAAAACCAGATCTTCTAAAGGGAATATCTCGGCAAATCAGCTTTAATGACCTACTTGATTATGAAAATCTTAATGCCGTCAAGCTAGATATGCTTGAAAAAGAGGTTGAATCATTTCGTCGCAATAGCTACTCCGAACAATTCTCGACCTTAGAGTCAAAATTCGGATTGAAACTTAGATCATTTCCTGAGTGGGGAGAGTTTATTGAGTTATCCCAGAGAAGAAATTTAATTGTCCACAACGGCGGCATTGTTAGCGATCAGTACCTCTTAGTTTGTGATAAGGAAAATCACAAATTTATAGAGCGACCTAAACCTGGAGATTTATTGCAACTCAATAGTGCATATTTTTCCAGGGCAACCATTGTAGTTTCAAAAGTGGCATTTATGCTATGCCACACACTTTGGCGAAAACTATTTCCAAGTGAATTTGAGGTTGCACACAACGAGGCTAATTCAACTCTTTTTCAAGTGCTTCGGGACAAACGCTGGAAAACCGCTAGTGCGATTGCTGAGTTTGCCTTAACCGACCCAATGAAAAATCAAATCTCTGATATGGATTTGAGGATTCGCACAGTTAACGCAGCTATCGCCTTGAAGTTTTCAGGAAACGAAGATGGATGCAAAAAAATCCTGCAATTACTAGATTGGACTGCTGCAATTAGAGATTTTCGTCTTGCTATTGCAGTCCTTTCAGATGACTATTTGACAGCTGCAAAACTAATGATTTCGATTGGAAAAAGAGGTGAATTGATAGAGGAGCTCGCGTATCACAACTGGCCTCTTTTTCATAAGTTTCGAGAGTCTGATGAGTTCTTAAATGCCTATTTCGAAGTCTACGGAACATCATTTATAGCGGATTCGATTCGACACACAACTGAGGCCGCAGAAGCAAATCAAGCTGCATTTGACAAAGGATTGGACACAATAGACGTACAAGCAGACACGGTTCGCACGACAGAAGTCACGACAGCTTCAATGGCTGAAAAGCCGAAAAGGAAAACCTCTCCAAGCAAAAAAAGTCGAGTACGGCAGTGAAATAGAAAGCTCGAAACGGCCTTCGTGCAGACCACACGCTTTCTGCAGGAAGGCCTGGAGACGGGCAGCACGGCGCTGGCGTTTTCCAGTCACAGCCTAATGTTCCAGCTGAGCAAGAACCCGCATCCAGCCCTACGGAACCCAGGTTTGAAATTGCGCTGCGCACGCACATGGGCTGAGCTGGCGCGATTTTTACTACTATTTGGATAGCTCTTCGTCCCTATTCAACATAACCAAAATCCTTCTTGGAAGTAAAGATAGCTGCACTATGCACACTGCGCTGCCCGTAGCAAGCAGGCCCATTAGCAGCCCGACTAACAACAAGAGTCCCATTTCCCATGCACGAAATCATCTGCCCCCACTGCAGCAAAGCCTTCAAGATCGACGAGGCGGGGTACGCCGACATCCTCAAGCAGGTGCGCGATGACGCGTTCGAGCAAGCGTTGCACGAGCGCCTCGAATTGGCCGAGCGGGAAAAGCGCGACGCGATTGCCCTGGCCAAGGCGGAGGTAACCAACACGCTGCAAAAAGCTGCGTCTGCCAAAGACACCGAGATTCAGGCGCTGAAAGCCCAGCTCGACGCGGGCGAGGTGGCGCGCAAGCTGGCAGTGGCCGAGGCCTTGGGCACGGTGAGCCAGGAGCGCGATGCGCTGGCCAACGAGTTGGCCCAGGCACGCAGCGCACAGCAAGCCGCATCCCAGTTGGCCGAAGCCAAGCTGGCCCATGCGCTGCAGGCCGAAGCCGCCAAAAAGGACGCGGAGATTCAGGCGCTGCAAGCCAAGCTGGCGGCCAGCGACGTGGCACGCCAGTTGGCCGTGACAGAGGCGGTGAACCAGGCCGTGGGCGTGGTCGCCCAAGAGCGCGATGCCTTGAAGAGTGAACTCAGCCTCATCACCGTCAAGAACCAGCTGGAAGAGAAAGCCATCAAGGAGCAATACGCCTTGCAGCTGCGCGACCGCGAAGGCGAGATTGAGCGCCTGCGCGACATGAAGGCGCGGCTATCGACCAAGATGGTCGGCGAAACGCTGGAGCAGCACTGCGAGATTGAGTTCAACCGCATCCGTGCGGCGGCCTTTCAGCGCGCGCATTTTGAGAAAGACAACGACGCCCGCACCGGCAGCAAGGGCGACTACATTTTTCGTGAGGCGGACGAGCACGGCACCGAGATCGTTTCCATCATGTTTGAGATGAAGAACGAGAGCGATGAAACGGCCACAAAGCCATCAACCAAGAAGCGCAACGAAGACTTTTTGAAAGAGCTGGACAAAGACCGCAACGAGAAGGCCTGCGAATACGCGGTGCTGGTGTCTTTGCTGGAGCCGGAGAGCGAGCTGTACAACAGCGGCATCGTCGATGTGTCGCACCGCTACCCCAAGATGTATGTGGTGCGGCCGCAGTTCTTTGTGCCGCTGATCACGCTCTTGCGCAATGCCGCGTTGAACGCGCAGAAATACAAGTCAGAGCTGGCGCTGGTGCGCTCGCAGAACGTGGACATCACCAAGTTCGAAACCCAGCTGGACGAGTTCAAAACCGCGTTTGGCCGCAACTGGCGGCTGGCGTCTGAGGGCTTTGAAGAAGCCGTCAAACGCATTGACGAAGCCATCAAGGACCTGGAAAAAACCAAGGAAGCGCTGCACAAGTCCGCCAACAACCTGCGCCTGGCCAACGACAAGGCCGATGACCTGACCATCAAAAAGCTGACACGCGGCAACCCCACGATGGCGGCCAAGTTTGCGGAGTTGCGGGGACCGGTTGCTGACTGACGCGGAGTAAAAGCCGCAGGGGTTTCGAAGTGCGTGGCAAATTGCTTTGGTTTTGATTGCTGTTCGCCCCTATTTCACGGGCGCCAGTGACCAATTAGGCACTCAATCTGTCCTTACCCGGTGCAAGTTGTTCCAAAATCGTATGATTTGCTTGAAGTTAACGCATTAATGGAACATACTTCCGTCTATGGCTACCGACACCCAATCTGAACGTGTACTCGCCTTTGCAGCACAGAAAGGGCTGCTGCGCGCCAGCCATTTGCAAGAGCTGGGCGTTGCGCGGGTGGTTCTCACGCGACTGACAGTCAGCGGTGCGTTGGAGCGTGTTGGGCGCGGGGTGTACCGGTTGCCAGACGCGCAGGGTACCGAGCATGAAAGCCTGGCCACGGTTGCAGTCAAAGTGCCTCAGGCGGTGTTTTGTTTGCTCACCGCCTTACAGATTCATGAACTCACCACGCAACTGCCGCGCCAGGTGTGGATCGCCCTGCCCCAGGGCAGCCACGCGCCCAAAATGGACTACCCACCGGTGAAGATGGTGCAGTTTTCTGGCGAAGCCTATACCCAGGGCATAGAGGTGGTGCATACCAACCAGGTGGCGCTGCGGGTGTATGGCGTGGCCAAAACCATTGCAGACTGCTTCAAGCACCGCAACAAGATTGGGCTGGATGTGGCCATCGAGGCGCTGAAGGAAGCTCTGGCCACGAAGAAAGCGACCGCCAATGACCTGTGGCGGTTTGCCAAAGTGTGCCGGGTGGCCAACGTCATTCGCCCTTATCTGGAAGCCCTGGGGCACGGGGGCTGAATGGCACAAAACCTGGCGGCTTCGGTACGGGCACGGTTGCTGGCCATCGCCAAGGCGGAGCAAACCGATTTCAACGCGGTGCTGGTTCGCTATGCACTGGAGCGCTTTTTGTACCGGCTGGGCCAGTCCGCCCATGCAGATAGCTTTGTGCTGAAGGGTGCGATGCTGTTCAACCTTTGGTACGCCATGCCGCACCGCCCCACGCGCGATGTCGATCTGCTGGGCTTTGGAGCGAGCGATCTGGAGTCAATAGCCCGAGCCTTTCGCGAGATCGTGTCGGTTCCGGCAGAAGACGGCATGGTGTTTGACGCGGCCAGCGTCAGCGTGGAAGAGATTCGCAAAAGTGCGGGCTATGCAGGTGCACGGGTGTGGGTGTCCGCCGAGTTGGCCTGCGCGCGCTGCAAGGTGCAGGTGGACATCGGCTTTGGTGATGCCGTCACCCCCGGCCCCGTAGATGCCACCTACCCAGTGCTGCTTGCAGACTCTGCGCCACCGCAGTTGCGCACCTACCCGGTCTACACCGTGGTGGCTGAAAAGTTGCACGCCATTGTGCTGCTGGGCATGACGAACAGCCGACTCAAGGACTACCTGGACCTGTGGATTCTGTTGGACCGCGAGGTATTGGACGCAGGCATCTTGGCAAGCGCCACTGCCGCCACGTTCACCCGGCGGGGTACGCCGTTGCCCACCGAGCTGCCCATTGGTTTGAGTGATGAGTTCGCCAGCGATGCATCACGCCAGGCACTTTGGGCGGCGTTCTTGAGGAAGAACGCGCTGGCAGTCATGTCACTGGGTGATATGGTTGGCGCATTGCGAAAAAAACTGCATCCAGCGCTTGCGAATGCTGCAGCCAACACATCCGATCTACGGGAGTGTTGAGTCGGTTGAGCCGTATTTTCAGAAATACGCCTCATGCCCACCCTTACCACACCCACATCTCCCAGCTACATCTGGCAGCACTCCGCGTGGCCGCAGCTGACGTTTGACGCGGCTGCGCTGGCCCCGGCGCTGGACCAGGCCCGGTTGGAGCAAGGCCGCTTGATGGGGCTGCTGGGTGCCATTGGGCTGGAGCAGGCCAACGCCGTGCAACGCGACCTGTGGGTACAAGAGGCACTGGCCACTGCTGCCATTGAGGGCGAGCAGTTGAACGTCGAATCCCTGCGCTCGTCGGTGGCGCACCGCCTCCAGTTGGCGGATGCGCCGGGCGCTGACCGGTCGGTAGAAGGCTTGGTGCAGGTGATGGGGGACGCACTGGCCAACCACGGCGCGGCGCTGGATTTGGACCGGCTGTGCCGCTGGCAATCGGCGCTGTTCCCGGGGGGCACGTCGGGCATCACACGCATTGCGGTGGGGCGCGTGCGCGACCGCGCCGATGCCATGCAAATCGTCAGCGGCGCGCTGGGGCGCGAGGTGGTGCATTACGAAGCGTCGCCTTCGGCGCAGGTCGCGGCTGAGATGGCCCGCTTGTTGGCGTGGTTTGAAAACACCCGCCCGGCTGCCGGTGCAACCCCCGTGAACGGCATTGCGCGTGCGGCACTGGTGCACCTGTGGTT
The DNA here is from genome assembly GCA_002344885.1 of Comamonadaceae bacterium UBA2334. Lineage (GTDB taxonomy): Bacteria > Pseudomonadota > Gammaproteobacteria > Burkholderiales > Burkholderiaceae_C > UBA2334. The sequence continues at coordinate 11,190 of DDUQ01000111.1, forward strand.
TGAGTCCATTCACCCGTTTGAAGACGGCAATGGTCGCCTGGGGCGCGCCTTGGCAGACATGGCGCTGGCGCAAGACATGCACGCGCAAGATGCCCAGGCCAGCCCGGCGCTGGTGCGCGTGTTTGGCATGGCGCACCAGATGCTGAAAACCCGTGCTGCGTATTACTACGCGCTCGACCATGCGCAACGGCTGCGTGGCATTGCACCCGAGGCCAGCGCCATTGATGCAACGCCTTGGGTACTGTGGTTTGTGCAGGCGTTTACCCAAGCGTGGATGGCCAGCCAGGCCGTGGTGCGCGATGCCACCGACAAAGCGCACTTCCGCCTGCGGGCGGCGCAGTGCCAAACCAATGAACGGCAGCGCAGCGTGCTGGAACGCCTGCTGGATGCCGGGCATGTGGGCTCGGGCGGCGGTTTTTTGGGCGGGATGACCAATGAGAAATACGCCAAGATCACCGGCGCATCCAAAGCCACCGCCACGCGGGACTTGGTGGACTTGGCTGCCAAAGGGCTGCTGCGCGTGGAAGGCGTGGGCAAGGCCACGCGCTACGCGGTCAACGTGCTGGGGTGGATGCAGCCAACGGCAAAGGGCTGAACTTGCGAATCCTCAGGGTCGCCAAATAGCTATATGTTTAATAGCTTCTTTCGCCTATTAAAAAGGCGCTAGAGGCTGATATGGCTCAAGTTTTCCGCCGCAATCTGCCTGAAGCCGTCGGATAGGCGCGTGTCGGCGCTGGCTGCTGCCCAGAAGCTGCGGGCCAGGGCCAGGGCCTGCGGCCACTCGGGCAGGGTGGCGGCGGTGGGCTGCAGGGGGCGGGCGGCAAAGTCACGTGGCACCAGCTCGCCGCCCACGGGGGCGTAGAGCATGGGCAGCATGTCGTAGGCGGGGGCCAGTGCCCAGTCGTCATCGTCCAGCAGCAAAGAGATGTTGCCGTAGTGCCGGTCGGTATTGGCAATCAGCTCGCCAAAGGCTTCCAGCAGGCGCAGGGTGCGCGCATCGGCAGGGCGCAGCAGGCCGCGCTGTTGCATGCGGTTGGCGGTGGCGGCCCAGTTGTCCATGGCGCCCACGTATTCCGCGTCGTACACCATGAGCGACACCATGCCAATGCGCCCCAACCCCTGCGGGTTGGCGGCGCTGATGGGTGTGCGGTCAAACCGCTCCACCTCCAGAAACACGCGGCCCGCGCCGGTGCTGATTCGGCTGGTGGCGGCAGCAATGCCTGCGCTGGCCAGCGTCTGAAGGGCCAGGTGTTCGCACACCAGGAGGTCACGGGTACGCTGGTCGGTGGGGGCCTCGCCCGCCGGGGAGAACTTGACCAGCACATGGCGAAGCGCTTCGCCACCCCCGCTGCCCGCTGCACTGCCGCCGACGATGGTGCAGAACTTGGGCTGCTCGCCCCCGGCAGACGAGCCGCCCCTGCTGCCTTGCATGGCGGCATCGGCCAGGGCCGGGTAGTCGGCGGGTGATGCCGCGTGGCTGGCCCGCTGGGGCAGGGTGTGAAACCGTGCAAACGCGGCCTCGCCCACCACCAGGTTGCCGGGCAGGTCGTCACCACACAGGGCCAGGGCGCGCAGCACGTCGTCGTCGCTCCAGAAGCGGGGGTCGTTGCCCAGTTGCAGCTCGGGGTGGGTGCTGGCAAAGGTGCGGCCCATGAAGCCCTGGGGGCGCATGTCGTCCAGAAACCAGGGCAGGCCGTCAAAGCGCTTGGAGAGGCCGTCTTCTTCGTCCACCCACACAGCGCCACTGGCCAGGGGCACCATGCGCCCGAACGGGCCGGGCTGGCCTTGCGCGTTGATGCGCATGATGGGCACGCTGCGGCCCACGTCGCGCACGGTGCGCGGCAGCACATAGCGCTGCTTGCGGGCGGCACCCACTTTTTGCACCTCGCCCGCCTGAATGAGCGGGGCCAGCGCACGCGACACGGTGGGCTGGCTCACCCCCAGTGCGGCTTGCAACTCGGCGCTGCTGAGCGCCCCGCCCTGGCGGCGCAGGGTTTGCAAGATGCTGGCGGAGAGGTCTGGGGTAGCAGGCATGAATGATTATATGAATAGATCTTTAATCGTAAAATGTATTTAAAATCAATCATTTAACCGAATAATAGAATAGATATCGATAGCTAATTATTGACGCAATTGAGCCATCAGCACCGCCCGCGTGGCCTCGTCCGCCGGGAACACATGCTCCACCCGCAGCGATGCCAGCGTGATGTCCTGCGGCGTGCCGAAGGTGGAAAACATGCTGAAGAAAGCCAGCTCGCCGTGCGGGGTGGCAAAGCGGGTGGTGAGCACCGGCGCCATCTGGCGCGGCCAGGCCGCCAGCACCCGCTTGCCCAGGCGCTGCTGCATCTGCTGCGCCAGCTGTTCCACGCGGGGCAGGATGTCGGGCACCACGCTGGCGTCGTCGCGCATGTGGGCCAGCAGGGCGGGCGCCACTTCTTCGAGGTTGGTGATGTACTTCGTCATGCCCTCGGGGTGCAGCATGGCGTCAATCATGTTGATGGGCGTGCCGGGCGGCAACTCGGCCAACCAGGGCATGAGGGTGGTGGCCAGCCACTGGGCACCGCGGTTCATCTGCAGCACGTTCCAGGCCGCGTCCATCACCATGGCGGGCATGGGGTCGTGCGCCTGCAGCAGTTGGGCCAGCGCATGGCGCACCGGGGCCAGCACGGCATCGGCCAGCTCGCTGCCACGGTAGACGGGTGCATAGCCCGCCTGTTGCAGGGCCACGTTGCGCAGCGCCAGCGGGGCTTGAAGCTCGTGCAGCCAGCTCAGCAGCAGCTCGCGGCTGGGCTGGGCGCGGCCGCTTTCCACAAAGCTCACATGCCGCTGGCTCACGCCCATGCGCAGGGCCAGTTCCAGCTGGCTCAGGCGCTTGGACTTGCGCGCGGTTTGCAGGGTGGTTTGCAGGCAGTCTGGCAGGCGGGTGGTGGTGGGTTCCATGGCTTCATTGAATCACAGGGCTGCGCCTTTGCAATTACCTGAGACGTAATTGCGCGCATGCCAACGGCTGCGCACACTTCGCCCCGTCAGCGTTGGTTGCCGACACCTCAACTCACAAGGAAATCTCATGAACAAGGCTGTGTTGATCTTCGTACTCGTTGCGTTTGGCGCCCTCACCGGGTACACGCTGGTGCACTACGGCGGGCTGTTTGCGTGGCTGGCGTTTTACACGCGTGACCCGGCCAGTTGGCAAATTTTTGCCGACCTGGTGATCGCCATGTGCCTGCTACTGGTGTTCATCAAACGGGATGCAGAGGCCAACGGACGCCCGTTTGTGCCCTGGGCGGTGTTCTGTCTGGTGGTGGGCTCGTTCGGACCGCTGCTGTACTTCCTCACTGGCAAGAAACGCGTGGGCGGGTGAGCCTTTTTGCACAGTGTGGTGCCAAGTGGGCGGCATGACAGGGCATCACGCCATCGGAGCACGGCATGGGCCGCACCGTCAGGGTTATCCCGCAACTGTGACGCACATGACAACCCATTGGCCCTGCCAGCACGCATGATGTGGGCACAACACCATATGGAGACATGCATGCCCATACCTCGCCCTGCTGCCGCAACCGCAACCCGTCCCCCTGCCAACACCCGCCGGCTCATGCTGGCAGCGGGCCTCACGCTGACCGCGGGGGCCGCCATTGCACTGCTGGCACACCAGCCCGCCCACGCGCAAGACGTGTGGCCGAGCAAGCCCATGCGCATCGTGGTGCCGTTTGCGCCCGGTGGCACCACCGACATCCTGGCCCGCGCCATTGCCCCCGAGCTGAGCAAGGTGCTGGGCCAAAGCGTGGTCGTGGACAACAAACCCGGCGCTGGCGGCAACGTGGGGGCCGACCTGGTGGCCAAAGCAGCCCCTGATGGCTACACCTTCCTGATGGGCACGGTGGGCACACACGGCATCAACAAGTCGCTGTACGCCAAACTGCCTTTTGACCCGCAAAAAGACTTCGCCCCTGTCACGCTGGTGGCAGGCGTGCCCAACATCATGGTGATGAACACCGAGCGCGCGCAGCGCCTGAACATCCGCAACGCGGCTGATTTCGTCAAGTGGGCCCAATCCAACCCCGGCAAGCTGAACATGGCCAGCAGCGGCAACGGCACGTCCATCCACTTGGCGGGCGAATTGTTCAAGTCGCGTACAGGCGTGTTCATGACGCACATTCCCTACCGGGGTTCCGGCCCGGCGCTGGTGGACCTGGTGGGTGGCAACGCCGACGTGATGTTTGACAACCTGCCCTCTGCCCTGCCCCACATAAAAAGCGGCAAGCTGACGGCTTTTGCAGTCACCAGCAGCCAGCGCTCAGCCGTGTTGCCCGATGTGCCCACCGTGGAAGAAGCAGCCTCGCTGCCGGGCTTCGAGGCCAGTTCCTGGTTTGGGCTGCTGGCACCGGCGGGCACGCCAGGCTCCATCGTCAACCGCGTGCAGCAGGAGACGGCCAAAGCGCTGGGCTCCCCTGCCATCAAAGAGCGCTTGTTGTCCCAAGGGGCCATTCCCAGCGGCAACACGCCTCAGGAGTTCGCCCGCCTGATCGACGCCGAAATCCAGAAATGGGCAGGCGTGGTCAAAGCATCCGGCGCGAAGGTAGATTGACCCTGCCCGGGGCAGTGTTCACGCACCCGCTGTAACCTGAGCGCCATGCCACACCTGTCGCTCACGCCCCCACCCTTGACGCCCAAACCCTTGATACCCAAACCTTCGCACCGCCAAACGGTGACACCACCGGGCCCCAGCCCCGGCGCACGAGGCGCGCTGGCCAGCCTGTGCGCCGCCATGGCATGGGCCGGGGCGGTCACACCGGCCCTGTCCAATGCGACTGATGAGGCCATCACCCCCGTGCGGGTGGCGCAGGGACTGGCCAACCCTTGGGCCGTGGCGTTTTTGCCCGACGGGCGCTTCCTGGTGACGGAACGCAAAGGCAACCTGCGGGTGGTCGAGGCCAACGGCACCGTGGGCCCGCCGCTGGCAGGCCTGCCACGCATCAGCGCCGGTGGGCAAGGCGGCTTGCTGGACGTGGTGCTGGACACCGGCTTCGAGCGCAACCGCACGCTGTACTTCTGCTTCAGTGAGGCGGGTGACGGGGGCAGCAGCACCGCGTTGGCCCGGGCCGAACTGGCGGCCGACGCCACCCGGCTGGACAAGGTGAAGGTGATTTTCAGCCAGCAACCCAAGGTGGCCAGCACCCTGCACTTTGGCTGCCGCATCACCCAAACCGCGCCCGATGTGCTGTTCCTGACGCTGGGCGAGCGCTTCAACCGCGCGGAAGACGCGCAGACGCTGGACAACCACCACGGCAAGGTGGTGCGCATCCACACCGATGGGCGCGTACCGGCTGACAACCCGTTTGTGAAACAGGCGGGAGCGCTGCCTGAAATCTGGTCACTGGGCCACCGCAACCCGCAAGGTGCCGCGCTGGCACCCGATGGCCGCCTGTGGATACACGAGCATGGTCCCAGGGGTGGCGACGAAATCAACCTGCCCGCACCCGGTGCCAACTTCGGCTGGCCGCAGGTGAGCTTTGGTACGCACTACAGCGGCCTGTCTGTGGGGAGCGGCAAGTCAGCCTTGCCCGGCTTGGTCGCACCGGTGCACCAGTGGACGCCGTCCATCGCGCCGTCGGGCATGGCGTTCGTCACCAGCCAGCGCTACGGGCCGGGCTGGCAGGGCAACCTGGTGGTGGGTTCGCTCAAGTTCACGCACCTGGCGCGGCTGGAGCTGGACGGCACCCGCGTGGTGCGGGAACACAAGCTGCTGGCCGACAGGGGCCAGCGCATCCGCGATGTGCGCCAGGGGCCGGATGGCCTGCTGTATGTGCTGACCGACTCGTCCAACGGCGAGCTGTTGCGCCTGGTGCCCCGCTGAGCCTTGCTCAGCAACAGCGCGTGTACTACCACGCCGGTGGGTAACAGGCGTCAGGCCGCGCCGCGCCCTTTCTGGCTTTCGAAGTACACCACCTTGCGGGCTCGCATCACGTCGCCCAGTGGGCGGTGTGCGGCCAATGCAGCCCAAGGGTCGAAAACACCAGCCTCCACCTCTGCGGCCAGAGCCTGGGCCGCTTCGCTGGTCAGGTCCTGCTGCGGCAGCGTCAGCCGGGCCACGGTGGTGTAGGGCGTGGGCCAGTCGAGGCTGGCATCTTCAATCGGCGTGGCACCCGCGTTGGCAAAGTACTGCAAGTCCAGGTCGTACACCAGCGGGCCTTGGGCCAAACGAGCCGTCATGTCCGCACCCCAGTCAGCGACCGGCTCGGGCAACGGTGCGGCCTTGCCCTGGGTTTTACGGGCCTGAGCGGCAGCTTCTGCCAGCGCTTCGGCTGACTGACCGTTGCCGGGCGCAGGCACCAGACGCACACGCACCGCGTAGCGTCCACAGGCAATGGGGGCAGCGCTGTAAAAGGTCTCGGTGGCAAAGCTGGCAAACGGTTTGTTCATGGTGCGCATGAGTTGGCCCATCCGCCAGCCCAACGCCAGCCAGCCAAAGGTTTTGCCCATGAACATCAGCAGCGGCCGAAACCCCCTGGCAGCGGCCAACGCAAACCCCACAAACTGGGCACTGTTGGCAAAGGCAAACGTGGCATGGTTGATGAGCGCGAAACACTGGCGCGTGGCCGGGCCGTTGCCCAATGCGCTGTCGCCCTTGACACCGAGCACGGCAAACGAGAATCCCCTGATGTCGGGCCGACGGTCAGCCGCCTTGTCCATGCCACCGTTCGACAGACGCACCTGCACCGGGTAGCGACCGGGCTGTGCAAACAGGCCTTGGGCAGCAAATTCGGGCAAATTGCCCAGCACCTCCAACTCGCCGGATGCCGCCAGCAATTGCTTGCGGTGCAAGGCCCTGCCCTGGCCATGCACGGCCGATTTCTGGCGTTGCAGGGTGGCAAAGTAATCGGCGTACTCGGCGAAACGGGTCGCTTCGTCCGGGGCAATGTGCTCGCACCAATCGGTACTGGGGTGGGCAAAAACGGGGCGGGCCTGTTTCATGGTGGGTCCTGGTGAGCGCGGTGAATCACCACAAAGCCTGCAATTGTCCACCCACCAACCGGTAGCCACGCTGCCCCATGGCGCGGGCCTCGGCCTCGTCGTGCGTGACCAGCACACACGCCATGCCAGCCGAGCGGATATGCGCTGAAAAATCCAGCCGCAGTTGCTGGCGCAAGTCGGCATCCAGCGCCGAAAACGGTTCGTCCAGCAGCAGCAGCCGGGGCGCTGACAGCAGGGCACGGGCCAGCGCCACGCGCTGTTGTTCGCCGCCCGACAGTTGGGTGACGGGCGACAGGGCGCGGTCGGCCAGCCCGAAGCGCGCCAGCATGGCCACGGCTTCCTGCCGGGCCTGGGCCTTGCGGCACCCTTGCTCGATGCGCGCAAACGCCACGTTGTCCTGCACCGTCAGGTGCGGGAACAGCGCAAAGTCCTGGAACATGAGGGCAAAGCGGCGGCGCTCGGGCGGCCAGTGCGTCACGTCGTCGCCGTCAACACACACCGTACCGGCTTCGGGCGCTTCCAGCCCGGCCAGCATGGCCAGCAGGGTGCTTTTGCCGCTGCCCGACGCGCCGAGCACCGCCACGGTTTCGCCCGCTGCAACCTGCAGGCTCAGTTGGTGTGCCAGCCAGCGCGGCGCGCTGGGCTGCGAAGCAGGTTCGTCAGGTGCGGGCCAGTAGCGTTTGCACAGACCGGTCACTTCAAGCATGGGGGCCTTTCGACGCACGGGGCGGTACGGTTGCAGCACCTGCTGCGTCCAGCAGCAGGAACACGCCCAGCGCCAGCAGCATCAGCAGCAGCGACAGTGCATGCGCGGCGTGCAGGTTGTCGGCACCGGGGCGGCCCAGGTGCTGGTAAATGAGGGTGGTGAGGGTCGTCCATTCAGGCCGGGAGAGGAACAGGCTGACGGCAAACTCACCCAGCGCCGTGGCAGCAGCAAACGCCATGCCGCGCCGCAGGGCCGGCACCATCAGCGGCAAGGTGACGCGCCAGAACACCCGCCACGGGCTGGCACCCAGCGTGCGGGCCGCTTGCTGCCACTGGGGAGGCATGGCATCGAGCGCATGCGCCACATGCTGGCCCACAAACGGGTACGCCAGCAGCGCATAGGCGGCCACCAGCAGCCACAGGCTGGCGGTGTGGCCCGGGTACAGCAGCAACAAACCGAACGCCACCACCACCGGCGACACCACGAACGGCAGCAGCGTGGAAGCCCGCACCAGCACACCCAGCCGGGCTGGGGGACCTGAGCGGGATGCTATTAATTTATCAAACAAGAAAAATAAAAAAAATCTGCTTTGCCGCTTTTTTATAAAAGAATCTTTGCTATCCGAAAAATCGCCGTTTCTTGAAATTTCAGGGCGTTGATTCCAGTGGAACACCGCCAGACCCTGGCACACCCCCAGCACCGTGGCGACCGCCAGCGCCATCGCTGAGAAGCGCAGGGTGTTCCACAGGGCAGCCAGCGTGTCGGGCGCGGTCCACACGCGCCACAGGGCCGGGACATCGGCCAGCGCCCAGCCCACGGTGCCAACCAGCGGGGCCACGCTGACCATGCCCAGCACACCCAACGCCACCACCACGACCACGCGCTGGTGAGGCCGAGTGGCCGGGCGCGGCAACACGCCATCCGCACGTCTGGGGTGCGCCAGACGGTTGGCCAGCACAGCGTACACGGCCGTCACCGAGCCACCCAACACCAAGGTCCACAGGGCCAGCACGCTGGCATCGGCCAGGCGCAACTCGTGTGCCACCAGTGTGTAGATTTCAACTTCAGCCGTGGCCCAGCGCTGCCCGCCCAACACCAGCGCCAGCCCCATGCCCGCAAAGCAGTACAGGAACACCAGGCACAAGGCGCTGGCCACGGGCAAGCGGATGGCAGGCCACTCCACCCGCCAGAACGCGCGCCAGGGCGTGGCCCCGAGCGTCCGGGCAGCCGCCAGCCGTGAGGCGCTGACCTGTGCCAGGGCATCCACACCCGCGCGCACCACCAGGCACAGGTTGAAAAACAGGTTGCCCACCAGCAGCAAGGCGGGCGAGTCTTCCAGCGACAGGCCCAGGGCCCCACTCCACACCCCGCTGGGGCCCCACAGCGCCAGCACGCCCAGTGCCGCCACCAGCGTGGGCACGACGAAAGGCAACATCAGCAGCCGCAAGGCCCATTCCCGCCCCGCGAACCGGTAGCGGGCCAGCACCCACGCCACCGGCAAACCCAGCAACAGCGTCAACCCGGTGCTGATGCCTGCCTGCGCCAGCGACCACAGCAGGCGAAAGCGCAGGTGCGGGTCTTGCCACACGCCCCAGAGGGTCAGCGGTTCGCCCCCGGCCAGCGACAGGGCCGCCCATGCACCGCTGCCGGGCACCAACCCCTCCCATACCAGGCGCACCAGCGGTGCCACCACCAGGCCGGCCAGGAACAGCAGCGGCAGGGCCAGCAGCGCGCGGGGGCCCACGCTCACTTGCCCAGACTCACTTCAGCACGACCTTGATCCAGCGCGCCACCCAGGCGGCGCTGTGCTGCGCCATCTGCGCAGGCGTGGGGTTGTCAAACGCGGCCGGCTCCGGGGCATGCTGTTGCATGGCATCGGCTTTGGGGGTGCCGGGCGTGGCGGGCAACATCCACACGGTGGTCTGCAGGGCCTGCTGCACCGGGGCGCTACGCAGGAATTCGATGAAACGGCCGGCCGCTTCCGCCTGGCCCCCGCCCTTGACCAGTGCGACGCCTTCGACCTGCTGGAACACGCCGCCCTTCAGGTTGACGCTGACCGTGGGCGAAGCCGTCAATTTCGTCTTGCTGTAGAACACCTCGGCAGCCGGGCTGCTGGCGTAACTGACCACCAGCGGACGTTTGCCCCCGTTGTGGCTGAAATCAGTGTAGTAGGCCTCTGTCCAGCCCTTGGCCACCTTCACGCCGTTGCGGCGCATCTGTGCCCACCAGTCAAACGCCGCGTCTTCGCCCATGGCGGCCACGGTGGCGGCCAGAAACGCGAGGCCGGGGCTGGACGTGGCCGGGTGCTGCACCACCAGCAAGTCCTTGTACGCGGGCAGGGCCAGCTCTTGCAGGCTGGTGGGCAGGGCCAGGCCCTTGCGGGCGAACCAGGCCTTGTCGGCATTGAGCGTGACATAGCCATAGTCCACAGCCACGAGCGGCGCGGGCAGGCTGGCGGCAGCGGGCGCTGTGGCGGCAGGGCCGCTGTAAGGCGACAGCACATCAGCCGTCAGCGCCTTGCCAGCCAATGCGTTGTCAATGCCGTAGACCACGTCGGCAATCGGGTTGGCGCGGGTCAGGATGAGCTTGTTCAGCATCTCGCCCGCATCCCCGCCTTGGACGATGCTGAGCTTCACACCCGCCTGCCGTTCGAACTCGGCCAGCAAAGGCTTGGGCAAGTCGAACGACGAGTGGGTCAGCACACGCAAGGTGGGCGTGGCCGCGTCGGCGGGCAGGCAGACGCCGGCCAACGAAGCCAGCAACACCCCCACAGTCAGCCTGCGGGAACAGCCAGAACGGGATGACAGGGATGAAGAGGACCAACGGGACAGCAGCATGGCAACTCCGGCACAAACAACAAACCGGTCACACCGCACAGACAGCCCGGGGCACAGCCCATGGCGGGCCGCCCCTCACGCTCCCTACGCTGGCATGACCCAGATCAGGTGGTAGGGGACTTTCTCAGCCTGTCGTCTGCAGCGTGCAGACCGGCACCCCCGGTGAAGACGCGGATTTTACGTTGCCACCCTCAACGTGCCGATCAATGTGTCGAGCGATACGAAACGCACCACCCTGCAAGCCGAGTTGTCAGGTGTCAAGCCGCAAACCACGCCCACACCCACTGCCAGGCAGTTGAGTCACAGATTGGGCCCCACCAAATGCGTACCCCAACCAGCCTGCGGCCAGGGCGGAGAGCTTCAGGCTGTGCGGTAGGTTTCCAGGTGAATGCTGGTTTCGGTGTTGCGGATGCCCTTGACCAGGCGGATGCGCTCCAGCACGCTGGACAGGTCCGCCAGATTGGCGGCGCGCAATTCGGCAAGCAGGTCCCACCGGCCATTGGTGTCGTGCAATGTGGCCACACCGGGCTCACCCAACAGGCTGGCGATGACGGCACGGGTGGTGTTGCCCTCCACCGCAATGCTCATCCACGCACGGATGTCGTTGCTTTGCACGTCGGGGCGCAAACGTACCGTGTAGCCAACGATCAGGCCCTGGTCTTCCAGTTTGGTGATGCGGTTGGTCACCGTGCCACGGGACACCTTCAGCCGCGCGGCCAGCGTGGCCACCGACTCACGGGCATTCTGGCGCAACAGCGCAATCAGTTTCTGGTCCGTGTCATCCATCATTCACCTCCGGTTTCTTGCATAACGCCATCATTGACTGTCATTTTGCCAAATTTGTAGTCATTGGCTCAAAATTTTGCTGATATGAATTGACAACACCGCGCGAGACACTCTCCGGCATGGGTGATCGGCACCCCCTCGACACCCCGTTACCCCACTTGTCCGGAGACACACATGGCACGCGCGTTTTCTTCCACCACCGCCTACCAGTCGCTGCCCACACGCTTCCTGAGCCCGCAGGATGTGGCCCAACTGGTGGCCACACGCGGCCTGGCCAACTGCCTGCGCGACATGGCTGACGACATCCAGGCCGACTTCCTCCGCTGGCCCGACTTTGACAAGACCGCCCGCGTGGCCGCCCATTCCGACGTAGGCGTGATCGAGCTGATGCCCGTGGCCGACAGCCAGCAGTACGCATTCAAATATGTCAACGGTCACCCTTACAACGCCCAGCATGGCCTGCCCACCGTCATGGCATTCGGTGTGCTGGCCGACGTGGCCACCGGCGCACCCTTGCTGGTGAGCGAACTGACGCTGACCACCGCCCTGCGCACCGCCGCCACCTCGGCCATGGCCGCACGCACGCTGGCGCGCCCCAGCAGCCGCACCATGGCCCTGATTGGCAACGGCGCGCAAAGCGAATTCCAGGCACTGGCGTTCCAGCATCTGGTGGGCATCACCCACATCCGCCTGTTCGACGTGGACCGCACGGCCACCGACAAACTGGTGGCCAACCTGCAGCACACCGGCCTGCACCTCACCGTCTGTGGCAGCACGGCAGAAGCGGTGCACGGCAGCGACATCGTCACCACCGTGACCGCTGACAAGACCAACGCCACCATCCTGACCGCCGACATGCTGGCACCGGGCATGCACATCAACGCTGTGGGTGGCGACTGCCCCGGCAAAACCGAATTGCATGCCGACGTGTTGCGTGCCGGCAAGGTGTTTGTGGAGTACGAACCGCAAACCCGCATAGAAGGCGACTTGCAGCAAATGCCCGCCGACTTCGGTGTGACCGAACTGTGGACCGTGCTGGCAGGCCAGGCCCGTGGCCGTGAAAGCGATGCCGAGATCACCGTGTTCGACTCGGTGGGCTTTGCGCTGGAAGACTACAGCGCACTGCGTTACCTGATGCGCCAGGCCACCGCGCTGGGGCTGGGCGAGCCCCTGCCCCTCATCCCCGCGCTGGCCAACCCCCGCGACCTGTTCAGTCTCGTCAGGCCAACGACCATCGGTGCTAACCTGTCGGAATCAAAGGCAGACTGCACCTGCTGAACACCCTGCCCGTCACCGACAAAACGGAGACCCTGATGAACCCCACCCTCCACACCACCGCATTGAGCCTGATTGGCGTCCCCACCGATGTGGGGGCCGGCACACGAGGGGCGCGCATGGGCCCGGAAGCCTTGCGCGTGGCCGGCCTGTCGGCCGCGCTGGCGGCGTTTGGCCATGACGTGCGCGACTGCGGCAACCTGAGCGGCCCGCCCAACCCCTGGCAGCCCGCCACAAACGGTTACCGCCACCTGCCAGAGGTGGCCGCCTGGAACCGCGCTTTGCACGACGCGACGTTTGCCGAACTGAGCGAAGGGCGGTTGCCCATCATGCTCGGGGGCGACCATTGCCTGGCCATCGGCTCCATCAGCGCCGTGGCACGCCACTGCAAGGCGGTGGGCAAGAAACTTCGGGTGCTGTGGTTCGATGCGCATGCCGACTTCAACACCGCCACCCTCACGCCCAGCGGCAACATCCACGGCATGCCGGTGGCGTGCCTGTGCGGTCACGGCCCGACCGAGCTGATCGACATGGGGGGCACTGGTCACCGACTGAGCCCCAAAGACATCCGCCAGATCGGCATCCGCAGCGTAGACGACGGGGAGAAGCGCATGGTGGCCAACATGGGGATCGAGGTGTTCGACATGCGGTACATCGACGAAATGGGCATGCGCCACACCATGGAGCTGGCACTGGCGCTGGTGGATGCGAACACCCATTTGCACGTGAGCCTGGACGTGGACTTCCTGGACCCGGACATTGCCCCAGGTGTGGGCACCACCGTGCGCGGCGGCCCCACCTACCGCGAAGCGCAGCTGTGCATGGAAATGATTGCCGACACCGGCCGCCTGGCTTCGCTGGACGTGGTGGAACTGAACCCCGCCCTGGACGTGCGCAACCAGACCGCCGAGTTGGCCGTGGACCTGATCGAAAGCCTGTTTGGCAAAAGCACGCTGATGCGTAAGCGCGGCTGACGTGCCTGCAACCACCGTTGCAAACGTGACCCATGCGTCATCCGCGCTTGGGTAAACCCCTCTGCCAGCCCACCACCCCGCAGTGCTATGCTGGTGCGCTTTTTCGGCACGGTTTTCGCTTCAGTCGAAGCGAGTCGGCCGACAAACCCGTCGGGCCTGCCGACGAAACCTGTTAACCCTCTCACCATGGAGCGATTCGATATGTTGAAGAAGTCTGTCCTGCTGGGTGCCGTGGCCCTGGCCATGAGCTTTTCTGTTTCCGCCAAGGAGTGGAAGGAAATCCGCGTCGCCATCGACCCCACCTACAAACCGTTCACGTTCAAAACGGCCGACGGCAAGCCCACTGGCTTCGACGTGGACATTGCCCAGGCCCTGTGCGATGAGCTGAAGGCCAAGTGCGTGTTCGTCGAGCAGGTGTGGGACAGCATGATCCCCGGCCTGACCGCCAAGAAGTACGACACCATCATTTCATCGATGTCCATCACCGAAGAGCGCAAGCGCCAGGTGGACTTCACCACCAAGTACTACAACACACTGTCTCAGATCGTCGTCAAGAACGACATCAAGACCGATGGTTCTCCCGCCAGCCTGAAGGGCAAAAAAATCGGCGTGCTGAAGGGTTCCACACAGGAAAAGTACGCCATGGGCGAGCTGAAGAAAGCTGGCGTGAACGTGGTGAATTACGAAGCGCAGGATCAGGTTTACCTCGACATCAAGTCAGGCCGCCTCGATGGCACTGTGGCCGACATCATGGAAGTCAAGGGTGGCTTCCTGGACACGCCAGACGGCAAAGGCTTCGGCTTCGTGGGCCAACCCCTGAAGTTCCCGAAATACTTCGGTGAAGGTGCCGGTGCCGCCGTGCGCAAGTCCGACAAGGAACTGAAAGAAGCCATGAACAAGGGCATTGCGACCATCCGCAGCAACGGCAAGTGGAAGCAGATCAGCGACAAGTACTTCCCCGGTACCGACATCTGGGGTGACTGATTCCGTCCCTGTGCGCTCCCACCCTTGACAACCTGCCGCGACCACCGACTGCATGACACCCTATTTGCTGAGCATTCTTGAAGGCGCCGTTCTGGTGCTGGAAGTGGCACTGGGTTCGGTGCTGGTGGCAGTGCTGTTGGGACTGGTGGGGGCGGCGGCCAAACTGTCGGCCAGCAAGCCGGCGGCCTGGCTCGCCACCGTGTATTCCACACTCATCCGCGGCATCCCCGACCTGGTGCTGATGCTGCTCATTTTTTACGGCGGCCAGATCGGGCTGAACAAAACGCTGGAAGCCCTGGGGTCGGACGCCTTCATTGAAATCGACCCCTTCCTGGTTGGCGTGCTGACCATCGGCTTCATCTACGGTGCCTACATGACCGAGACGTTTCGCGGTGCGATCCTGGCCATTCCGGTCGGCCAGATGGAAGCCGGACGGGCATTCGGCATGAGTGGCCTGCAGGTCTTCGTGCGCATCACGCTCCCCCAAATGGTGCGCCTGGCGCTGCCCGGATTCACCAACAACTGGCTGGTGCTGATGAAGGCCACCGCACTCGTTTCCCTGCTCGGGCTGCAGGACATGACCTACCTGGCCAAGCAAGCCGGTGCGGCTGCGCGCGGCGACATTGCCAACGCACCCTTGCTGTTCCTGGCGTTTGCAGCGCTGCTGTACCTCGTGTTCACCAGCGTCTCGCTGGTGCTGCTGCGCATGCTGGAGCGGCGCTACTCCATGGGCGTGAAGCGGGGAGCGCTGTAAGCCATGGAATTCGACGTCATTTTTCGCCCCGAGAACCTGCAACTGTTCTGGGAAGGCACCGTCAACGCGCTGGTGCTGCTGGTGTCCTCGCTCATCGTCGGTGGTTTGTTGTCGTTGCCACTCGCCATCGCACGGGTGTCAGCCAACCGGTGGATCGGCGGACCG
The DNA here is from genome assembly GCA_002344885.1 of Comamonadaceae bacterium UBA2334. Lineage (GTDB taxonomy): Bacteria > Pseudomonadota > Gammaproteobacteria > Burkholderiales > Burkholderiaceae_C > UBA2334. The sequence continues at coordinate 26,643 of DDUQ01000111.1, forward strand.
GTCTGGCTGTTCACCTATGTACTGCGGGGCACGCCGCTGCTGATCCAGGTCTACCTCATCTATTTCGGGTTGGCCCAGATGGACTTCATCCAGGACCGCTGGGACGACCAGTGGCCATGGACCTGGTTCAAGGAACCCTTCTTCTGCGCCATGCTGGCGTTCGCGCTGAACACCTGCGCCTACACCGTGGAACTGCTGGCCGGGGCCATCCGAGACACCGGCCATGGCGAGGTGGAAGCCGCGCAGGCCATGGGGATGTCGCGCTGGACCACGATGCGCCGCATCATGCTGCCCTCTGCCCTGCGGCGCAGCCTGCCCGGTTACAGCAACGAAGTGATCATGATGCTGCACAGCACGTCGCTGGCCAGTGCCGTGCCGGCGCTGCTGGACATCACGGGCGCGGCGCGCAGCATTTACTCTGACTTTTACCTGCCGTTTGAGGCCTTCATCACCGCCGGCGTGATCTATGCCACGCTGACGCTGGCACTGGTGGGCCTGTTCAAGCTGGCAGAGCGGCGCTGGCTGGCTCACCTGGCCCCACGCAAGGCTTGATGATTGATTTTTTTGACGCCTATCGCTTTACCAGCATGGGTTGACAGCTATCTTTTATATGCAAACGGTTGAACACCCACTGGTCTCACAGAGCATCGGCACCCGGCGCACCCTTACCCGCCTGCACTTTGGCACTGCCGGTGCAAGGCCGAAGGTGATGGTCCAGGCCAGCCTGCATGCCGACGAGTTGCCCGGCATGTTGGTGGCGCACCACCTGCGCCAGATGCTGACCGAAGCCGAGGCGGCCGGCCGTCTGCAGGGTGAGGTGGTGCTGGTGCCCATTGCCAACCCCATCGGGCTGAACCAGACGGTGCTGCACAGCCAGCTTGGGCGCTTCGAGCTGGCCAGCGGCGAAAACTTCAATCGCCTGTACCCGGACTTTGCCGACTGGCTGACCGAACCCGACCAGCACATTGCCCCCCTGCTGGGCCCCGATGCAGCCACCAACGTGGCCACCATCCGCCAGGCCATGCACGCTGCGCTGGACCGGCGGCCACCGGTCACCGAACTGGACAGCCTGCGCCACGCCCTGATGCACCTGGCCTGCGATGCCGACGTGGTGCTGGACCTGCATTGCGATTTTGAAGCCGCCGTCCATTTCTACACCGAACCCCCTTGCAGCGACACGCTGATGCCACTCGCCGCCCTGATGGGCGCCCGTGCCGTGCTGCTGGCCCACGGCTCGGGTGGGCGTTGCTTTGACGAAGCCCTGAGCGGCGTGTGGTGGCAGCTGCGCGACAAGCTCGCGCAGTCGCACGGCGACGCCTTTGTGCAGGCCCACCCGTTTCCTCAGGCGTGCGCCAGTGTCACCGTCGAGCTGCGCGGGCAGACCGACGTGCGGCACGACCTGGCCACGTCCGACGCACAGGCCATCATGGCCTACCTGGTGCACCTGGGTGTGCTGGCCGGCGCCGCACCCACGCTGCCCCCGCTGGCCTGTGCGCCCACGCCACTGGCGGGCACCGAGGTGCTGACCGCCCCCCATGCCGGTGTGTTGACCTTCCTGCGGGAGCCGGGCGATGACATTGCCGCAGGCGACGTGGTGGCCGAGGTGATCGACCCGGTCACGGGCCAGACCACCCCCATCCGCGCCACCGTGAACGGCGTGCTGTATGCGCGGCACATTGTGCGCTGGGCCACCACCGGGCTGGACATTGGCAAGGTGTCCGGCCAAACACCGATGCGCAGCGGCAACCTGCTGAGTGCCTGACGGGCGTGTTGCCGTCAGACCATCCGATCCCTTTTATCCAGGCGTCCAGACCACATGAGCGACAAACTCAACGTCACCGACATCCACAAACGCTACGGGCAGCACGAAGTGCTCAAGGGCGTCTCGCTGACCGCGCATGCGGGCGACTGTGTCAGCATCATCGGCTCCAGCGGGTCGGGCAAGAGCACCTTCCTGCGCTGCATCAACATGCTGGAACGCCCCAACACGGGCACCATCCGTGTGGCTGGCCAGGAACTGCAGCTCACGCTGGCCAAGGACGGCATGCTCAAGGCCGTGAACGACAAGCAGTTGCAGGCCATGCGCTGCAAGCTGGCCATGGTGTTCCAGCACTTCAACCTGTGGAACCACCTGACCGTGCTGGAAAACATCATGGAGGCACCGGTGCACGTGCTGGGCATCTCCCGCGCCGAGGCCGAAGCCCGCGCCCACAAGTACCTGGCCAAGGTCGGGCTGGCGGGAGACGGCAAAACCAAGGTGGAAGGGCATTACCCGTCCCACCTGTCGGGTGGCATGCAGCAGCGCGTGGCCATTGCCCGCGCCCTGGCCATGGAGCCCGAGGTGATGCTGTTCGACGAACCCACTTCGGCACTGGACCCCGAACTGGTGGGCGAAGTGCTGCGCGTGATGCGGGCGCTGGCCGAAGAAGGCCGCACCATGGTGGTGGTGACCCATGAAATGGGTTTTGCCCGTGAGGTGTCCAACCACGTGATGTTCCTGCACAAGGGTGTGGTGGAAGAAGCGGGCAACCCACGCGAGGTGCTGGCCAACCCCACCAGTGAACGCTTGCGCCAGTTCCTGTCGGGCAACCTCAAATGAGCACAACCGCCGACACGCACTGCAACGGCTGGGTGAGCCAGGCCATTGAACGCATTCAGGCCGACTACCAGCGCAGTGCTGACACCCACCTCATTGCCCTGCCGCTGGCTCCCTTTACGCAGGCCGGCATCGACCTGTACTTCAAGGATGAGTCCACCCACCCCACTGGCAGCCTGAAGCACCGGCTGGCGCGCTCGCTGTTCCTGTATGCCCTGTGCAATGGCTGGATCCAGTCAGGCACCACGGTGGTCGAGGCCAGCAGTGGCAGCACCGCCGTCAGTGAGGCCTACTTCGCCCGGCTGCTGGGGCTGCCCTTTGTGGCGGTGATGCCGCGCAGCACCTCGGCCGAGAAGGTGGACCTCATCCGTTTCTACGGCGGCACCTGTCACTTCGTGGACCACGCTGCACAGGTGTACGACGCGGCCCGGCAGGTGACGGCCGACACAGGCGGCCACTACATGGACCAGTTCACCTACGCCGAGCGGGCAACCGACTGGCGGGGCAACAACAACATTGCACAAAGCATGTTTGCGCAGATGTCGCTGGAGCGCTGCCCAGTTCCCCGCTGGGTCGTGGTCGGTGCAGGCACGGGTGGCACCAGTGCCACGATCGGACGTTTCATCCGCTACCAGTGCCTGAACACCCAACTGTGTGTGGCCGAGCCCGAAGGCTCGGTGTTCACCGCCTACCACCGCAGCGGCGACGCCAGCCTGTGTGCCAGCGGATCGCGCATCGAGGGCATTGGCCGCCCTCGGGTGGAGGCCAGTTTCATCCGCACACTGGTGGACCGCATGATCGACATACCGGATGTCGACTCGATTGCCGCCATGCACGCCCTGGGCCACTTGCTCGGCCGCAAGCTGGGCCCGAGCACAGGCACCAATTTTGCAGCCATGCTGATTCTGGCTGACGAGATGCGGCAGCGTGGCGAACAGGGTTCGGTGCTGTCCCTCATCTGCGACGCCGGCGAACGCTACCCCCGCAGCTACCACGATGCCGACTGGGTGGCCCGCACCTTCGGCAACCGGCCTGTGACCAACCCGGTGCTGGCAGAAGTTCAAGCAAAAACCGCCTCCAGCGCTTGATTGACATAGGGTTGCAGCTATTATTTTATTTTCATAGCATTCAAACCATCAGCAGCAAGCGTTACGGGCTAATTTGACCGCGGGTGCCCAGTGCATACGGGGCATGCATGTGCCCAGCACGACGCCCTGCCCGGCTGCATGGGGCACACTTGGGGCATGACATCGCCCCCATCCACCCGCGCCCACCCGCCATCCGGCACCAGCCATCCCCGTTCCCTGAGCGGCCTGTGGCCGTTCCTCCGTCCTTACCGCTGGCAGGTGGCGCTGGCGGGGCTGTTTCTGCTGCTGGCGGCTGCGGCCACACTGGCGTTCCCCGTTGCGCTGCGCCTGCTGATCGACGGGGGGTTGCTGCCGGACGACCGCAGCGGCCAGGTCATGGCGCTGCGGCACCATTTCGGGCTGCTGTTCGGGGTGGCCGTCGCATTGGGGGTGTTTTCGGCGGCCCGTTTTTATGTGGTGAGCTGGCTGGGCGAACGGGTGACAACAGACGTGCGCAAAGCGGTCTACGGCCATGTGTTGCACATGAGCCCCCAATTTTTCGAAACGACACAAACGGGTGAGGTGCTGTCGCGCCTCACGGCGGACACCACACTGGTCCAGACCGTCGTGGGTTCATCCCTGTCGATGGGCCTGCGCAACGCCGTGATGGGCCTGGGTGCCCTGGGCATGCTGGTGTGGAGCCATCCGTATGTGATGCTGCAGGTACTGGGTGTGGTGGGGGGTGTCGTGTTGCCCGCCATGTGGTTCGGTCGCCGGGTTCGGGGCCTTTCGCGCGACAGCCAGGACCGCGTGGCCGATGCCAGTGCCATCGCGGCGGAGGTGCTCAACGCCATTCCCACCGTGCAAAGCCATTGCGCGGAAGAACGCGAAAGCAAACGCTTCGAACGCGCCGGGGAACAAGCGTTTCAAACCGCCGTCCGCCGCAGCCGGGCACGGGCTGGTCTGGTGGCGTTCATCATCATCGCCAATGCGGCCCTCATCCTGCTCGGCCTATACCAGGGCACACAGGCGGTGCTGGCGGGCAAGATCAGTGCAGGCCAGTTGGGGCAGGCTGCGCTGTACGTGGCCATTTTTGCTGGCGCAGTGGCGGTGCTCGGCGAGGCGTACGGCGACCTGTTGCGTGCAGCAGGTGCCAGCGAACGGCTGATGGAGCTGCTGGCCTCGCGTTCGCCGGTGCAGTCTCCGGCGCAGCCACAGTCTGCCCCGCTGCCCGAACAGGGCGGCACCATCCGCTTTGAAGACGTTGCCTTCACCTACCCCTCACGCCCCGGTCAGCCTGCGCTGGCTGCATTCAGCCTGACGGTGCCGCCCGGCAAAACGGTCGCACTGGTGGGTGCCAGCGGTGCGGGCAAAACCACGGTGTTCGGCTTGCTGCTTCGTTACTACAACACCGATCAGGGGCGCATTTTGGTCGACGGCGTGCCCATCGACCGCATGGCCTTGCAGGCCCTTCGCAGCAGGATGGGGCTGGTGCCGCAGGACCCGGTGATTTTTTCGGCCAACGCGCTGGAGAACATCCGCTATGGCAAGCCCGATGCCACCGACGAGGAGGTGTTTGCCGCCGCACGCGCTGCGTTTGCGGACGAGTTCATCGCCCGCCTGCCCGAAGGCTACCAGACCTTCCTGGGCGAACGTGGCGTGCGGCTGTCCGGTGGCCAACGGCAGCGCATTGCCATCGCACGTGCCATGCTGAAGAACCCCCCGCTGCTGTTGCTGGACGAAGCAACCAGCGCACTTGACGCCCAAAGCGAGCGGATGGTGCAAGCCGCGCTGGATGCCGCCATGCTGGGGCGCACCACCCTGGTCATTGCCCACCGGCTGGCGACCGTGCAGCGGGCCGATCTGATCGTGGTGCTGGACCACGGCTGCATCGTCGAGCAGGGCACACATGCCGATCTGGTGGCAGCGGGAGGGGTCTATGCCCGACTGGCCGCTTTGCAGTTCCAGGGCTGACGGGCTTTCACCTCAAATCCACATCTATGCATTCGATGCATAGTTGGGTGTGAAACTTGCCTTGGACTTACAGCTGACGGCTGCGTACAGTGCGCTCCTGTTTCAACCAGCAGGAGACCCCTCACATGAACACATCGCAAGCCGCACCCACCGGTGCCAGCAACCTCGTCACCGCGCACGCATTGCCGTCCTATCTGCAAGCCGACAACCTGGGCCCCTGGGGCATCTACCTGCAGCAGGTGGACCGGGTGGTGCCCTACCTGGGTAACCTGGCGCGCTGGGCCGAAACACTCAAGCGGCCCAAGCGCGCTCTGATTGTTGACGTACCGATCCAATTGGACAACGGCACGGTGGCCCACTTCGAAGGCTACCGCGTCCAGCACAACACGTCCCGCGGCCCCGGCAAAGGCGGTGTGCGCTTCCATCAGGACGTCACCCTGTCAGAGGTGATGGCCCTTTCCGCGTGGATGTCCATCAAGAATGCGGCGGTGAACGTGCCGTTCGGGGGCGCCAAAGGCGGCATCCGCGTAGACCCGAAAACCCTTTCCATCGGGGAACTGGAGCGCGTCACACGCCGCTACACCAGCGAAATCGGCATCATCATCGGCCCGACCAAGGACATTCCCGCCCCTGACGTCAACACCAATGAAAAAGTCATGGCATGGATGATGGACACCTATTCGATGAACGAAGGTGCCACCGCCACGGGTGTGGTCACCGGCAAACCTGTCGATCTGGGTGGTTCCCTGGGGCGACGGGAAGCGACCGGCCGGGGGGTGTTCACTGTCGGCTGTGAAGCCGCACGACACATTGGGTTGGACATAAGCAAAGCGCGTGTGGCCGTTCAGGGCTTCGGGAATGTGGGCGGCATCGCTGCCAAGCTGTTTGCGCAGGCGGGCAGCAAGGTCGTGGCCGTGCAGGACCATGGCGGGACCATTTTCCGCGAGTCGGGTCTTGACGTGACCGCACTGCTCGCCCACGTTGCACACGTGGGCAGCGTGAAGGGCTATGCGGATACAGACGTGATGCCCGATGACGCGTTCTGGGGCGTTGCCTGCGACATCATGATCCCGGCCGCCCTGGAAGGACAGATCACCGCCGCCAACGCCGGCCAGATCCAGGCCCGCATGGTCATCGAGGGTGCGAACGGCCCCACCACGCCGCAGGCCGACGACATCCTGCATGACCGCAACGTGCTGGTGCTGCCAGATGTGATCGCGAACGCAGGCGGCGTCACGGTGAGCTATTTCGAGTGGGTGCAGGACTTCTCCAGCTTCTTCTGGAGTGAGGACGAGATCAACGAGCGCCTGGTGCGCATCATGAAGGATGCTTTCGGTGCGGTGTGGCAAGTCGCACAGGACAACCAGGTCAGCCTGCGGACGGCCACCTTCATCGTGGCCTGCAAACGCATCCTGCATTCGCGCGAAATGCGGGGCCTGTACCCCTGAACGAAAGGGGTGGCCTGGCCGTCATCTCGACAGTAAGGCACTCGCTACTGCAAAGGCCCGTTCAGTCCGGGCAAGTCGGGAATCGGCAGCACGTCGATCCCTTCTTCCAGCAGGGCCATGGCGTCAGCCGCCGTTGCCTTGCCACGAATGGCCTTGGCGGGTTGCTCGCCATAGTGCATGCGACGGGCCTGTTCGGTGAACTGGTCACCAACATCCTCTGTCTTCTGCACTACTTCCCGTATGGCGCGAAGGAAATGTGCCTGCCAGTCATGCCCGGCACCGGGTTCCAGTCGCCCGACTGGCAAGGCAGGCGACACGGAGCCACTCGCCGGCGGGTGGTCACCTTTCCGGTCCGACTCATCGGAGGTGCCCGCTTGCGACGCCGCCACAACCTCTGGCCGACGACTGGAGGCGCGCAGGTTCAGACGGGGCGCACTCAGCTTCTTGGCAACATTTGCCGAGCGACAGATCGGGCACTGCAACATGCCGGAAGCGAGTTGGGACTGGAAGTCCGCCTCGCTGCCAAACCAGCCCTCGAAGGCGTGCGCCTGTTCACATTGCAGATCCAACACCTTCATGGCTTGTCCGTCATCAATGGCGGGACATACGGGCCATCCGGCACAGGAAGACCCGCTGCGTTGGCGGGTGCCCAATCCAGTTGCTTGCACCCGTTCAGGACATTCTGGAGCAGAAATGCGCCTGCAAGCGTCTTGGCATCGGACACTTGACCCGCGAGGCACCAGCCAAACAATTCATCAGGCAACACCGTGTGCACATCCAGAAACTCCCCGGCATCCAATGAAGCTCGACCAGGTATCAAGCCCCGGGCGAACCAGACGTCGATATGCTCGGTGGAATACGAAATGACCGGATGAATCACACCACCAAACGCCCACTCGCGAGCGATGTAACCCGTTTCCTCTTTCAGCTCACGCATGGCGCACGACAGGCTGGGCTCACCTGCATCGAGCTTGCCAGCAGGAAACTCGATCAATACCCGGCCAACCGGGTACCGGAACTGACGCTCCAACACAATCTGCCCGTCATCCAGAATGGGAATGATCATGACTGCGCCCGGGTGCGAAATGTACTCACGGGTTGCCGAGCTGTTGTCAGGCAGGCGTACAACATCACGCAGAACACGCAGCAGTTTGCCTTCGAAGACAACCGTACGTGCAATCCCTGCTTCGAACAAAGATTCTTCAGAATTTGTGAAAGACTCTGGCATCTCGGGCATAGGACTGACCAAGTTTCAATTTCCTGCTTTATGGCGCTGACAACAAGGCGTCAACTGCGCAAAACCAGACTGAAGGCACGTGAACATCCGCGAAGCTGCGGGAAATAAAGGACGAAAACAAGCCAACGCCAGAAAAGCACAAAGCCGGCTTAGAGCCGGCCTTTCAACTTCAGCGTCAATATCAGGCTTACCAGTGCAAAGCCCTCAGGCCGACGCTTGTTCAGCGAAACAGTGCCGCGATCGAATCCGAACACAGTGTCATCAGGCCTCCGGGCATCAAACCGAGCGCCAGAATCATCAGGCCATTGATGGACAGGACGGCCGTGACACCGGTCGTGGCCTCGATGGGGGCAATTTGAACCGGCGCATCGAAATACATGACCTTGACGACACGCAGGTAATAGAAAGCACCGATCAGAGACATCACCACCGCAAACACAGCGAGTTGGATCATGCCCGCAGCGCCGCTGGCCAGCAGCCCTTGCAGTACTGCGAGTTTGGCATAGAAGCCGACCATGGGCGGGATGCCTGCCAGCGAGAACATGCAGATGGCCATGATGCCAGCCAAAGCCGGGCTGCGCTGGTTCAAACCGGCCAGGTCTTGAATATCTTCCGATTCGAATCCTTCACGGGACAGCACCAGAATGACCCCGAACGTGCACAATGTTGTCAGTACATAGGTCACTGCATAGAACATCCCGGCGCTGTACGAGTTGGTTGCATTGGATGCATCACCGCCCGAGGTCCCTGCGACGAACGCCAATACCAGGAACCCCACTTGCGAAATCGTGGAGAAAGCCAGCATGCGCTTGAGGTTGGTTTGCGCAATCGCAGCTAGGTTGCCCACTGCCAACGAACACACCGCGAGTACAGCCATCATCTGCTGCCAGTCGGCGGCCAACGGCAACAGACCCTCGACCAACAGCCGCATGACGATGGCAAACGCAGCCAGCTTGGGAGCGCCACCGACAATCAACGTGACAACGGTCGGCGCACCCTGGTAGATGTCAGGAATCCACATGTGGAATGGCACAGCGCCCAACTTGAACGCCAGGCCGGCCACAATGAACACGACACCCAGAATCAGAACCTGCTTGTTGTGTCCGCCAGCCGAAATGACCTGCATGACCTTGGCGATGTCCAGCGAGCCAGTGGCACCATAGAGCATGGACATGCCGTACAGCAGGAAGCCGCTTGCCAGTGCACCCAGCACGAAGTACTTCATGGCAGCTTCCGTTGCACGGCCATCGTCCCGCCGCAACGCGACAAGCGCGTAGCAAGACAGGGTCAACATTTCCAGGCCCAGGTAAATGACCAGGAAGTTGTGCCCGGAAATCATCACGTAGATGCCCAGCAACGCAAACAGGGACAACGAAAACAGTTCGCCCCCGCGCATCATGTCGCGGCTGGCAGCGTATGCACGGCCGTAGACCAGTGTCACCATCATCGCGATAGTGGCGAAGCACTTGAGCCAATTGCCCATGGGGTCGGTGACCACCATGCCACCAAAACCTGTGACGACCTGCCCAGTGCGGGCATACATGGCGAGGAGCACGGCCAGCGCACCCAACGTCAACAAGGTCAGCACATGGGTCGTGGTTCTGGACGGGCTTTTGACACCCAAATCAACCAGGGCGATCACACACGCCATGATCAGCAGCAGGATTTCGGGGTAGGCAACCACCCAACTGATGTTGTCAATCATTGTCTTGTTCGATGTTGATTGTTCAGGGCAGCTTGGACACCGCGACGTGTTGCAGCAGCTGTGTGACGGACGCATCCATCACGTCTGTGAAAGGTTTGGGGTACACGCCCATCACGAGCACCGCAATGGCCAGCAAACTCAGCATGAAAAACTCACGCCCATTGATGTCAACCAGCTCCTTGACATGGTCATTGCCCACGGAACCGAGGTACACCCGCTTGTACATCCACAAACTGTAGGCCGCGCCGAAAATCAGGGCAGACGCCGACAGCAAGCCGATCCAGAAATTGACCTTGACTGCCGCCAGAATGACCATCCATTCGCCCACAAAACCGGCTGTACCTGGCAGTCCGCAATTCGCCATGACGAACAGCAGGGCGAAAGCGGCAAATTTGGGCATGGTGTTGACCACACCGCCGTAGTCGGCAATTTGACGCGAGTGCATGCGGTCGTACAGCACGCCAATGCAGAGGAACATGGCTGCCGATACGAAACCGTGCGCAATCATCTGGACGATGGCACCCGACACTCCCAGGTTGTTGAACAGGAAGAAACCGAGCGTTACAAAACCCATGTGAGCAACTGATGAGTAGGCAACCAGCTTCTTCATGTCCTTCTGGACCATGGCCACCAAGCCCACGTAGAGCACCGCAATCAGCGACAGCACGATGACAAAAGTCGCCCACTCATGGGAAGCATCGGGTGCGATGGGCATAGAGAAGCGCAAGAAACCATATGCGCCCAGCTTCAACATGATGGCAGCCAGCACAGCAGAACCGCCTGTCGGCGCTTCGACGTGAACATCTGGCAACCATGTATGCACCGGCCACATCGGCACCTTGACGGCAAACGCGGCAAAAAACGCGAAGAAAAGCAAGGTTTGTACAGACGCACCCAGCGGGAGTTTGTGCCAGGCAAGGATATCGAAGCTACCGCCTGCTGCGTTGTACAGGTACACCAGCGCAACCAGCATCAACAGCGAACCCATCAGCGTGTACAGAAAGAACTTGAATGCTGCGTAAATTTTGTTTGGTCCACCCCAGATACCGATGATCAGGTACATCGGAATCAGCGTTGCTTCGAAAAACACATAGAAAAGCATGCCGTCCAGCGCGCTGAACACACCAATCATCAACCCGGACAGGATCAGAAAGGCGCCCATGTATTGATTGACCCGTTCGGTAATGACCTCCCACGCCGAAATCACCACCACGACTGTGATGAAGGCGGTCAAAGGAATCAGCCAGAGGGAAATACCGTCAATACCCAGGTGGTAATGGATGTTGAAACGCTCAATCCACAGCGCCTTCTCAACAAACTGCATGGCAGCGGAGTCGACGACAAAACCTGTGTAAAGCGGAATCGTCACCAGCAGACTGACCACTGCCCCAACCAGCGCCACCCAACGAACGACACCGGCCTGGTCATCCCGGCCCAAGGCAAGCAAAACTACCCCGAAGCAAATCGGGACCCAAATCGCGAGGCTCAGCAAACCCATTTAATTCTTCTCCTTACTTGGCGAGCCAAACGAAGTACGTTAGGAACAGGAACAGCCCGACCAGCATGACCAATGCATAGTGATACAGGTACCCCGTCTGCAAACGCTTCACACCGCTGGAAACCAAGCCAACCAACTTCCAGCTCGCGTTGACCACGCCGCTCTCGATCACGCCCTGGTCGCCAGCTTTCCAGAAGCCGTTGCCCAGTGCACGTGCGCCCCGAGCCAACACGTTCTCATTGAACCAATCCAGGTAGTATTTGTTTTCTAGGATGGTGTGGAGGGGCATCAGTGCACGTTTGCACGCTGCAGGCAACGCAGGATTGACCAGGTACATGTACCACGCAAGCGCAACACCTGCGAAGGCAAGCCAGAAAGCAGGCGTGACGAAAGCGTGCATCGCCAACTCGGTTGGACCTTTGATGATGGTCGCCAAGCCAGCCATGGCCGGGTGCAGTGCACCGTTGACGGTAATGGCATCCTTCAGGAAGTCACCAAACAGCATGGGCATGACCGTCATGAAACCGATCACGACAGATGGAACCGCCAGCAATACCAATGGCACCGTCACCACCCAAGGCGACTCATGCGGCTTGTCATCGTGGCCATGGTGCCCGTGGTCATCGTGATGGCCGTGATGCGCGTCAGGATTCTGGTCATACCTTTCCTTGCCGTGGAAGACCAGGAAATACATGCGGAATGAGTAGAACGCCGTCACAAACACGCCCACAATCACAGCAAAATACGCAAAACCGGCAGCGGGGAGGTTACTCAATTTGACGGCTTCGATGATGCTGTCCTTCGAGTAAAAACCTGAAAAGAGCGGTGTACCGATCAACGCCAGAGAGCCCAGCAACGACGTGATCCATGTGATGGGCATGTATTTCCTGACACCTCCCATCCAGCGAATATCTTGGTTGTGATGCATGCCCATGATGACAGAACCGGCACCCAAAAACAGCAACGCCTTGAAAAACGCGTGTGTCATCAGGTGGAAAACTGCCACCGAGTATGCAGACGCACCCAAAGCCACCGTCATGTAACCCAACTGTGACAAAGTTGAATAGGCCACCACCCGCTTGATGTCGTTCTGGATGATGCCCAGGAAACCCATGAACAGCGCCGTGATTGCCCCAACAACGAGAATCAGGTTCAACGCTGCGTCGCTCATCTCAAACAGAGGAGACATCCTTGCAACCATGAAAATCCCGGCCGTCACCATCGTCGCGGCGTGAATCAGGGCGGAGATGGGTGTTGGGCCCTCCATCGAGTCAGGCAGCCAGACATGCAAAGGAAACTGCGCAGATTTGCCCATCGCACCGATGAACAGGCAAATGCACGTCACCGTGATCAGCGACCAGGTGGTGCCAGGCAAGACAGTATCGGTCAGAGCAGGCACCTTGGCGAAAACTTCGTTGTAATTGAGGCTTCCGGTAAAAGCCGCCAACAAGCCGATGCCAAGAATGAAACCAAAGTCACCCACACGGTTGACCAGAAATGCCTTCATGTTGGCAAAAATGGCTGTCGGTTTGTTGTACCAGAAACCGATCAGCAGATAGGACACCAAACCAACAGCTTCCCATCCGAAGAAAAGCTGCAGCAGGTTGTTGCTCATCACGAGCATCAACATGGAGAAAGTGAACAGGGAAATGTAGGCGAAGAAGCGGTTGTAACCATCGTCTTCTTCCATGTAACCTATGGTGTAGATGTGCACCATCAATGAAACAAACGTCACGACGCACATCATCATGGCCGTCAAGCCGTCCACCATGAACCCGATTTCCATCTTCAGTCCGCCGACGACCATCCACTCGTAAATGGTCTGGTTGAACCGGGCCCCGTCGACCGCAACATCTTTCAGGGTCATGGCAGAGAGCACGAAAGCCACTGCTACGCCCAGTATGGTGAGTGAATGGGCAAGCCGACGACCGATCCAACTGCCGCCGAATTGGGTACCGAACACACCAGCAAGAATTGACCCCACCAGCGGAGCCAATGGGACTGCCAGCAGCGTGCTGGCGGAAAGCGTCGAGCTCATATTTTGATTTATCCCCAGATCAACCTTTGAGTTGATTCATCTCATCGACGTTGATGGAAGACTTGTTGCGGAACAACAAAACCAGAATGGCCAAGCCGATGGCCGACTCTGCAGCGGCAACCGTCAGGATGAAGAACACAAAAACCTGTCCGTGCATGTCACCCAGATAGTGGGAGAACGCGACGAAATTCATGTTGACGGCAAGCAGCATCAGTTCGATGGCCATCA
>DDUQ01000111.1:40640-41195 GCA_002344885.1 Comamonadaceae bacterium UBA2334
GCAGCATCAGTTCGATGGCCATCAACAGAACAATCAGATTTTTGCGATTCAAAAAAATGCCCGTGACCGATATGGCGAACAAAATGGCGCCCAGCCCCAGAAAGTGCCCCAACGTCAAGCTCATTTCGCGACTCCTTCAGATGACGCCGCAACCGTAGAAGCAGGCTTGACAGACGCTGGCATGTTGACGACCACCAGGCGATCTTTGGCCCTGACGTGAACCTGCAAGGATGGATTGATGGCCTTGCTGTCCTTCCGGTGACGGAGCGTCAAGGCGATGGCGGCGACCATGGCAACCAACAGAATCACTGCAGCAGCCTGAATGGGATACAAGTATTCCGTGTAAAGCAGGATGCCAAGTGCATGCGTGTTGGATTTAGCTGCGGCACCAGCTACAGGCGCGACAGCTGTCGGCGCGAGGTTGGAGAATCCAGTCCAGAGCAAGGCAGTCAATTCAGCGGCCACAAGCCCACCCAACGCGAGGGCCAACGGCACGTGCTGCCAAAACCCCTGCCGAACGCTGTCAATGCGAATATCCAGCATCATCACAACAAA
>DDUQ01000111.1:41515-41861 GCA_002344885.1 Comamonadaceae bacterium UBA2334
AGCTGCGGCCTGTGAAAAAGCCAACATGAGGTACAAGACAGCGTGCACAGGGTTGCGTGCCGTCACGACCCGCAGTGCAGCGAAAAGCAGCACAGCTGAGAAGAAATAGAAGAAACCGGCTTGATAGTCCATAACTGACTGATTTGTTAAGTTGCTTCAGCGGTACTTGGCATCCGCGGCCTTGGCTTTCGCGATCTCCGGCTCATAGCGGTCACCCACAGCCAACAGCATTTCTTTGGTGAAGTACAAATCGCCACGCTTTTCGCCGTGATATTCCAGAATGTGGGTTTCCACAATGGAATCCACCGGGCAACTTTCTTCGCAGAAGCCACAGAAAATGCACTTG
>DDUQ01000111.1:42096-42468 GCA_002344885.1 Comamonadaceae bacterium UBA2334
AGCCACAGAAAATGCACTTGGTCAAATCAATGTCGTACCGAGTGGTTCGACGGCTGCCATCATCACGGACATCTGACTCGATCGTGATGGCCATTGCGGGACACACTGCCTCGCACAACTTGCAAGCGATGCAGCGTTCTTCACCGTTTTCATAACGGCGCAAGGCGTGCAACCCGCGGAACCGGGGAGAAAGCGGGGTCTTTTCTTCCGGGAACTGGATCGTGACTTTGCGGCGAAACGTGTATCGCCCGGTGAGCGCCATGCCTTTGATAAGCTCTACCAGCAGGAAGCTCTTCAGAAAGTCACTGAATGAAAAGGGTGCAACTGATGCAGAAGACATGCTTTTGTCCGCCTGATTATTTCCAGATATTC
>DDUQ01000056.1:0-37201 GCA_002344885.1 Comamonadaceae bacterium UBA2334
GTTCATGGGCGTGCGGATTTCGTGACTCATGTTGGCCAGGAAGTCGCTCTTGGCTTTGGTCGCGTCTTCTGCGGCTTGTTTGGCGCGCAACACTTCGTTTTCCACCTGTTTGCGCTCAGTGATGTCGGTAGCAATGGCGCACATGCCATAGGCAACACCATTGCCATCAATCAAGGGCACCTTCGTCGTCAAATAGTCACGCAATTCACCTTGACGGTTGGGCACCTGCTCCTCAAACGTGAAGGGCTTGCAGGCTTGCATCACCTGCCGGTCCTGTTCGGGAATGGCAGTGGCCACCTCGGGAGGAAACACCTCGAAATCCGTCTTGCCAATGACCTCGGTTTTGCTGATCCCCGTCGCTTCCTGGTACTTGTCGTTGACGAGCAGGTGACGACCTTCGGCATCTTTCATGAACACCACAGACTGAATGCTGTCCACCAGCGTGCGCATTTGTGCCTGGCTGGTGCGCACTTTCTCTTCAGCCAGCAGGCGCTCGGTGATGTCATCCAGCGTGAACTGCAACAAAGTTTTGCCGCGGTAATTGAACCGGGCCAGGTTCACCTCAGCATCCCACAGCGTACCGTCCGGCCGCTGATACCGCCACTCAAACGTGAGTGGGCCGTCCGTGAGTGTCTGATGGGTATACCGTCGGACGGCGACCTCACTGGCTGTGCCATCGCGCTGGAAGGGGGCGGACATGTCCAGCGTGATTTTGCCCAGCACCTGTTCGCGGGTTTCAAAGCCGTATATCCGCACCGCAGCCTGGTTGCAGTCGGTAATGCCTTTTCCGGACTCCAGGATGACAATGGCCCGGCTCGAATCCTGGAACAACATCTTGTTGTAGGCCTCGCTTTCTTTCAAGCTGGCTTGCTGGGCGGCCATTTCCTCGGCCTGGCGTCGCGTTTCTTCGAGCAGTTTGGTGGTCTTGACGTTACGTTCCAAGATTTCAAGATTGGCCGCCAGCACCGGCATCAGGTCGTCCACCAACGCCTGCTCCCGGGGCTTGAATGGTCTGAAACACGCCAGTTCCAACACACCCAACAAGCGCTCGTTGCGCACCACCGGCAACACATGCACAGCCTGTGGCGCAGCGAATCCCAGGCTGGAACCCACCTGAAGGTAATCAGACGGTGGGTTCATCAAAGAAATAGGGATGCGCTCCATTGCGCATTGCCCGACCAGCCCCTGGCCCAGTTCAAAGTAGTGGTCCATCGACTTGCGCTCCCTGAAGGCGTAGCTGCCCAGCATGCGCAGGCGCCGCGTGTCTTCCTCGTACACATACAACACGGCTTGCCCCAACTGCAGCAGTGGTGCCAACTCGACAAACAAGGTCTGCGCCATGGCAGTGAACGTGGGTGCACCCTGCAAGGCTTGCGAGATACCGGCTACGTTCTTCTTCAACCACGACTCATCTTCAATCTGCCGCGCGCCCGCTTGTAAGACCTGAATGGACTGAGCCATGCTGCCGACATCGTTGCGGTAAGTCTGGTAAGGCACATCGGTGTCATATTGCCCGGCCGCCAACTTCTCGACTGCTTTGCGCAGCTGTTCTGCGGGCACGTGGATGCTGCGAAAACTCAGCCAACCAATCGCCAGACTGCCCAACAGCCCAACCACCAGCAACACAGCAGTTATCCGAAGCGCCTCGTCACTTTGCGCCAGTGCGCGTTCAGACGCTGCTTTGGCGCCGGCATCTTTGAGCTGAATGAGCTGCCCCAAGGCCACATTGGCAGCTGCACCAGGTCGCGAAAACGCATCAGACGAAATGAATGACGCAGCGTCCGCTTCCTGGTTTTTGGCCAGCATGGCCACCGCCCGGTCCACATTGGCCTGGTAACTGGCAAAGTGACTGTCGAAATCCCGCAGCGCCGCCTGGGTGTCGTGACGGATCAACTTGGTGCGCAACACACCCAACGCAGCCTGCAGCGCTTCGCTGGTGGCTGCCAGTTCTTTCAGGGCGGTCTCTCGCGCACGACCGGGCCCGGCGAGCGCTGCCTGACGCAATTGACGACCGATGGACAGGTAGATGATTTGTGCGTCTTTGGCGGCAGACACACCCAGCAACTCGGTTTGGTAGAGCGCATCCATTTGCGCACGCAGGGCCTGTTGCGACAACAGGTTGCCCACACCCACGGCCGCTGCCACACTGATGACAAACACAAATCCCGCAGCTAGCTTGGTGGCCAGGGCCCACTGCTCCAACCATCGCAACATCGCACTCATGGTTATGCCCCCCCTTGCTGCCTGGCCGCATGGTCAGCGGCCAGGGCATCTACCCACTCAAGGTCGGTGAACGTACCCACCAAGCCACCCGGGCTGCCGTCCGGCCTAGCGAAGCCCATTACGTGGTAGAGCGTACGGTGTACCTTGCCATCGGCAAACGGCATGGACATGATGTGAGTTGCCGAGCCGCCGGTGCGTATGAGGTGCATGTCTTCAGCGTCGTAAACCTTGCGGTCCTCAAGAGGCAAATATTCCAGGTCCATCACCGTCTTGCCCAGCAAGTCCGCCCGGGACACAGCAAAAGTAGCCTCGTACGCGCGGTTGAACCCGGTAAAGCGGCCCTCGTGGTCTTTGTAGAACACCGGGTACGGAATGGCATTTACAAGTGATTGCTGCATGTGCAACTGCTCGGCTCCCAGCTGCCGAATGTGCTCGGTTTGTTGCAGGCTGGCCAAGGTCTGCTCGGCCTTCAGCAGCACTTGCAGGTTCAAGGCCATGGCATTGGCCAAGTCCTTGAAATTGCCCAAAGCAAAGGCCTCAGGCGGGCCCAACCCGGTCACTTCGACCAAGCCCAACACCTGGTCATTGCCCAGCAAAGGCAGGCACACCACGTATCCGGGCGCTGCACCGCCCAGCCCCGAGCGGACAGGACCCCAGCCGTGCTGGCCACCGGCCAGCAAGCGACTGGTACGCTCCACCGCACATTGCCCCAGCACGCCCTCGCCACTCATCAGGACGGCCGGCGGCGTGTTGCTGCAAGCAAATTGCCCTTTCAGCACATACCGCTGCGCATCCTGTCTATCCACCACATACACCACACCTTGCAGGGTGCCAAACAGCGTATGCGCATGGCTCAGAAAAGCTTGTGCCAAGGGTGCGGTTGCTTCGCATGTCTGGAGGGCAATCATGGCTGCTGACATGTCCTCACGAAACCTCAACTGTCTGCTCTGACCGTCTGCCAGAACCGACAGCTGACGCGCTGATTCGGTTTGCCGGTGATGGCTGTTAACCAGCCGCACCATCAGCACTGCCAAAAACACGTACAACAGGGTGGCTGCCGCCGCACGCGCCAGCGTGGAGCCGACGGACACAGTGTGGCTCAGGTCTTCCAGCAGCACGAGCTTCCATGATCCCGCCGGGTCACCCCAATGGATGTCTGCCACCGCAACCGCATGACGTGAACCGTCCAACGCCTGAACACCACCCGTCGCGCGGAAAGGCAAAGTCTTGGGCTCGGCCGAGTCGAACCACTTGCCAAACTGCTTCAGATCGCGGATGGCTTTGAGCCTGTCAAGCGCGGCCACACCATCCAGACCGCCCAGCCACTTGAGCTCGCTGGCCGCAAACACCACACCCTGTGGCGACAGCAGGGCCGCACCACCGGGCTGGCTGCTGAGGCGCTTGTCCAGCCAGTCAACCTTGGCTTGCGCGACCACCGCGCCGATGCCACTGGCCGTGCGCGATGCATAGGCAAACACGGGGGCCGAGTAATACAGCGTGCGCTCGCCACTGGTGGTACCCACCGCAGCGTAAACCGAAGTCTTGCCTTCCAGGGCCATTTGGACGTAGGGCCTGAACCGCACGTTGGCACCGCTGTTGGGCTTGCCCGAACTGGCCCATGACGTTTTGATGATGCCATCACCCGACACCACGAACACGCCCCGAGCATCGAATGTGCCGCCCACGATGCCCAGAGTGGCATCAATCGCTGCATCGATGGACAACAGTCCGTTCGTCACGTCCTGCTTGATGTCGCGGTCCATGATGCCCAGCAGCACCAGTGACCCCATCAAATCGCCGTTGAGGGTGGTGGCCGCAATTTCAGCGGCCTGCTTTTCGGCCACCACTTGGAGGCGAGATTGCCTGTCTTCCGCACGCCCGGTGGCATCCCACTGCCACACCCATGCGGCCCAAACCACACCCACCGCCAGCAATGCAACCCACACCAGGTTGGACGCTGCGGAACTCAAAGAAGCAATCCGATTCATGGCACTCCCTGTATCTTGTGCCGCAACGACGCAGCGTCAGCCTGTGATGGTTTTGAGCGAGGCGGCTTTCTGTGCCAGGTCGTCGTCGGTGTCGGCAAAGCGCTGTGCGATTTCGTTGAAGCGGTCCGCCAGCGCCAGGAACGCATCGGTGATGTCGGGGTCAAAATGAGTGCCGCGACCTTCGGCAATGATGCGCACGGCTTTCTCGTGCGGCATGCCTTCCTTGTACACCCGACGGCTGATGAGCGCGTCGTACACATCGGCCACGGCCATCATCCGGGCCGAGATGGGGATGGCATCGCCCGCCAGACCTTCCGGATAACCGGAGCCATCCCACTTCTCCTGGTGGCCGTAGGCAATTTCCTTGGCGTACTTCAGAAACTCCACTTCGAGACCCAACTGGTCTTCCGCATGCTGGATGGCGTCACGCCCCAACTTGCAATGGGTTTTCATGATCTCCATCTCATGTGGCTCGAAACGCCCCGGCTTGAGCAGGATGCGGTCCGGGATGCCCACCTTGCCAATGTCATGCAGCGGGGCGGACTTGAAGAGCATGTCGATGTTCTTGTCCGTGAGAAAGAACCTGAAACGCTCGTGCGTCTTCAGATGCTCGGCAAGCACCTTGATGTAGTTCTGCGTGCGCCGGATGTGGTTGCCGGTGTCGTTGTCACGCGTTTCAGCCAGTGAAGCCATGGCCAGGATGGTCACATCCTGGATGGCCGCCAGCTCGCGCCCCCGGCGTGCCACTTCGGCATCGAGGTAGGCGTTCTGGTCTTTCAGGAAATCTGCCGCAGCCTTGATTTGCAGGTGCGTGGCCACCCGCGCGAGCACGATGGGCGGATTGACGGGCTTGGTGATGAAATCGGCCGCCCCCATTTCGAGCCCTTTTTTTTCGTCTTCCGTGGCCGTCATGGCGGTCAGGAAGATGATGGGCACATCGCGCGTGGCCGGGTCGGCCTTGAGAATCTGGCACACGTCGTAGCCCGACAGGCCCGGCATCATGATGTCCAGCAGAATCAGGTCTGGCGGGCTGTCGCCCTGGACAATCTTGATGGCTTTTTCACCGTTGTTGGCCACCTTGACACGGTAACGGTCTTTCAGCAGACCCGACATCAACGACAGGTTGTCGGGCGTGTCGTCAACCACCAATACGGACGCTTTTTCAGTGAAATCCAAAGACCCTGACATGCTGTATCACCTTGTTGTTGGCTGGTTGCGTGTGGCAATGAGCCAGACGCAGAAGCATTCTATGCACCTGCAAGTGTGAAAAATTTGACACCCTTACACTTTATCTGCGTATCAGCTGACCTCAAGGCTCCGACATGGCACATGTGTTGACCGGGCACAACGCCCCTCGCTTTTTGAATGCAAACAGTCGTTTTCTGGTGGTGGACGACTTTGAAACCATGCGACAGATCACGGCCAAGCAGCTGCGCAGCCTGGGCGCTCAGCACATCATCATGGCCAAAGACGGCTTGGAGGCGCTGAAGGTGCTGCGGTCGCAACCGGTGGACATCATCCTGTCCGACTGGAACATGCCCGTGATGAACGGGCTGGAACTGCTCCAGGCCGTCCGCGCCGACGACAGGTTGCGCCGCTTGCCTTTCCTGATGGTGACGGCCGAAGCAGAGCGCCCCCGCATCGAACAGGCAGTGGCCAGCGGGGTAACCGGCCTGGTGCTGAAGCCCTACACGCCCAACCAATTGTTGGACCGCATCGAGAAGGCGCTGGTGGCTCAGCCCCGCAAGCACACTCCCGCACCCGGCGCAGCAGGGTCTGCCCCTGCTGAAGCGCCTGCCCAAGCCGCCGCCAAAGCGCCCCAACGGCATGAGCGCCCCACCCTGCTGATGGTGGACGACACACAAGACAACCTGTTGCTGCTGTCCCAGATGTTCAAAGATGAGTACCGTGTTCGGTTGGCCCTCAACGGCCAGAAGGCGCTGGACATCTGCCAGTCGGACGACCCACCCGACCTGGTGTTGCTGGACGTGATGATGCCGGGCATGGACGGCTTCGAAGTGGCCCAGCGGATGCGCGAGCATCCCACGTCAGAAGCCATCCCGATCATCTTCGTCACGGCCATGACCTCGCAGGATGCCCGGATGAAAGGCATGGACCTGGGTGCGGTGGATTTCGTCACCAAGCCTGTCAACCCTGACGTGCTGAAACCACGAGTACGCAACTTCATGCGTTACGTCAACATGCGGCGCGAACTGCAGTCTGATTTTGACGACATGGTCGAATCGGCCAGGCTGCGAGAGGATGTGGACCAGATCACCCGTCACGACATGAAAGGCCCCATGGCGGGCGTGATTGGGCTCGTGCAAGGCCTGTTGGCCGACGACGATCTCGGACGGAAACAAATCGAGCAACTCAAGCTGGTGGAGGAAACCATGCTCCAGATCATGGGCATGATCAACCTGTCTTCAGAGCTGTTCAAGATTGAAACGGGACGTTTCAAACTTCACGCAGTTGACGTTGACGTGGTCAGCATCTTGCGCCGCCTGGTAGAGATCAACCGAGCCACGTTCAGCTCCAAGCACATCAGCATTTCCGTGGACACCGATGTGCCATTGGGTCAGCCTCAACCCCAGGCGCTGGGCGATGCCATGCTGTGCTACTCGCTGTTCCAGAACCTGATGAAAAACGCTTGCGAGGCCTCCCCGGAAGGCTCCACTGTCTCCGTCAGGCTGTTCGACACGTCACCCTTGCGCATTGAAATGACCAACCACGGTGCCGTGCCCGCCGCCATCCGTGAGCGCTTTTTCGACAAGTTCGTGACGCACGGCAAGGCAGGTGGCACGGGCCTGGGCACTTACTCAGCCCGGCTGCTCGCCCAGGCGCAAAACGGTTCGGTTGACATGGTGGTGTCTGACGAAGCCAACACCACCACACTGACCGTCAGCCTGCCCCGATCTGCGCCCCCAGCTTGACCTTTGGCCCAGACCGAAATCTGAGGTGCTTACTCCAGCACCACCTTCTCGGCAATGTGCTCCATCTGCGCCAACTCATCTGCGAGGTCACTGGCCGTGTCGGCATACGTGGCGGCAATGTGCCGGAACTGGTCTTGCACGGCCACAAAGGCATCCACGATGTCAGGGTCGAAATGCTGTCCCCGACCGAGAACGATCGACTCTGCGGCCTGTTCATGAGGCAAGGCTGCCTTGTAAACCCGGCGGCTGATGAGCGCGTCGTACACATCGGCTACGGCCATCAACCGGGCTGAAATGGGTATGGCATTGCCCGACAAACCCAGGGGGTAGCCACTGCCATCCCACTTTTCCTGGTGGCCATAGGCAATCTCTTTGGCGCACTGCAAAAAAGCCACAGGCACACGCAGCTGCTGCTCAGCACGCACGATGGCATCGCGCCCGATGGTGGTGTGCGTCTTCATGATTTCAAACTCTTCAGCCGTGAGCGTGCCGGGTTTGAGCAGAATGCAATCTGGAATGCCCACCTTGCCAATATCGTGCAGGGGAGCCGACTTGAACAGCAATTCGATCTGCCTGTCCGTCAGGTAGCTGGCAAAGCGGGGATGGTCACGCAGCCGTTGGGCCAATACTTTCACGTAATGCTGGGTGCGGCGGATGTGGTTGCCGGTTTCGTTGTCACGCGTTTCGGCCAGTGACGCCATGGAAAAGATGGTTACATCCTGAATCGCTCGCACCTCTTCGGTGCGCAGTGCGACTTGCTGCTCCAGGTAGTGGTTCTGATCCCTGAGGAAGTCTGCCACTGCCTTGATCTGTAGGTGCGTTTCCACACGGGCCAGCACCAGTGGAGGGCTGATGGGCTTGGTGATGTAGTCCACCGCGCCCATTTTGAGGCCGGCCTCTTCATCGGCCACTGAACTCATCGCCGTCAGGAAAATGACTGGAATGTCCCACGTGGCAGGGTCGCGTTTCAAGGCGGCACACACCTCATGGCCGTTCATGCCCGGCATCATGATGTCCAACAGAATCAGATCGGGCTTGGCCCCGGACTGGACCACCTGCAACGCCTTTTCCCCGCTGTTGGCCAGCTTGACCCGGTATCGGTCTTTCAACAGGTTGCCGATGAGCAGCAAAATGTCCGGGGTATCGTCCACAACCAGAATGACGGGCTTGGCTTGGGCGGTGAAATC
The DNA here is from genome assembly GCA_002344885.1 of Comamonadaceae bacterium UBA2334. GTDB lineage: Bacteria > Pseudomonadota > Gammaproteobacteria > Burkholderiales > Burkholderiaceae_C > UBA2334. The sequence continues at coordinate 8,332 of DDUQ01000056.1, forward strand.
CATGGGTACTCCCTCGAATGGGCTCGCTTGTGGCGCAATGTGCTTGCTGGTGTCGCGACAGTGCTTGGGGGCATCATAAGCACATCCTTCTACCTCGCCCCAGCAGCCAGGACTGCCACCGGCTCAACAAACCGGGCTGTGGGTGGCCAGCCTGGCTGATGGCAGGCACCCCCATCTCGGTCAGGCGGCTGACAACCGGTGCCAACCCCACTGAAACGGCAGCCTGCATGGGTGTCATGCCTTCAAACTCCGAAAAAAGCGTGGGATCGGCCCCGTTGTCCAGCAACATGAATGCACTGTCAGGCTTGCGCTCCAGAATGCACGCGACCAACGGTGTGGAAAGGAATTCGGGATGGGCGTAGTTGACATCCACGCCACGCGAAATGTGGTAGCGCAGCAGGTCCGTATCGCCTTTGCAAGCGGCATCGAACAGTTCTTTCCAGTTTCCACCATCCATGGTGACCTCGCTGTGAATGTGGGTCTGCCAAGGGTACACGCCCGTGCCCAGGCTCGTGCGGTGGGTGGCATGCGGTGCGCGAGCGCAGGTTCAAGCCAGCAGTCCGCTCAATTGCTCGGCCGACTGGCGCAACGCAGCCACAAACCCTTCTTGAAAGCGGGTTTCCGGCACGGTCAGTGTCAGTGCACCGAGCAGTTCGCTGCCCCGCTGCCAGACGGGCGCGGCAATGCCCACAAGACCGGGCACACGGTCACCCACCGAACACACAAAACCCTGGTGGCGGATGGTGTCGTACGGCTCGCCAACCGCACCACTGAATGCCAGCAGCACCCGGCCGCCGGCACCCCGGTCCAGCGGCAGCACATCCCCCACCTTGACATGGTCGCGCAGCACATGGGCCGAATCCACCCGGTACTGGCACACCCGCTGCTCCCCTTGCCTGACATGCAGTGCAACACTTTCGCCCGTGGCGTCGACCAGCGCCCGCATGACTGGCAACACTGCATCGGCCAGCGAAAACGAAGCCGTGTACAACGCGCCCAGCCTGGCCAACTCGTGGCCGGGTGCCCACTGGCCATCGGTCGTTCTGCGCAGCAGACCGGCATGCGCCAGTGAGGCGAGCAGCCTCAGCACCGTGCTTTTGTACAGACGGGTGCGGGTGGCCAACTCGGTCACGCTCAATGCCTGATCGCCTGACCTGAAGGCCCGCAACACACTCAGGGCACGGTCCACCGCTGCGGCCCCGCCGGGTGCGGCCTGTTCGTCGGCAAGGGAAAGTTGGGCTGATTTCTTGGGCATGGCGTGCAGAAAATGGACGTTGCGGTTGACAGCCAGTGTGGCGCTCAACGAAAATTCGTTCTGTCTCGATAATTATAGTTCTATCTTTCAGAACATCAAGCACCCTCCAACATGCCTCCCCATGCCGTTCTCATCAGCGAAGTAGGCCCACGTGACGGGCTGCAAAGCGTCAAGGCCGTCATGCCCACCGCAGCCAAGCTGGCGTGGATCAACGCGTTGCACGCCGCCGGTTTACGCGAAATCGAAGTGGGCTCTTTCGTGCCAGCTTCCCTGCTTCCCCAAATGGCTGACGTGGCCGACGTGGTGCGCCACGCATTGACCCTGCCCGGTCTGACCGTCATGGCGCTGGTGCCCAACCTGCGCGGCGCAGAAGCCGCGCTGGCGGCCGGGGTGCACAAACTGTCCATCCCCGTGTCGGCCAGCGAAGCCCATTCGCTGGCCAATGTGCGCAAAACCCGCCAGCACATGGTGGCAGAGGTGGCACGCATCGTTGCCCTGCGCAATGCGCACGCTCCACACGTGCATGTGGAAGCGGGCATGTCCACCGCATTCGGTTGCACCCTGCAAGGCGACGTGCCGGTCGACGACGTGGTGGCGCTGGCCGCTGCACTGGTCAACGCCGGTGTGGACGAAGTGGGCCTGTCCGACACCAGCGGCATGGCCAACCCCACCCAGGTGCGGCACCTGTTCAACCGCGTGCGGGCCGAAATTGGACACCGCACCGGCGCAGCCCATTTGCACAACACCCGCGGCCTGGGCCTGGCCAACTGCCTGGCCGCCTGGGATGTGGGGGTGCGCACCTTTGACAGCTCTCAAGGTGGCCTGGGCGGGTGCCCCTATGCGCCGGGTGCCAGCGGCAACGTCGTGACGGAAGACCTGGTGTTCATGTTCGAGGCTATGGGCGTGCACACCGGCGTGAACCTGCAAGCGCTGATGGCCGCGCGCCCCATTTTGCAAGCAGGTCTGCCCGGCGAACCCCTGTACGGCATGACACCACTTGCAGGCTTGCCCATCAACTGGTTGGGCCGCGCCACGCCCCACCCCACCGAACAGACACAGCCATGACCAACCAGCCTGACACCACCTTGCCCTACGCAGGCATCCGCGTCGTCGAATTCACCCACATGGTCATGGGGCCCACCTGCGGCATGGTGTTGGCCGACCTGGGGGCCGAGGTCATCAAGGTCGAGCCCGTGGGCCATGGCCGGCAAGGCGACGCCACCCGCCAGTTGCTGGGTTCGGGGGCAGGCTTTTTTCCCATGTTCAACCGCAACAAGAAAAGCGTGGCACTGGATCTGCAAACCGCCGACGGAAAAGAGGCCGCGCTGCGCCTGATTGCCACCGCTGACGTGCTGTGCGAGAACTTCAAACCCGGCACCATGGCCAAGCTGGGCCTGGACTACCCGACCCTCAAGCACCTGAACCCACGGCTCATCTACGTCAGCCACAAAGGCTTTCTGCCAGGCCCGTACGACCACCGCACCGCGCTGGACGAAGTGGTGCAAATGATGGGTGGCCTGGCCTACATGACAGGCCGCCCGGGGGACCCCCTGCGGGCCGGTGCCAGCGTCAACGACATCATGGGGGGCATGTTCGGTGCCATGGGCGCCATGGCCGCGCTGGCCCAGCGCGAAAAAACCGGGATGGGCCAGGAGGTTCAAAGCGCGCTGTTTGAAAACAACGTGTTCCTGGTGGCCCAGCACATGATGCAGTTTGCCGTCACCGGCAAGCCCGCAGCGCCCATGCCCGCGCGCATTTCGGCGTGGGCGGTGTACGACGTGTTTCAGGTCAAAGACGGCGAGCAGATTTTTCTGGCAGTGGTCAGCAACACCGCTTGGGCGCTGTTCTGCGACGCCTTCGGCTTTGCCGACCTGAAAGACGACCCCCGCCTGCAGACCAACAACGACCGCGTGCGGGCCCGCGAGTGGATGATGCCCATTTTGCGGGAGCGTCTGGCGGCACACAGCGCAGCCCACCTGGCCAGTGTGTTCGAGCAGCATGGTCTGCCGTTTGCCCCCATCCCCCAGCCGCAACAGCTGTTTGACGACCCACACCTGCGGGCCACTGGCGGGCTGGCCCCCGTGGAGCTGCCGGATGGCCGCCAGGCCGAGGTGGTGCTGCTGCCGCTGACCCTGGGCGGTCAACGCCCCGGTGTGCGCCTGTCGCCGCCGAAGCTGGGCGAACACACCGCCCTGGTGCTGGAAGGGTTGGGTTACTCCCCCGAGCAGATCACTCAACTCACCGAAGGCAACTCGACGAGTACTTGATACAAAAAATGCTTCCAGCGCTTTTATTTATTGAATCAAGCGCTATGTTTTTGTCAAACCTTCTGGCCACGCGCCATCAGGTGGTCAATTGACCACCGGCCGGGCCCGTACAAAGCTACACCCACCAGCAACGCGCCCCACAGGATGTGCTGCTGCAGGGCAGCCGGTGCGATCTCGCTCAACGACACCACGGCCACCACGTTCACCGCCGTCAGGCCCAATGCACCCAAACGCCCCAACAGGCCCGCAGCGAGCAAAACCGGCAACACCAGTTCACCCGCCGTCCCCATGAAGGCTGCCACGGGCGGCGACAGCACAGGCACCTTGTATTCCTCGGTGAACAGAAAGAGCGTGGTCTCCCAGTCGCGGAGCTTGGTCAGCCCGGACAGGAAAAACACTTGGGCCACGTACAACCTGGCCAGCAGCGCCGCAAGCGGCTGAAGCCGGTCAAGTAGCGCCCCAAGCGAACACGCGAGCCCCAGCAAAGAAGCGATGAGGGGGCGGGGAGAGGCGTTGTGTGGGCTCATGGATGTAGCTCCGGTTGTGAAAGAAAGTGGCCCTCAGTTCGCCACCAACAGCCCATTGGTTACAGCGTGTGCAAAATGTGCAACAACCTGCAAGAAATTTCTTGCCCCCCGTGTAACCGACCGCCCGCATGGAACGAATACCCACCGACAGCCCGGCTTTGGCCGACATGAAAGCAGCCGAACAGCGTTTGCGAGCGCTGCTGCTGCAAGGCATGGCAGGTGATAGCCAGGCTTATCAGGCCTTTCTGAAAGGCCTGAGCACGCACCTGCGTTCGTTCCTACGGCGCAGGTTGTCATCTCTGCCAGACGACATCGAGGACCTTGTGCAAGACATTCTGTTGGCGGTGCACAACCAGCGCCACACCTACCGGACAGACCAGCCACTGACGGCCTGGGTGAATGCCATTGCGCGTTACAAACTGATCGACCTGCTGCGCAGCCGCTCGGGCCGCGAAGCCCTGCACGACCCCATTGATGACGACCTGGCCGTTTTTGCCGCCAACGACCACGACGCAGCCGATGCCCGCCGCGATGTGCACACCCTGCTGAACCAACTGCCTGACAACCAGCGCCTGCCCATCGTCCACACCAAGCTCGAAGGCCTGTCGGTGTCCGAAGCCGCTGCGGCGACAGGCATGTCGGAGTCAGCCATCAAGGTGGGGGTGCACCGGGGCATGAAAGCACTGGCCGCGCTGATGACCCAGAGTTTGAGGAGAGCGTCATGAAAACAGACGACCTGATTGCCATGCTGGCCACCGGTGCGGAGCCGGTGCAGCCCAACGTGCCCGAGCAGCGGTTGGCGCGTGCCATGGCCTTCAGCCTGCCGGTGGCACTGCTCATGCTGTGGGGGCTGGGCATCCGCCCTGACCTGATGGACGTGCTGGGCGAACCCATGCTGTGGGTGAAGTTCGCCTTCCCTGGCGTGGTGGCAGCCATCAGCCTGGCGCTGATGCTCCGCCTGTCGCGCCCTGGTATGCCTGCGGGCAAGCTGCCGCACGCGTTGCCACTGCCAGCAGTGGCCATGGCACTGCTCGCCATCTGGGCGCTGTTGCACGCCGCGCCAGGCGAACGGGCGGCGCTGGTGTTGGGCAGCACATGGCAAGTCTGCACGTTCTACATCGCGCTGGTAGGTGCACCGGTCTTCGTGGGCAGTTTTTGGGCCTTGAAAGGCCTGGCCCCCACCCAGTTGGCTTGGGCGGGTGCCAGTGCTGGCTTGCTGGCCGGTGCGGCCGGTGCCGTGGTGTACGCCCTGCATTGCCCCGAGTTGGATGCCCCGTTTCTGCTGGTGTGGAATGGGTTGGGCATGTTGTTGCCCGCCGTGCTGGGTGCCGCGCTGGGGCCGCGGCTGCTGCGGTGGTGACGCATCGTTGAAGCGACTTTCCACCCAACCATTCTCATGAAACCAACCTGGCCCCAACGCATCGGTCGTCGGCTGGCCCTGGGATTCGGGGCGCTGGTGCTGTTGCTGCTGCTGGCTCTGTTGCAAGCAGCGCATCAGATGCATTTGGCCAGTGAAACCTCTGGCCGCTTTGCCACCCAGGACATGCAGCGATTGCTGCGTGTGCAGGCCCTGTCCATGCAAATCGAAGGGGTGGGTAACGCCTTCATCCGCCTGCTGAATGCGCCACGCAACCAGCGTGTGGCGGAGTACACCGAGGTCGATGCCCAGAACCATCGCATCGACGGCAACCTGGCTTCTCTTGACGATGATTCGGCCGACACAGCGTTGCACGCCATCCTGAACAACCTCCGAGCCAGCCGCGCCCGCTACGCAGATGCCTTTGTGGCGACCGCAGACGAAATCGAGGCTGGCGACACCGCGGCTGCCACACGTGCGCTTCACACACTGGTCAACCCGGCACTTCAGGACATGCTGGTGCATTCCAACGCCCTGCTCAACCACGAACGCCAGAAAGTGGAACAGGAACTGGCCGACGCCCAAGCCTGGCACGAACGGACCGCCTGGGCGATGGTGTGGCTGGCCGGCGGCCTGGCACTGGCAGCGGCCTGGCTGGCATGGCGCACCACCTGCAGTGTGGTGAACCCCCTCAACACACTGGAGGCCGGTGCGGGTGACATTGCCGAGGGTCAGTACGACCGGCGGTTGCTTGCCACGGGGGTGACGGAAGTGGACCGTGTCGCACAGGCGCTGAACACCATGGCGGAAGCCGTGGCGCAACGCGAAGCGCAAATCAAGCGCCAGGCCTACGAAGACGCACTGACCGGTCTGCCGAACCGCACGTTTTTGCTCAACACCCAACCGGAGCCCGACAACCCGCGCAACACCCTGGCCCTGCTCGACATCGCCCGCCTGAAAGTGGTCAATGAAACCCTGGGGTTTGCCACCGGTGACAGCCTGATCCTCGCCGCGGGTTCGCGGACCAGGCAGGTGTTTGACACGCTGGCGGATACGGGCGTGATTCACCAGCACCCCATCGTGACCCGCCTGGGCGGCGGAACGTTTGCGGCTTGGTTTGGCGTTGACCACCGACAGCAGGTGAACACCCTGTTGCAGGCGCTTGTCGGCGCATTCCAGGAACCAGTATCTTGCAGCGGGCAATGGGTTGACCTGTCCATGGTGATCGGTCTGGCAGACCTGGGTGAAACAGGCATCAACCTGCCGGTTTCTACCCTCGTGCGCAATGCGGAAGTGGCGCTGCATGCAGCCAAGCGCAGTGCCCAGCCCCACGCCTGGCACAGCGACGCGCAGGAAGCCGCACGTCTGGGGCAACTGGGCCTGGTGAGCGACCTGCGCCAAGCGGTGGCGCACGATGAACTGCAGATGTGGTTGCAACCCAAGTTTTCTCTGGCCACCGGCCAGCCCATCGGTGCCGAGGCACTGGTACGCTGGCACCACCCAGTGCGCGGGTTCGTGTCGCCGGCCGATTTTGTGCCCTTCGCCGAGCAGACCGGACACATCAAGCTGGTCACAGGCTGGATGCTGGCGCGCGCCATCGAAACCCTGAAGCAGTGGGTGCACACCCATCCGAGCTTGAGCATTGCGGTCAACGTCAGCACGCGAGACCTGCAGGACCCTGGCTTTGCCGACCGTGTGCGGCACATGGTGACATCCAGCGGCATCGACCCCACCAAACTGCGTTTGGAAATCACCGAGAGCGGGCTGATGGAAGATGCCCGCCAAAGCATTGCGCTGCTCCACAGCCTGACCGACATCGGCTTGCCCCTGTCGATTGACGACTTCGGCACGGGCTACTCGTCATTGGCCTATTTGCAGAAGATGCCGGTGAGCGAACTGAAAATTGACCGCAGCTTCATCGACCGCATCGATACCTTGCCCGGCACCCAGCAACTGGTGCGCGCCATGGTTGAAATGGGGCATGGCCTGGGACTGATGGTGACGGCCGAAGGCGTAGAAACAGAGGCAGAACGCGCCACCCTGCAAGCCTTGGGGGTGGATGTGATGCAAGGCTACCTGGGCAGCCGTCCGCTTCATGGCGCTGCCTTGCAAACCTGGCTCGACCGCCACACGCCGACCGCCTCTTGAAAATAAAAATTTATCTGCGCCGTGTAACCGCATGCGGGGCAGAGGCGAACTGACCATCACTGCAGACAGCGTGCTTCCCACGCAGGCAGTGTTCACCACCCGACCTTTACACCTACCGGAGATTTCACATGAACAAGCGTTCGATGATTGCCCTGACCGCCGCTTCCCTGCTCGCCATGGGCGTTGCCTCGCCCGCCATGGCCCAGGAAAAGGAAAAGTGCTATGGCATCGCCAAGGCGGGCCAGAACGACTGCGCCAACCTCGCTGGCACACACTCATGCGCTGGTCAATCGAAAGTGGACAACGACCCAGGCGAATGGAAGTACGTGGCCAAAGGCACCTGTAAGCAAGCCGGCGGCATGAGTGCAGACGAAGCAAAAATGAAGAAAAAAGGCTGACCACCGCCAGCTAACCGCGCACCGGACCACCAACAACACCATCGCGTCATGCCATTCAAAGCCCTGTTCGGTAGCGTTTGCCTGGCGCTGATGCTGTCACCATTGGCGGCCGCTCCAACCGGCCCAGCCCCCCAGCTGGTCAACGTCAAGGCGGTGGAAGCCGGTGCGCCCCTGCCTGACCGTCCTGAGCTGGTGGGCAAAACGGAAACCGGCCAAGCCATCGACCTGTCCGCCCTGCGCGGGCAGGTAGTGATGGTGCTCGTGTGGTCCACCAACTGCCCCGTGTGCCTGAACAAAATGCCCGAACTGCGCGCCAACCTGGCGGGCTGGGCGGGCCAGAGTTTTCAAATCATCAGCATCAACACTGATCAGCAGCGTGAACCGCTGCAACAGTGGGAAGCCGCCCGGCGCATCACGGTGCAGGCCAGCCAGCAGTGGCCGTCCATCTGGGCACACTCGGCTGGCTTCAAAACCAACCTACCCCTGGGCAATTCAACCGCTGGCGAGCCAGTGACTGCGTCTCACCTGCCCACCCTCTACGTCATTGACCGGCAAGGCAAGCTGCGCCTGCATGCCATGGGCCGCATGCCCGCCGACGTGTGGGACACGATTGCCGATCTGCTCTGACCCATGCCCCCAGCGACACCGCCCTTTCCGCACGCCATGCAGCCCCCTTCTCCATCCATGCATGCTTCCTCCCTGGCTGGCATTGGCTGGCGCCAGCCCCATTACGCACAGGTGCTGGCAGAACGGCCTGAGGTCGCGTTTCTGGAAGTCCACTCCGAGAACTTTTTTGCCCCCGGTGGCGCCGCCCTTTCAGTGCTGATGGCTGGCCGGGCGCACTACCCCATCAGCTTGCACGGCGTGGGCCTCTCCCTGGGCTCTGCCGTCGGCCTGGACGACTGGCATCTGGCGCAACTGGCACGTCTGGTGGAGCGCGTGGAGCCCGTGCGGGTGAGCGACCACGCCAGCTTCGCCCGTGGCACCTGGCACCCGACCCGGCAGGCACCCGCCACACCCGTCCACACCGCAGACCTGCTGCCCGTCCCCTGGACCCACGAGGCACTGGCCGTGATGGCCGCCAACGTGCAGCGCGTGCAAGACCGGCTACGCCGCACCATTGCCGTGGAAAACCTGTCTGCCTACCTACAGTGGAAAGACGCCGACTGGACTGAGCCCGCCTTTCTGGCGGAACTGTCACGCCGCACCGGCTGCCAGTTGCTGGTCGATGTGAATAACCTCATGGTCAATGCCCGCAACCGGCACCTGGCCAACCCGACCGTTACCGACGCAAACCACATTGCCGAGTGCTGCGAATGGATTGACCAGCTGACGAGCGCCCTCGGACCAGCCGATGCACAGCAGCACGCGGCTCATCCTTCTGTGGCAGAACTTCACCTGGCTGGGCACACCCATGCGGGCGACATCGTCATCGATGACCATAGCAGTTGCGTCAGCGACCCCGTGTGGGCCGTTTACACCCATGCCGTGGCGTGCTGGGGGCCTGTACCCAGCCTGATCGAATGGGATACCGATGTGCCCGAACTGGGTGTGCTGTTGCAGCAAGCCCGGCAAGCCGACCACCTGGCCAGCCAGGCGCTGGCCACGCGCAACTGCGGTCAACGCCTCACCATGCCTGCCCATTTCCCCACCGCGCACACCCATGTCCACGCTTGAAGCCCAGCAGAACGCCCTGCTGCAGGCGCTTTTTGCGCCAGGCACCCAGCGGCCCCATGAACCTGTTCCACCTGGTCTACAAACATTCATAGCTGAAAATGCTTATCCAACAAGCGGTAGAGGCCTGAATTGTTATAAATCCAACGCCCACGCACTGGCTGAACGTGTGTTGTGCGCGGCCTACCCGGTCGTCACTGCCATCCTCAGCGCTGACAGCATGGCGCAACTGGCCCGCGCCCTGTGGCACACGCACCCACCGCTGCGGGGCGACATGGCCCACTGGGGAGCCGACTTGCCCGCCTTCGTGGCCAACAGCCCTCAGCTCGCAGACCTGCCCTGGCTGGCAGACGTGGCACGCGTTGAATGGGCCTTGCACCTCGCCGATGCAGCCGAAGACGTCTCCGCCGATCTGTCCACCCTTGCAAGGCTGGCCGATAGGGACCCGGCACAGCTCACACTCAGCCTGGCCCCAGGGCTGCAGGTGCTGCACCTGGCCCACGCGGTGGTCCCCGTGCTGAACGCACACCGGCAACCCGATGACGCTGCCTGTGAAAAGGCCATCGCCGCTCTGGGGCACGACTGGTGCCCGCCGGTCACCGAGCATGTACTGGTGTGGCGCGTGGGCCACCGACCCGCCGGCCTGACAGCCATCTCACCGGACGAGGCGGGGTTCCTGACGGCCTTGCTGGCCGCCCAACCGCTGCTCCCTGCACTGGAGAGCTGCGAGCTGGACTTCAGTGCCTGGCTACCCGTGGCGGTGCAGCAGGGCTGGGTGCTGGGTGTGGTGCCAAGCGAAGGCCACCCTTCGGCAAGCTGAATCTGCCTCAGGCCGCCGGCTGAGGCTCAGTCATGCGGCGGATGTGCACGCGCTCAATTCGGCGGCCATCGAGCGCCACCACCTCGAAACGCCAGTGCGCCCATTCGACGCACTCGCCCACAGCCAGCAAATCGCCCGACACCGTCTGCATCATCCCGGCCACGGTGTTGTAAAGGTCCTGATCTTCCTGAGGCAGTTCGTCCAGCGCAAGGCGAGACTTGAGCTCCTGCGCGGGCATGGACCCATCCACCACCCACGACCCGTCAGGCTGACGGATGGCCCACGCATCGATCGCCTGCTCGGGCGACAGCTCACCCGTGATGGCCTCCAGCAAATCGAGCGGGGTCAGCAAACCCTGCACCACGCCGTACTCATCCACGACAAAAGCGATGCGCACCGAGCGCACGCGAAACTGCTCCAGCAACTCCATGCCCGACAGGGTTTCGGGCACGAACACGGCGGGCTGTACCAACTGCAGCCACCCTGCGCTGCCAGATGCAGCTTGTGCTGATGCCTGCGTGTTACCTTCATTGGATGGGGCCGACGCCTGCGCTGAAGCCGGCTCGGCATGCAACTCGACCAAACGGGGCACGTGCACCACACCGACCACATCGTCCAGCCCGTCCCGACATACCGGGTACCAGGAGTGCCCGGTCTGCCACGCTTTGCGCAGGGCCTCGTCCAGCGTATCGGATTCTTCCAGCCACTCGATGTCTGACCTGGGCAGCATGATGGACGCCAGCGTGCGGTCGTCCAGCAGAAACACGTTGCGCACCATCTGGTGTTCGTGGGCCTCGATGATGCCGGCATCGACCCCCTCTTCCAGGCTGGCCTCGATCTCTTCTTCAGTGACGTGCTGCGCCACATCGGTGCGGATGCGCAACAGCTTCAGCGTCCAGACCGTGGTGGCCGACAGCAACGCCACAAACGGTCGGGCTACCCGTGCCACCCACTCCATGGGGCGCGACACAAACCGCGACACCGCCTCCGGGTACAACTGTCCGATGCGCTTGGGTACCAGTTCGCCAAACACAATGGTCACGAACGTGATGACCACCACCACCAGCCCGGTGGCGGTCACATCGGCCGTGGGCACCGCCAGCCCCCAGCCCTGCAAAACGGCTGAAAGGTCATCACTGAAAGCCGCCTCGCCCACGATGCCATTGAGCATGCCAATGGAGGTGATGCCCACCTGGACAGACGACAGAAACTGGGTGGGGTTGGCCAGCAGCCTCAGCGCAGCCTGGGCCCCGCCATCCCCTGCCTCGGCCAGCGCCTGCAACCGTGCTTTCTTGCTGGCGGCCAGCGCAAGCTCCGACATGGCGAACGCGCCATTGAGCAGAGTGAGGAAGACGATGAAAACGATGTCCATAAAATTCAGCGCATGGCACTTTACATGATTGGCGACGTACAGGGCTGCATGCCTTCGCTGCAGACCCTGCTCGACATCCTGGATTTTTCGCCCAGCCGCGACACCGCATACCTGCTGGGCGACCTGGTCAACCGCGGGCCCGATTCACTGGGCGTGTTGCGCTGGGCAGCCAACGCCGGCACGTCGGCCCCCTGCATCCTGGGCAACCACGACCTCAACCTGCTGGCCGTGGCACATGGCCTGCGCAAGCCCGGCCGCAAAGACACCCTGGGCGAGATACTGGCCGCGCCCGACCGCAACGTGCTGCTGGACTGGTTGCAGCACCTTCCCCTGGCACGCCAGGCCCATGGCTGGCTGATGGTGCATGCCGGCGTGTTGCCGCAATGGCGCGTGGAGGATGCCCTGGCGCTGAACGATGAGTTCCAGTTGGCCATGGCCGGCCCTGACCTGACGCGCTTCCTGTCAGTCATGTACGGCAACACGCCTGACCAGTGGGACGACAGCCTGGAAGGCATGGACAGGCTGAGGCTGGTCGTCAACGCCTTCACCCGCCTGCGGCTGTGCGACGCGGACGGACGCATGGAGTTCGACACCAAAGACGATGTGGCCGCTGCCCCGCCAGGCTTCATGCCCTGGTTTGACGCACCCGGCAGAAAGAGTGCCGGTCACCCGATTGCCTTTGGCCACTGGAGCACGCTGCGCAACGTGCAGCGCGACGATGTGCTGCCGTTGGACACGGGTTGCGTGTGGGGCGGCTGCCTGAGCGCTGCCAGGCTGCAACCGGTCGGTGCACGGGATACCAGCGCCACGGTGGAGGTCATCAGCGTGCCGTGCCCGCAGGCGCAGGTGCCCTGAGACGCACCGACGGGCAGGGTTCAAGACCGGCCGCTTCAGCCGACCGGCTGGCCATCGGCCAAAGCCAATGCCGGCACAGGCTCAACGGGCGCCACCACGGGCTCGGCAGGTGCGGGCATCTGCGGCGCTTTGAAAAGTGCAGGCACCCGTTTCTTCGACCGGATGTTGGCAGACACCGCACGGCCCACCGGCTTGGCGGCTTTTTCCCAGGCGGGCACATCGCCAGAGGATGCCCCTGGCTCGTAGGGCTTGTCAAAAAACGGATCCACAGGGGCGCGTGGGCTGGAACGGCTGCCGCCACGCCCACGACCGGCTGACTCACGCACGCCTTCGCTCCTGGACGGACGGCTGGGCTCGTCGTCATCGGTGTCCCGGCCCCAATGCCGACGACCGTCGTTGTACCGGCCAACCGGACGCGCCCCCGCGTCCTCCAGCGGCAACGGCTCCACATCCGCCGTGATTTTGATGAGCTTCTCGATGTCAGTCAGCAGGCGCGTATCGGAAGGCGACACCAGCGACACCGCCAGACCCGACGCACCGGCCCGACCCGTGCGGCCAATGCGGTGCACATAGTCTTCGGCATTGAACGGCAGGTCGAAATTGAACACAGCCGGCACATCCTTGATGTCCAGCCCGCGTGCGGCCACATCCGTGCACACCAGCAGGTCAACCGCGCCGTTCTTGAAGGCATCCAGCGCCTTCAACCGCTCGTCCTGGGACTTGTCGCCATGCAACGCGGCGGTCTTCAGACCTTCGCGCTCCAGCGAGCGCGCCAGCCGCGCGCAACCCAGCTTGCTGTTGACAAAAATGAAGGCCTGCTTGAGGCCGCGCTCGCGCAGCACATGGTGAATGGCACGGCGCTTGTCTTCGTCGGGGACGCCAATGAAGCGCTGCTCGACCGTGGAGGCCGTGGCGTTGGCACGCGCCACCTCGATGGTCACGGGGTCTTGCAGGTAGCTGTTGGCCAGCCGCTTGATTTCGGGCGAGAACGTGGCCGAGAACAACAGCGTGGTGCGCTGTTTGGGCAGGTAGCTGAGGATGCGCTGCAAATCGGGCAGAAAGCCGATGTCCAGCATGCGGTCAGCCTCGTCCAGCACCACATACTCCACCTGGTTGAGCACGCAGTTTTTGGCTTCGATGTGATCCAGCAAACGCCCGGGCGTGGCCACCAGCACCTCGACACCGGCCTTGAGTTCCAGCGTCTGGGGCTTCATGTCCATGCCACCAAACACCACGGCGCTGCGCAAGTGCGTGTACTTGGCGTACAACTTCACCTGCTGGGCCACCTGATCGGCCAACTCACGGGTGGGCAACAGCACCAGGGCGCGCACAGGGTGACGGGCGGGCGAAGTGGACGCGTTTTCGTGCTTCATCATCCGCTGCAGCAGCGGCAGTGAGAACGCAGCGGTTTTGCCGGTGCCCGTCTGGGCGGCACCCATCACGTCACGGCCTTGCAGCACGACGGGAATCGCCTGGGCCTGGATGGGGGTCATCGACTCGTAGCCCATTTCGGCTACGGCACGCGCCAGCGCAGGGGCCAGCGAAAGTTGGGAAAAAGAGTCACTCATGTGAGCCGTATTGTCTCATCACCGTTCATCGGCCTTCATTTCACGCCGAAACGACTCGGCAAACACCTCGGGTGGCACGGGTTTACCGAAAAAATAACCCTGCGCAAAGTCACAACCCAACACCTGCAAAGCCCTGCGGCTCACCTGGTTTTCGACACCCTCCCCCAAGGTCCGCAAACCCAACGAACGCGCCATCTGGATGATGGCCCGCACGATGGCCGCGCAGTCCGGGTCGGTGGTCAGGTCGCGGACAAACGACTGGTCGATCTTGATTTTGTCCACCGCCAGCTTGCGCAGGTACGACAGACTGGAGTAACCGGTACCGAAATCGTCGATGGCAAGCTGGACCCCCAGTTGTTTCAGGCGGCGCACCACCGCCGTGACCTCTTCGGGCTGCACCATGAGGGTGGATTCGGTCAGTTCCAGCTCGAGCAACTGTGGGTCGCAACCTGATGCCGCCAACGCATCCCGTACCTGCTGCTCCAGCCGCCCTTCCCTGAACTGCAGTGCCGAGACGTTGACCGCCACTTTGATCGGCACTTGCCCCACGCGCTGCCATTGCCTGATCTGACGACAGGCCTCGTTGAGCACCCAGCCGCCGATCTCGGAGATCAGCCCGGTATGTTCCGCTGCGGGAATGAACACACCCGGTGGCACCAGGCCCACGCCCGGTCGCTCCCAGCGCACGAGGGCCTCAGCGCCGATGATTTCACTGGTCATCAGATTGACCAGGGGCTGGTAATGCAGCCTCAATTCGCCCCTCTGGGTGGCACGGGCCAAGTCGCTGATGAGCGCCATGCGGTCGCGGGCACCCTGGTTCATTTCTTCGGTGAAGAACCTGACACAACGCCTGCCAGCTTCCTTGGCCTTGTACATAGCGGCTTCTGCGTGGTTGAGCAGCGTGTCAAAGTCCTCGCCGTCTGCCGGAAAGGCTGCCACGCCAATGGACGCGGACACCACAATCTCCCGGTCTGCAACGCTGAACGGCTCTGCCATTGCTGCCAGCACACGCTGCGCCACCAGGCGCAACTGGGCCGGCTCCACATGGGGCAGCAGGAACACAAATTCGTCGCCGCCCCGGCGGCTCAGCGTCTCGGTGCTGCCGACGACGGCCGACAAGCTGCGGCTGATCTGCTGCAACAGGACATCTCCGCCGACATGGCCCAGCGAATCGTTCACCGCCTTGAAATGATCCAGATCCAGCACCAGCAGCGCCATCTGGTGCTGCTCGCTGCGCGCCACGGCAATGGCCTGTCCGGCACGGTCACGCAACAGCAGCTGGTTGGGCAAACCCGTCAGTTGATCAAAGCTGGCCAGCCGCACGGCCTTGCTTTGGGCGGCTTTTTGCTTGGACAAATCGGCAAACACCGCCAGATGGTGCGTCACCACACCGGTTTGAGGGTCTCGCAACACCTTGATGCGCAGCTGCTCCGGGTAAACCGAGCCGTTGCGCTTGCGGTTGAGCACTTCGCCTTCCCATTCGCCGGTAGACAGCAGGGACTCCCACATGCCCGCATAAAAAGCGGGTGAGTGCCGTCCTGACGCAAGAATGGAGGGCGTTTTGCCCATCACCTCCGCCTCGCTGTAGCCGGTGATCTGTTCAAAAGCCGGGTTGACCGTCAGGATGTGGTTGGCACTGTCGGTCAACACCACCGCGTCGTGCGTGATGTCCCAGACGGTCGCCAGCACCTCCAGTTGTTGCAACACCTCGGGCGGCAAACTGCCCGACGTCGCTCCACCCGACGACGGCGAACCAAACGCCCGCTGCAACCTCATGGGGAGTGTGGCGAGCAAGGTATCCCCCGCCATGTCAGGCCTTGGGCAAGGTCACACCCACCTGTCCCTGATACTTGCCACCACGGTCTTTGTAGGACACCTCACACACTTCGTCGCTTTCGAAAAACAGCACCTGCGCGCAACCTTCACCCGCGTAAATTCGGGCCGGCAACGGTGTGGTGTTCGAGAACTCCAGCGTCACGTAGCCTTCCCATTCGGGTTCGAACGGTGTCACGTTGACGATGATGCCGCAGCGGGCGTAGGTGCTTTTGCCCAGGCAAATGGTGAGCACGTTGCGCGGGATGCGGAAATACTCGACGGTACGCGCCAAAGCAAAGCTGTTGGGTGGGATGATGCAACTGTCACCATGAAAGTCGACAAAGCTCTTTTCGTCGAAGTTTTTCGGGTCCACCACCGTGCTGTGGATGTTGGTGAACACCTTGAACTCGGGCGCGCAACGGATGTCGTAGCCATAGCTGCTGGTGCCATAGCTGATGATCTTGTGGCCATCGGCCTCGCGCACCTGACCAGGTTCGAACGGATCGATCATGCCGTGCTGCTCTGCCATGCGGCGAATCCACTTGTCGCTCTTGATGCTCATAAATCGGTTTTCTGTAGGGTGACACCATTTTAGGCATGACAAATGCCTGATTCAGCCCGTGTCCGGTTGAAGCGCGAATCCACGAAAATAAATGAATTTGATAAATTTGCAGTTCGCCATGGATCATACTGACAGCCCCGCACTTGATTCAGCCAATGACATGACGACCCGCGAGGTTGCCCAGCTTCTGGGGCTGGCCGTGCGGTCTGTTCAGCTCATGGTTGACCGAGGAGACCTGCACGCCTGGAAAACAACAGGTGGTCATCGACGGATTTCGCGAGAATCTGTGTCTCGCTGGCTGTCGGGCAGACAGAAACAGAACCAAGAAACTGGTGCAGCGACCTTCAGTGACGCGCCAACGCCCACTCCCTCAGCCCAGACAGCCCCCTCGCCGTCAGCTCGGCGCAGGGCGTCCGACTCCAGGGAACCCGCGATCGTGCTGATCGAAGATTCGGCACATTTCCAGAATGTCATCCGGTTGCTGCTGCGGCACACGCACCCCTCAGTCAGACTGCATGTGGCCAGTGATGCGGTCACAGGACTGGCCCTGTGTGGTGCCATTCGGCCCGATGTGCTGATCGTCGACATCCTCCTGCCGGGCGTCGATGGTGCGACATTGGTTCAAAGCGTGCGTTCCCAACCACTCTTCGAAGGCATGCAATTGGTGGTGGTCACGGCACTGGACAGAGCCGCAAGGCTGCCTTATGCCTGGGCCCTGTCCGGATTGCCTGTGATTGAAAAGCATCATCTCGCTCGCGAACTGCCTCCCACACTGTCCATGCTGCTCACCGCACGGCGCGCCATCACGCATCCGGACGAGCTGGCTTCAACCCGAGGCAACCCTCTGGCTTAAATTGATAAAAAGGATAAAACACAGCCCTCATCGACACTTTAACTGACACATGGCTGGCAATAATTGATCAAATTGAAACCAACCATGAAGGAGTCGATGCCATGTCCGCCGCCTACCTCGCGTTGTCCAGCGCCCCCATGCTTGCATGCACGCCCCACGGAGACACCACCTTCCAGCCTGGCGTCGGGCTGAGACCGGCAGCAAGCGAAGCCATCTGCCTGAGGGACCTGATGCATGCAACGTGCATCGAACTTCGGCCATGGTTGGCGCACCACCAGGTCACGCTCCTGCTGAATGGCGATGCGCACAACCTGCCACGTGTGTTCGGCAACAGAGACCAACTCCGGACAGCCCTGTGGGAATGCATGGAGGCAACCATCGTGCATGCGCGGCTTGCAGTCGAACCCAGTCGTTCGTTGGCCATGGAGATTTCGTTTTCAACCGATGCGAACCACGTGCACCTGACCATTCGCAGCCTGGGTGCCATCGAACATGTCACGCTGGGAGGTTCCGTCGAAGACACTTTGCCCGATGCCCTGACGGAGGCAGGCAGTCACAACCCTGTCACCACCGACCCACACGTCCGTCCGCAGCACATCGTGTTTCCGTTCGCACGGGTGTTGTTGCAAAGCCTTGGCGGGCAGGTGGCGGTCAACGAGGCACATGGCGGCGGCGCGGCATGCACCGTTTCACTGCCTGGCCTGAGTGAAGTCTCACGTACCCAGCCCATCCCTGAACACCATGCCCTGGTGTACGCGGGTTTGCTGACGCGCCTGACCAGCATCGATGCGCCACCACAGCCACTTTCCATCTGGCGCAGCCCAACGCCTCATGCGGGAAGCAGCCTGCAGTAGATCCTATCGTTTCGGGTTCAGGGCGCAAGCTTGCCCAGCACCCCTTCAACCAGCCAGTTCATTTGCAGAATCTGTTCGTCCGACAAGGTCTGGCCCGCAGAAATCGCCACTTTGCCCTGGTTGTCCGACACAGCTTGCCGGGCATGGAACGGATGCAACTTGCCCGCAGCGATGTCGCGCTGGCGCGCCTGCACCTCGTCCTGCACCGCTTTGGGCACCTTTGGGCCAAACGCATCGACACGGATCATGCCGTCCTTCACCCCCCCCCACAAGCGGCTGGTGGACCAGGTGCCATCCCGCACGGCCTGCACGCGGCGGCTGTAGTAGTCGCCCCACTGGTGGGTCACAGCCAGCACTTGCGCATCGGGTGCGGTTTTGCGCATGTCCGAGTGGTAGGCCACTGCCAACCTGCCGCGCTCCTGGGCGGCCGCCATCACCGCTGTCGAACCGGTATGGAACGCCAGCACCTCGGCCCCCTGGTTCATGAGCGTCATGGCCGCATCACGCTCGCGTGGCGGGTTGAACCACTCGCCCAGCCACACCACGCGCACCTGAGCCGCCGGGTTGACCGAACGCATGCCCAGCGTGAACGCGTTGATGCCCTGGATCACTTCGGGAATGGGAAAGCCCGCCACATAGCCCGCCTGTGTGGCCATGCGGCCTGCCGCCACACCTGCCAGATAGCGACCTTCGTAATAGCGCGCGTTGGCCACCGCGACATTGGCAGCCGTCTTGTAGCCGGTGATGGACTCGAATTTCACATTCGGGAACTCGGCCGCAACCTTGAGCGTAGGTTCCATGTAGCCAAAGCTGGGCGTGAAAATGATGTCTGCGCCATTGCGTGCCAGGTCGCGGATCACACGTTCGGCATCTGGGCCTTCGGCCACGTTCTCGACGAACCGGGTGCTGACCTGAGGCGATTGCCCAGCTTTGTTCAACGCGGCTTCCACGGCCTTGCGGGCATCATCGTGCTGCCGTGTCCACCCCGCATCGGTGATGGGCGAGACGTAGACAAATGCTGCCTGTGTTGGCGGTCGGGCAGCACTGGCAGGCTGCGCGACGGCTGACGTGGACGTGAAAAGGGGAAGGGAAAGGGAAAAACTGGCGGCCACGACCGTGGCAGCGAGGTTTTTGTACATGGTGGTCCTCTACATGGCTTCCGGAAAAGAAAAACGCCCGCCAGGGAAGCACTGGCGGGCGGGGGGATTATACCGGGCAGAAAAAATCAGATGAAAACAGCCTCCGTCGCTTATATTTATTGAATAGACCGCTCCAGTTTATTCATCAAACCGGACCTGTCAGACGGGCTGACGAAACTCGCTTCGAAGCTGTTTCGGGCCAGCTGAATCACCTCGGATTCGGTCAGGCCCAGGGCCTGCACGGTCTGCACGAAGTTGGCGTTCATGTACCCGCCGAAATAGGCTGGGTCATCGGAGTTGACGGTGGCACACAGGCCCGCATCCAGCAGGCGTTTCATGGGGTGGTCGGCCAGGTCGTTCACCACGCACAGCTTCAGGTTGGACAACGGACACACCGTCAGCGGCACCCGCTCGGCGGCCAGCCTGGCCACCAGGGTCGGGTCTTCCAGGCAGCGCACGCCATGGTCAATGCGCTCGGCTTTCAGCACGTCCAGCGCCTGCCAGATGTAGTCTGGCGGCCCCTCCTCACCGGCGTGCGCCACGATGCGCAGGCCCAGCTCCCGGCAGCGGGCGAACACACGCGTGAACTTTTCAGGTGGGTGCCCCACCTCGCTGCTGTCCAACCCCACACCCACGAGATGCTCGCGGTAGGGCAACGCGGCCTCCAGCGTGGCAAACGCATCTTCCTCGCTCAGGTGCCGCAGGAAACACATGATGAGCTGGCTGCTGATGCCCAGTTGCGCCTGCGCCTGCTCGCAGGCGCGCCGCAAGCCGCGGACCACGGTGCCCATGTCCACCCCTCGCGCGGTGTGGGTCTGAGGGTCAAAAAAGAGCTCGGCATGGATCACGTTGTCGGCATGGGCACGCTGGAAATAGGCCCAGGCCATGTCGAAAAAGTCGGCCTCATGCAGCAACACGCTGGCACCGGCGTAGTAAATGTCCAGAAAACTCTGCAAGTCAGTGAACGCATAGGCGGCACGCAAGCTCTCCACCGTCGGGTAGGCCAGCGCCACACCGTTGCGCTGCGCGAGCGCAAAGATCAGTTCGGGTTCGAGCGAACCCTCGATGTGAATGTGCAACTCGGCCTTGGGGATGCGGCGGGCGAATTCGCATGCTGCTGCCGGTGTGCTGATCCCGTGTTCAAGAACTGTCATAGCTATTTCACCTGATAGATTACGAACAACACAAAACAATGACAAAAAAGCCCGGCATGCCGGGCTGTTCGATCATCGGTTGCAAGCCAAAGTCAGAACCGGTAATCCAACCCCGCAGACACCACAGGCCACAGCTTGACTTTGCTGACGGAGTCACGAACCTTGGCCACTTCTGCATCCACATCAGCTTGTGTAATACCACCCACACCCACCACGTTGGTCGCGACCGATGTCTTGAACTTGCCAAGCTGCGCCCCGATGTCGAGGTGATAGCCCAGGCCTTTACCGCTGGCGGGCTTATGCCCGAACCCGATTCCGATGTACGGCGTGACATCTGGCTGCGAAACGGCAACGTTGAAAAACTGGTTCGACATGTTCACCGGTTTGCCGTTGATGGTGGCCGTACCACCACGGGAATTCAGTTGAACCTTGGTGTTGTTGAGCGTCAGGCCGCCAGTCAGCCTGAACCCGTTGGAAAACGGAAAGTAGTCAACGTAGGCACCTGCGCTGCTTTGCTTCAGCTTACCGCTGTAGTCCACACCCTCGCGACGACCGTTTTTGCTGATGTTGAAGCCAGCCGTGTAGTCAACACGGGCCACCATTGCCGGGCTCAGCGATTTGGACAGCCCCAAGGTCAAGCCACCCGAACCAATGCCGGCGTACACATCGTCAATCGCCTGTGCCTGAACCATCATGGCACCCGATGCCAACACACCCAGCACAAAAAGTCTCTTCATATTGCCTCCTCAAAATGTTTCAAGTGATATGACGTGGTTGACGACGCTCTCGTCGCCAACCACGTTGGTCCCTGCGAGCGGTGATCAACCGCCGGGCACCTTGCCTTCCACACCCTTGATGTAGAACTTGATGCCACCCAGGAACTTGTCGTCAGCCACGGCGTCTTTGGCCAGCACTTCCTTGCCATCCTGACCCACGATCGGGCCCTTCCAGATCACGAAGCTGCCGTCCTTCAGACCGGCCCGGATGGTGTCGACCTTGGCCTTGATGTCGGCGGGCACGTCTTCGGCAACAGACACCATGTCGATGGCGCCTTCTTTCACACCCCACCACACGGAACCGGTGCTCCAGGTCCCGTTCAGTGCGTCACCCACGGCCTTCACGTAGTAAGGGCCCCAGTTGATGACTGCCGAGCCCAGGTGCGCCTTGGGATCATAGGCCGACATGTCGGAATCCCAACCGAAGGCCCGCTTGCCCATCTTGCCAGCGGTTTGCAGCACGGCCGACGAATCGGTGTTCTGGAAGAGCACGTCGGCACCACCGTTGATCAGAGAGGTGGCAGCTTCGGTTTCCTTGGGTGGGTTGAACCACTCGCCCACCCAGACCACCTTGGTCTTGATTTTGGGGTTGACCGACTGTGCACCCAGCGTGAAGCTGTTGATGTTGCGGATCACTTCGGGAATCGGTATGGAACCGACCACACCCAGCGTGTTGCTCTTGGTCATGGCACCGGCGATCACGCCGGCCATGTACGCACCTTCGTAGGTGCGGCTGTCGTAGGTGCGCATGTTGGGGGCTGTTTTGTAGCCGGTGGCATGCTCGAACTTGATGTTGGGGTTGTCAGCTGCAACCTTCAGCATGGGCTCCATGTAGCCGAAGGTGGTGCCGAAAATCATTTTGTTGCCTTGGGCGGCCATGTCGCGGATCACGCGCTCGGCGTCGGCGCTTTCGGGCACGCTTTCCACAAAGCTGGTGACCACTTTGTCGCCAAACTCTTTTTCAATGGCTTTGCGGCCGTTGTCGTGGGCAAAGGTCCAGCCACCGTCACCCACCGGGCCGACGTAGGCAAACGCCACTTTCAGGGGTTCAGCCTTGGCGGGTGCGGGCGCCGCAGCGGGCGCAGGCGCCGGTGCAGGAGCGGGCTCCTCTTTTTTGCCACAGCCGATGAGGGCGGTAGAGGCCAGCGCCGACAGGGCGGCCATTTTGATGAGAGAACGTTTTTGCTGGTCGGTCATGGAGACTCCTGTGGACAAATCAAACGAAACAAACACACAACTGAAAGATGATAGCCGCCCGGCCGCTGCCCCTCAGGAGCCCGGATAAAACGGCTTGCCGATGCTGCTGGGCATGTTGACACGGATCCAGGCGGGGTTGCGCGAGATCAGCGCCAGCACCACGACGGTGGCCACGTAAGGCATCATGGTCAGGAACTGGCTGGGAATGTTGAACCCCGCGCCCTGAAAATGAAACTGCAACATGGTGACACCACCGAACAGGTAGGCCCCGAGCAAGACGCGTGCCGGACGCCAGGTGGCGAATGTGGTGAGGGCCAGTGCAATCCAGCCTTTGCCGGCGATCATGCCTTCGACCCACAGTGGCGTGTACACCGTGGACACATAGGCACCCGCCAGGCCGCACAGGGCACCACCGACCATGACCGCCACCAGGCGGATGCGCCGCACCGGATAGCCCAGCGCATGCGCCGATTCCGGGCTTTCACCCACACTGCGAAGCACCAGACCGGTGCGTGTGCGGTACAGGAACCAGATCAGCCCCACCGTCAGGGCCACCGCCACGTACACCATGGGGTGATGCCTGAACAGCGCCGGCCCCAGCAAAGGGATGTCCGCCAGCACGGGGATGGCCCAGGTGGCCTGCTCGGGCAACCGTGCCTGTACGTAGCCGGTGCCCGCAAAGGCCGAGAACCCCCCGCCGAACAGGCTGAGCGCCAGGCCGGTGGCGTACTGGTTGGTGTTGAGCCAGATCACCAGCACACCGAACACGGCTGCCATCAGGGCACCGGCCGCCATGCCGGCAGCAAACCCGAGCAGGTGGCTGCCGGTGTGCACCACCGTGGCAAAGCCAGCCAGGGCAGCGCAGAGCATCATGCCCTCGGCCCCGAGGTTGACGATACCGACTTTTTCGTTGATGAGCAGGCCCAGCGAAGCAATGGCCAGCACAGTGCCCGCATTCAGCGTGGCGGCAATCAGGAGTGCGTATGCGTCCATCTTGGTGCAACTTTCTGTGTCAGCGTTTCCAGGTGAGGCGGTAAGCAATCAGCGTATCGCACGCCAGCAGCGTGAACAGCAACAGCCCCTGGAACACCCCGGTGATCGATTTGGGCAGCCCCAGGCGTGACTGCGCCAGTTCGCCGCCGATGTAGAACATGCTCATCAGGATGGCGGAAAACACCATGCCCACAGGATGCAGCCGGCCCACAAACGCCACGATGATGGCCGCAAACCCGTAGCCTGCCGGGACATAGGGCGTCAGCTGGCCGATGGGCCCTGCCACCTCCAGCGCACCGGCCAGGCCGGCCGCGCCGCCACTGGTCAACAGTGCCACCCACAGCGCCTTGCGCGACGAGAACCCTGCGTACAGCGCTGCGGCCGGCGCCAACCCGCCCACCTGCTGCGCAAAGCCGCTGTAGGTGCGGAACAGGTACACCCACAGCGCGCCCACACCGGCCAGCGCCAGCAGCAGGCCGATGTTGACCCGTGAGCCTTCCATCAGGCGGGGAATCTTGGTGACGGCCTCAAACGTCTTGGTCTGGGGGAAGTTGAACCCCATCGGGTCTTTCCAGGGCCCGTACACCAGGAAATTGAGGAACTGGATGGCCACGTACACCAGCATCAGGCTCACTAGGATTTCGTTCGCGTTGAAGCGGTCACGCAGCAGCGCCGTCACAGAGGCCCAGGCCATGCCACCCAGCACCCCCGCCAGCATGACCACCACCACGATGGAAGGGCCACTGCTGGCATCGGCCAGCAAGGCCACCCCACCGGCGGCCACCGCCCCCATCACGAACTGGCCTTCGGCACCGATGTTCCACACATTGGAGCGGAAGCACACGGCCAGGCCCAGCGCAATGATGAGCAGCGGCGTGGCCTTGACCATCAGCTCGCTGAGGGCGTAGCCGCTCTTGATGGGCTCCCAGAAAAACACCTGCAAACCGCGCACCGGGTCTTTGCCCAGCGCAACGAACAGCAACACACCAATGCACACGGTGATGACCAGCGCCAGCAACGGGGACGCGTAACTCCACACCGGGGACGGTTGCGGGCGCGCTTCAAGCTTGAACATGCGCTGCCTCCTTCAACGTGGTCGGCCCTGCCCCCTGGGGCGGGTCCCACAACCCGGACATCCACTCGCCAATGCGCTCGACCGTTGCATCGGCCCGGTTCAGGCTGGGCGACAACTTGCCCTTGGCCATGACGTGCAAGCGGTCGGACATGTCGAACAGCTCGTCCAGCTCTTCGCTGACCACCAGCACCGCACAACCCGCGTCGCGCAATTTCAGGATTTCGCCCCGGATCTGCGCCGCCGCGCCCACGTCCACCCCCCAGGTGGGCTGGCTGACGATCAGCAGTGCGGGTCGGGCCTCGATCTCGCGGCCCACGATGAACTTCTGCAAATTGCCTCCAGAGAGCGACTTGGCCGCGGCATCGGGGCCCGCCGCCTTGACCTTGAACCGTTCGATGATGCCTTGCGCCTGCCCCCGCAACTGGCCCAGCTTCAACCAGCCGATGCCGCCCGACACCGATTCACGCCGCGTCAGCAACAGATTGTGTGCCAGGCCCAGTTGCGGCACCGCGCCGCGGCCGAGCCGCTCGTCCGGCACGAAGTGCAGACCCATCTTGCGCCGGGCCGCCGGGCTCGATCCGCACAGGTCGTGCACCTTGCCCCGCAAACTGGCGGGCACCAGCGCGTGGGCATGCGTGGAAACGGCCATCCACACGGTGCCACTCGGGGCACGCGGGTCTTCTCCGGACAGCGCGCGCAGCAACTCGCCCTGCCCGTTGCCCGACACACCCGCAATGCCCACCACCTCGCCGGCACACACCTTGAGGTCGATGTGCAGCAAGTCGGTGCCAAAGGGGTCGGCGCGTTTCAATGACAGGTCGCGCACCGTCAACACGGTTTCCCCCGCTGCCTGCGGCCGCAGGTCGAGCGCCGGGGGCTCCGCACCGATCATCAGGCGGCTGAGCGAAGCATTGCTTTCGTTCTGGGGGTTGCACACCCCCGTGACCTTGCCACCGCGCAACACGGTGCAGGCGGTGCACAGCTCGCGGATTTCGTGCAGCTTGTGGCTGATGTACAGGATGCTGCAACCCTCGGCCGCCAGTTTCTTGAGCACCACGAACAGCTTCTCCACCGCCTGGGGGGTGAGCACCGACGTGGGTTCGTCCAGGATGAGCAGCTGCGGGTGCGTCAGCAGCGCACGGATGATTTCCACCCGCTGCATCTCGCCCACACTCAGGGTGTGAACGGGCCGGTCGGGGTCAATGTCCAGGCCATAGGCGGCTGCGGTCTCGCGGATCTGGCGCGTGACCTCGGTCAGCGGCAGGGTTTTGGACAGGCCCAGCCAGACGTTCTCGGCCACGGTCAGCACCTCGAACAGGCTGAAATGCTGGAACACCATGCTGATGCCCAGCGCCCTCGCCTCCTGCGGGTTGCGGATGGTGCTGGGCTGCCCGTTGAACAGCACCTGCCCTTCATCGGGCTTGACGGCACCGTAGATGATTTTCATCAGCGTGGACTTGCCGGCACCGTTTTCACCCAGCACGGCATGGATTTCGCCCGGCTGAACCGTGAGGGACACATCGCTGTTGGCCACCACACCGGGATAACGCTTGGTGATGCCGCGCAGTGACAACCTGGAGGCTGCAGCCGACGCGGTGGGGTGTTCAACCCCGGACGTCATGCGACATCCTTGGCAAACAAAATATGAACAAAATATGCTTTCATCGCTCGATTTTAAACAACTGTTCGCTACTGAAAATTATGGCTGCTTGCGCAACGATGTTGCCACGGTCTTGATCTGCTCGCGCAACCAGCGCCCCGCGCTCGACCCCTGTGTGCGCGGGTGCCAGAGCTGGTAGTACATCATGCGCGGAAACTCGATGGGCGGTGGCACCACCACCACCGGCAACTGCGCCACAAAGCGTTCGCAATACTGGCGGCCCGTGGTCAGCACAAGCAAGCTGGATGCCACCATGCCGGGAATGAGGCCGAAATGGGCGCACCGGGTGCTGATCACCCGCGTCAGACCCAGGCTGTCCAGGTGCTCGTCAATCACGCCACGCGCACCCGGGTGGGTGGGCATGGGTGCCACGTGCTCGGCATGCAACCAGTCTGACTGCGTCCAGCCCCGGCGCACGGCCGGGTGGTTCTGGCTGACCAGGCACACCACCTCGTCACCGAACAGGCGGCCCAGGTGCAAGTCGGGCGGCGGCTTGGGCCAGTTGCCAATGACCACATCCACCTCGCCTTGCGCCAGTTGGTCCCGGTAATCGGTCTTGCCGCTGAGCGAATGCACCTCGATCGGACACAACGGTGCCGACCGTTTCAGCAGGGCCACCAGCTGCGGCAGGAACAGCGGGTCCAGGTAGTCACTGGCCGCCACCGAAAATGTGTGTTCGGACGTGGCCGGGTCGAAACCGCGCGCATCGGAAAACAGGGTCTCGGCGCTGCGCAGGATGTGCGCAGCAGGCTCCAGCATGCGCAGGCCCGCTTCGGTGGGCACCATGGCCCCACCGGAGCGCACCAGCAAGGGGTCGCCCGAGATGTCTCGCAGCCGCTTCAACGCGCTGCTCACCGCTGGCTGGTACATGCCCAGGCGGACGGCGGCACGGGAAACACTGCGTTCGGACAACACGGTATGCAAAACCTTGATGAGATGAAGGTCAATCTTGTCGAAAAGCGGTTGCGGTTTAATATCAATTCCCCCATGCCAACCATACGCCATTGCGTATGCACAACATCCACCCGGTCACTAAGCTGACCCGCATACACCAGCGCACCGGCGAGCACCCGTGACATCTCCCATGACCCATCCTCTGACCACCCCTCCTTCGGCCCTGGCACAGCCCTCACCCCAGCCGCCCGGCACCTCGCCGCTGCAGTTCGTCCGCAACGGCAGGGTACAGGGGCTGGGCAATGTACCACCGGGCCGCACCCTGCTGGACCTGCTGCGCAACGACCTGGGGCTGACCGGCACCAAGGAAGGTTGCCGCAGCGGCGACTGCGGTGCCTGCACCGTCGTGCTGGCGCAGCCCGGACCCGACGGCCAACTCCACTACCGGGCCGTGAACAGTTGCATCCAACTGGCCCACGCGGTGCAGGGCCAGGCCCTGTGGACGGTGGACGACCTGGCATCCGGCAAGCGGCCACACCCCGTGCAGCAGGCACTGGTGCAACACCATGCCAGCCAATGTGGGTTTTGCACACCGGGCTTTGCCATGAGCCTGTTTGCGCTGTACCAGACCCGTCTGGCCGAAGCGGCAAAACTGAACACCCCGCCACGCTCCGTGACCCGTGAAGACGCGCTGCAGGCCCTGTCGGGCAACCTGTGCCGCTGCACAGGCTACCGCCCCATCCTGGACGCGGCCCAGCACATGCTGAACCACGCCCTGCAAACGGTTGACGAGCCCCAACTGCTTGAAAAACTGAAGCTGCTTCATCAAACACATCAAGCTTCAGAAGACGATTTTCCTTCACATCCAACGCACACCGGCTATCACCAGCCCCTGCGCCTGGACAGACTCTTGCAGCGGCGGGCCCAACACCCCACCGCCCAACTGGTGGCGGGGTGCACCGACGTCGGTCTGTGGGTCACCAAACAGCACCAGGTGCCAGCGCACGTCCTGGACGTGACCCGGGTGGCCGACTTGCTGCAGGTGGCCACCGAGCCCCCTCCGTCCGCCCTCTCCGGCAGTGCCCCCCCGGCCGGAGACGCACCAGGCAACTGGCTGTCCATTGGCGCGGCGGCCACGCTGACCGACGCATTTGACGCACTCGTTGCCACGCGACCGGTGCTGGCCACCTTTGCCAGCCGGTTTGCCGGGCTGCCGGTGCGCAACGCCGGCACACTGGGCGGCAACGTGGCCAACGGCTCGCCCATCGGCGACAGCATGCCGTTGTTGCTGGCGCTCGGTGCCTGGGTGCGGCTGATGCGGGCCGAGCCCGACACGCCCGCAGGTGACGGGCCGATTCCTACCGGTTCTCAGACCCGCATTCACGCCCGTGAGTTGCCGCTGGAGCAGTTCTACACCGGCTACCGCCGGACTGCCCTGCGCCCAGATGAGGTGCTGACGCACATCCTGGTGCCACCAGCCGGCCGGGCCCTTGTGCCCCACGCCGATGCCGCTTCATTGAACGGTGAGTTCCTTCGGGCTTACAAACTCAGCAAGCGGTTTGAAGACGACATTTCGGCCGTGTGCCTGGGGCTGCGCATCGTCCTGCGTGACGGGGTGGTGGCCGAGGCACGCCTCGGTGTGGGCGGCGTCGCCGCC
>DDUQ01000056.1:37438-37573 GCA_002344885.1 Comamonadaceae bacterium UBA2334
ACCCCCCCCCCACGCCGGTGCGTGCACGCAAGACCGAGGCCGCCCTGCAGGGGCGCACGTGGAACGCGGCCACCGTGCAGCAGGCCGCCGACGCGTTGCAAGCCGAGTTCGCGCCCATCTCAGACATGCGCGCCA
>DDUQ01000066.1:0-262 GCA_002344885.1 Comamonadaceae bacterium UBA2334
TTCAGGCCCTGGCAGTACAGGCTGAGCGTGGGCAAGCGTGGCCGCCCGTCGCGCCCGGTGAAGCGGGGGGTGGTGACACCGTCGGGTGAGTCCAGCCCGGCGATCCAACGCGCGGCGGTGAGCAGGTCGGCCTTGGCCAGGCCGCACACGCTGGCCACGTGGTCGGGCGTGTACTCGCGCACCAGGGTTTTCAGGGCATCGAATCCGGTGGTGTGTGCGGCGATGTAAGCGTTGTCGGTCCAGCCTTCCCACAGCATGATGT
>DDUQ01000066.1:496-616 GCA_002344885.1 Comamonadaceae bacterium UBA2334
TCCAGCCTTCCCACAGCATGATGTGCAGCAGACCGTGGAACAGCGCCACATCGGTGCCAGGTTGCAGCGGCAGGTGCAGGTCGGCGCTGCTGGCGGTGTCGGTGCGGCGCGGGTCGGCCA
>DDUQ01000066.1:836-1048 GCA_002344885.1 Comamonadaceae bacterium UBA2334
GGCGCGGGTCGGCCACGATCAGCTTCATGCCGGGGTTGGCGGCGCGTGCATCCTCGATGCGCCGGAACAGGATGGGGTGTGCCCAGGCCGTGTTGCTGCCCGCAATGAACAGCGTCTGCGCGTGGTTCACATCGTCGTAGCAGGCGGGTGGCGCGTCGGCCCCCAGCGTGAGCTTGTAGCCCGCCACGGCGCTGCTCATGCACAGGCGCGAG
>DDUQ01000066.1:1283-2015 GCA_002344885.1 Comamonadaceae bacterium UBA2334
GTCGACGTTGTTGGTGCCGATCAGGCCCTTGGCCAGCTTGTTGAAGACGTAGTAGTCCTCGGTCAGCAACTGGCCACTGACGTAGAAGCCCACCGCATCGGGCCCGTGCTGCTGCACGATGCCTGTCAACCGGTTGGCCGCCAGGTCCAGTGCCGCATCCCAGCCCAGCGGGGTGGTGGGGCCGCCGCGTTGCAGCCGTTGCAGCGGCTGCAACAGTCTGGCTTGCCGGTTGATCGGGGCGGTAGCCGTCTGCGCCAGCGTGGCACCTTTGGTGCACAGGCGGCCGAAGTTGGCCGGGTGGTCCGGGTCACCCTTGACGCTCATGATCTGTTGACCCTCTGACTCGATGATGACCCCGCAGCCCACCCCGCAGTACGGGCAGGTGGTGCGGGTGGACCGGGTGATGCCGGTGTCTGCGGGGGTCATGGGGTTGTCTCCTCCGGGTGTCAGGGTGTCTTGTCGGCTGGGCTCAAGGGGGGGCGAAGGCGTGGGCGGCAGGGGTCAGGCGCAGGCTGCGCGGCAGGGCTTGGGGCCGGCGACGGGCCGGGTGAGGTCGGTGCCCAGCGTGGCCAGTTCTTCCACGTTCAGAAACACCTGACCGTTTTCCACCTTGACCGCGAAGGCAGGTGTGCTGCCTTCGTCGGGCGCAGCCGCCTGGCCGTTGCACAGGCCGATCGTCCAGTTGTGCAGCGGGCAGGCCACGCTGGTGCCGAACACAATGCCCTGGCTCAG
>DDUQ01000066.1:2203-3685 GCA_002344885.1 Comamonadaceae bacterium UBA2334
GTCCAGTTGTGCAGCGGGCAGGCCACGCTGGTGCCGAACACAATGCCCTGGCTCAGCGGGCCGCCCTTGTGCGGGCAGCGGTCGAGCAGGGCAAACACCTCGTTGGCATCGTTCTTGAACACGGCCACGTCCAGCCCCACCGGGCGTGACACGCGGCGTGAGCCGAGCGTGGGGATGTCGTCAACGTGGCAAACAGGCTTCCAGGTGGTCATGATAAAAACGTAGCGTTGATGTGAATGAATGAAAGCGCTGCGGCACTTTTTTGCTTGAATTTCAGGTTTTGATGGCGGCATACAGACCGGTGACGCGGTCCATCACCGACAGCAGGTTCTCGCTGGTCACGAACACGTCGGCACCCGCCCGGCCCGACCTGGCGTTGGCCTGCAAGCGTTGAAGGGCTGCGTCGAAGAACACCCATTGGCCGTCGGCCAACTGCAGCTCGTCCTTGATGCGGGGTGTGGCTTCAGGTGCGTTGCGCAGCACGTCCTGTGCGGCCACGAACTCGGTGCGCGCCTTGTTGATTTCAGCGCTGGCCACATCGGTCTCCACCGGCAGCGTGGCGGCCAGGTAGAACTTGGCCATGCGCTGGCTCAGCATCCGTTGCCGTCCAGCCACGTTCACCAGTTTGCCCACGGGTTTGGCCAGGGCGGCTTCGTATTGCACGGTGCCCTGGTGAGCCAGTGCCAGTACCTTGGCATCGGTGGCCAGCAGGGCAGGTGCCCGCGATTTGTCGGGCGCTGCACCCACCAACGCTGCCTTGTAGTCGCTCCATTGCGCGTCGAGCTTCTGGTAGGTGTCCCGCAGCTCAGGCGTGGGCGCGTAGGCCTTCAGCTCCACCAGTTGCCGGTCGAACAGGGCCATGGACTTGTCCAGCACACCTTGAGCGGCGGTCACTTCGATGCCGTGCACCATGGCCAGCCAGGCCTTGCCCATGCGCTGACTGAGCATGCGCTGGCGACCGGCCTTGTTGATGGCATCGCTCAGGTCCAGCACCTGGGCTCGCGTGGGCAGGGCCAGGGAGGCAGCAGACAACAGCAGGGTTCGGCGCAGCATGGCAACCCCTCGTCAGGCAGGGATGGCGGTGAACTGGCGGGTGTCCACAGCGGCGCCTTGGAAGTCGAACCACGGGTCGGGTTCGCCGTCCAGCGCAAACTGCAGCTGTTCCCACAGGGCTTTGCGACCGGCGTGGTCTTCCAGGATGCGCTTCTTCACATAGTCCAGGCCCACACGGTTCACATAGTGCACGGTGCGCTCCAGGTACCAGCCTTCCTGGCGGTACAGCTCGCAGAATGCGCCGGTGTACTCCAGCACCTCTTCGGCGGTTTTCAGCTTGGTGAAGAAGTGCGCCACCTCGGTCTTGATGCCGCCGTTGCCGGCTACGTACATCTCCCAGCCCGAGCCGACGCCGCTGATGCCGACATCCTTGATACCACCCTCGCCACCGTTGCGCGGGCAGCCGCTGGCGGCCAACTTGACCTTCTG
>DDUQ01000086.1:0-6981 GCA_002344885.1 Comamonadaceae bacterium UBA2334
TGGTCTGCTTGTCGGGCGGCAAGGACAGCTACGGCCTGCTGGACATCCTGCTCAAGCTGCAGGCACGTGCGCCGGTGCGGTTCGAGCTGGTGGCCGTCAACCTCGACCAGAAGCAGCCCGGCTTTCCCGAGCACATCCTGCCCGAGTACCTGACCAAACTGGGCGTGCCCTTCCACATCGAGAACCAGGACACCTACTCCATCGTCAAGGAAAAAATCGAGCCCGGCAAAACCATGTGCAGCCTGTGCAGCCGCCTGCGCCGGGGCATCCTGTACCGGGTGGCGGGCGAACTGGGGGCCACCAAGATTGCGCTGGGCCACCACCGCAACGACATCCTGGCCACCCTGATGCTGAACATGTTCTTCGGCGGCAAGCTCAAGGGCATGCCACCCAAGCTGGTGAGTGACGATGGCCAGCACACCGTCATCCGTCCGCTGGCCTATGTGGCCGAGAAAGACCTGATCCGCTGGGCGCAGGTGCGCGAGTTCCCCATCATTCCCTGCACGCTGTGTGGCAGCCAGGAGAACCTGCAACGCGTCCAGGTCAACCAGATGCTGGCCGAGTGGGAAAAGAAGTTTCCCGGCCGGCTCGACAACATGCTGCACGCCCTGCAACACACCGTGCCCAGCCACCTGATGGACCGCCAGCTGTTCCCGTTTGAAACGCTGCAGCCCACCGGCGTGGCCAACGACGACGGCGACAGGGCCTTCGACCACGAAGACCTGCCCGAACCTGCCAACCCGTTTGCGCAATTGCCGGAACTTCAGGTCATTCAACTGGTTCCAAACTGAACCGATTTGCTTCCGGTTCATCCGCCATGCCCAACAACCTGCCCGCCCGCCCACGCCTGACCACCTTTTGCAATGTGCTGCTGGCAGCGGCGGTGCTGGCCCTGTCGGGTTGCGCCAGCGTGATGCGGGTGGACAGTGCGGTGCAATCACATGCCAAGTGGCCGTCTGGCGCTTTACCAGCCTCGAAAGCAAGCTATGAATTTGAAAGACTGCCTTCGCAGTCTGCCGGCCCCACCGCCACCAGCCAGGCCACGCTGGAAACCCTGGTGCGAGACGCGCTGGCCCCCTACGGCTGGGGGCTGTCCACCACCAACACCCCCGCACCGTGGCGCGTCACCGTCAGCGCACAAACCGTGACCCTGCCCCGCGCCCCGTGGGACGAGCCCCGCGAGGGCTGGCCGCTCAGGCCGAGGTTCGCGGTCGGCCTGGGCACCGGCCACGGCGGGTTGTACTGGGGCGGCATGCTGAGCATGGACATGCCCTACTACCAGCGCAGCGTGGCGCTGGTGGTGCGCGACGGACAAACGGGCCGCGTGGCCTACGAAACCCAGGCGGCACACGATGGCCGCTGGCACGACAGCCCCGCCGTCTGGCGCGCCATGATCGACGCCGCGCTGCAGGGCTTCCCCGCTCCGCCCACGGCCAACCGGACCGTCAACATCGACATTCCGCGCTGACCGCACCTGCAGCGGGTGGCCGCACGCACCCGTCCGATAGGCCGGTCACCGGTTCCCATTTCGCGCACCGGCCAGAGCATGTGTGACCGAGACCGCCGTCACGCGGTGTGACGCACAGACGCGTCAGACTGGGCCGCTGCGGGGCGGCAACTGCGCCAGCACGGCCACCAGTTGGTCGGCCATGGCCTCGACGCTGTCGTGTTTGCCCAGCACCTGCCTGACCCCTTCAGCCAGCGCCTCGGCTTTCATGGCGGGTGTCACGTGTCCCGATGTGATGACCACCGGCAAATCTGCCCGCCAGGCTTTGACCTGGCGCACCACGTCCAGCCCACTCATGCCGGGCATGTTGTAGTCGGTCACCAACAAGTCCACATCCTGCGGGTTGGCCTGCACCAGCGCCAAGGCATCGGCGGCGCGCTCGAAGGCGGACACCCTGCACCCGCGTTTGCGCAGCATGCGGGTGATGAGGTAGACCATGGCCTCGTAATCGTCGATGAACACCACGTGCCCCCCGGCCTGCGACCCTTCCGCCCTTGTCGCTCCCGCCGCTGTGGGCGACGGAGCGGGCGCGGCCACCGGTGCAGCGGGTGGTGACACCTGCATGCCGCCCACGGCGGGCAACCAGACCGTGGCCTGCGTACCCTGGCCTGGCGCACTGCGCAATGACACACGCCCCTGATGAGCCTGCACAATGGCCTGCACGGCCGCCAACCCCAGGCCCGAGCCGGCACCGTGCTGCCCGGTGCTGAAAAACGGCTCGAAAGCTTGTGCCAGCACCTCGGCCGGCATGCCCAACCCGTCGTCTGAAACCGTCCACTCCACCCCCTGGCCCGCTGCGTCGGGCACCACTTTCACCTGCACGTGACCACCTGTGCGCGCCACGGCCTGACAGGCATTGCGCCAGAGCTCGGCCATGACCTGCCTCAAGCGGGGTGCATCGGCCAGCACGGTCAACCCTGGGCTGTCCAACTGGCGCGTCAGCAACACGTCGGGCGGCAACAAGGCTTGCCATTCGTCCAACCAGGCACCCACAGCGCCAGCCAGGTCCAAGACCACCATGTGCTGGGGCTGCTGGCGGCTGAACGCCAGCATCTGCCGCGTGAGCAATTCGGCACGCGCCAAGGCCTGCTCCAGCGCCGCCAGGGGCGCAGCCCCGCCCGGCCCGATGTCACGCCCGGCCTGCAGCAGGTTCAGCTGGGTGCGGGCATCTTTCAGTGAAGTTTCAAAATCCTGTGCCACGCCACCCGCCAGCATGCCCAACGCATCGCGCTTCTGCGCCTCGCGCAACTGGGCCTGCAAGGCCTCGCGGGCCGCATCGGCGGCCACCCGGTCTGTGATGTCGGTGATGTGGCCGGCAAACCGCACCGGCTGCCCGGCATCGTTCCTCGCCACCTTGCCCCGGCCATGGAACCAGCGGTAGTCGCCACCGCGGCAACGCAAACGGTACTCGGCATCGAAAGCAGGTGTCTGCCCGTCGATGTGTGCGTGCACCATGCCGGTCACGCGCCACACGTCATCCGGATGCAAGTGCGCGCGGAAGGTGAACACCTCGTTGAACTCCGCCTCGTCGCTGAAATGCAGCAAAGCCATGAACCGGGGTGAGCAATACAGCTTGTCACTCAGCAGATCCCAGTCCCACAGGCCATCGTTGCTGCCCCGCAAAGCCAGCTCGAGCCGCTGCTGCGTCTGCAGGTGCAGCCACTCGGCCTGTTTGCGTGCCGTCACATCGACGTGGAAACCGGTCATGCGCAACGGCCGTCCCTGGGCATCGCGCTCGACCACGAGCCCACGACTGAGCACCCACACCCAATGCCCCAGCCGGTGACGCACCCGGTGCTCGTTCTTGTAAAACGGTGTCTGTCCCGCCCAATGCGCCTGCCGGTCAGCCAGCAACGCTGCCTTGTCGTCGCTGTGCGTGAGGGCGTCCAGATCCAGGTCAAAAGCTTCGTCAGGCCCGTAGCCGTAGAGCGCCCGCAGACGGGGTGAGGCATAGACCGTGTTCGTCTCCATGTCCCAGTCCCACACGCCCAGCCCCACACCCTCCAGCACGGCAAACACGGGAATATCCTGCGGCAGCTCGGCCACCCGCAACACCGATCCGGCTTCGGTGGCGGCAGCTGGCACAACGGGGTGAACGGTTGACACTGGCATGATGTGTGGTCTGACTCGTGCCCATGGTAATGCCATTGCCGCCGAGCTGCGTACCCAATTTCCAACGGAGCCCAACCGTGCAAGCCACCCGCATCATCGTCCTGCGCCACGGCGAAACCGCCTGGAACCACGACACCCGCATCCAGGGCCACACCGACATTGACCTGAACGACACGGGTCGCTGGCAAGCGGCCCAACTGGGCAAAGCCCTGGCCGACGAACCACTGGATGCCGTGTATGCCAGCGACCTGAAGCGCGCCTACGCCACCGGGCAGGCCGTTGCCCAGGCGCAGGGCCTGACTGTGCAGGCCGAACCCGGCTTGCGTGAACGCTGCTTCGGCGCGCTCGAAGGCCTGACCTGGCTGGAGATCGAAACCCAACACCCCGAGCATGCCGCAGCCTGGCGCACCCGTGTGCCGGAATGGGCACCGCCTGGCGGCGGCGAATCGCTGGCCGTGCTGCGCGAACGCATCATCGCCACGCTGAACGCCATTGCCACCCGCCACCCCGACCAGCAGGTGGCCGTAGTGGCGCACGGTGGGGTGTTGGACATCATCTACCGCGCGGCGACCGGGCTGGACCTACAGGCCCCGCGCAGCTGGCTGCTGAAAAACGCGGCCATCAACCGCGTGCTGTGGACCCCGCAGAGCCTGACGCTGGTGGGCTGGGGCGACGTGGCGCACCTGGAGGCCGAAGCGGCCCCGCTGGACGAACAGACCACCTGAAGGCGGAGCAGCCACACCATGACCCAAGGCCAGATCATCGTCCTGGTGACACCCGTCTTCCTGCTGGCCATGGCCGCCGAATGGTGGCTGAGCCACCGCCGCCAACGGCCCACCTACCAGCTCGACGACGCCATCAACAGCCTCAGCCTGGGCATGCTGAGCCAGATCGTCGGGGTGCTGGGCGGCCTGGTGACGCTGGGTATCTACACATTGGCCTACCACCACCTGGCGCTGTGGGACGCCAGCAGCTTCTGGCAGCATCCGTTGGGCTGGCTGCTGGCGCTGGTGTTCTACGATTTCTGCTACTACTGGCACCACCGCAAAAGCCACGAAGTGGCCGTGCTGTGGGCGGCCCACGTGGTGCACCACCAGAGCCAGCGTTACAACCTGAGCACCGCCCTGCGCCAGACCAGTTCGGGCTTCCTGTTCGGGTGGGTGTTCTACCTGCCCATGGCAATTGCCGGGGTGCCTCCACTGGTGTTTGCGGTGGTGGCGCTGATCGACCTGCTGTACCAGTTCTGGGTACACACCGAACAGGTCGGCCGGTTGGGCTGGTTTGACCGCTGGTTTTGCAGCCCGTCCAACCACCGGGTACACCATGCCGTGAACGACCGCTACCTGGACCGCAACCACGGCGGCATCCTGGTGCTGTGGGACCGGCTGTTTGGCACGTTCGAGGCGGAAGACCCCGCCGAGCCTTGTGTGTACGGCACCCGCTCGCCCCTGAACAGCTGGGACCCGCTGTGGGCCAATGCCGAGGTGTATGCCCACCTCTGGCGCACGGCACGGCGCACGCACAGCTGGGCAGATGCCTGCCGCGTGTGGCTGAAACCACCGGGCTGGCTGCCGCCCGACGTGGCCCAACGCCACCCGCCACCGCCGTTTGACCCGGCGGCCGTGCCAGGGTTTGAAAGCCCGTTGACCCGCAGCGACACGTGGTTTGCCACAGCGCAGTGGCTGATGATGCTGGGTGCCACCGCTGCCTTTTTGTGGTGGGGTGGCAGCCTGGACCGCACGGCCCAGGTGTGCGCGGTGGCGGGGTTGGCCGTTGCGTTCTGGGCGCAGGGCGCCCATTTGCAGCGCAAGCTCGACGCGTGGGCCTGCCTGATGGTGCAGGCGGCAGTGGTCAGCACCCTGGCGTCCGCCTGGGGCTGGCAGACGCTGCACCATCTGGCCAAACCGGCCACGATGCTGTTTGCCCTTGCTTTCATAGCAAAGTATGCTTTCAAGGAAAGCGCTGGAGCACATTCAGGCACAAAAAAATGGTGGCTACTGGGTGCAGCGGTCGGGTCGCTGGTGGGCGATGTGCTGCTGATGCTGCCGGCCAACCTGTTCGTTGGTGGCCTGGCGGCCTTTCTGCTGGCCCACCTGTGTTACCTGGCGCTCTTCAGCCGCGATGCCCCCTGGTTTGCCAGCCGCGCCGCGCTGCTGGCCACCCTCGCCGTGGGGGGTGTCATGTACGCCGTGCTGCTGACTGGCCTGCCCACCGCGCTGCGCCTGCCGGTGGCGGCCTATGTACTGGCCATCGCTGCCATGGCGGCGCAGGCCATTGGCCGGGCAGGTGCTGCAGGTGCCGCAGGTGCGCTGAACACGCCCGCCGCCAGGCGCGTGGCCTGGGGCGCGGTGGCGTTCATGTGCAGCGACGCGCTGCTGGGCATCAACCGGTTCGTCATGCCGCTGCCGCTGTCACCCGTCTGGGTACTGAGCACTTACTACCTGGCGCAGGCACTGATCATCTTCAACGTACTGACGCCTTCACACGCCGACACTCAACCGCCGAACAGGTCGGCCTTGTTGCCCGGCGGCACCAGCCCGAGATGACGGTAAGCCGCCTGCGTGGCCACCCGGCCGCGCGGGCTGCGCTGCACATAGCCCTGCTGGATGAGGTAGGGCTCGATCACATCCTCGATGGTGTCGCGCTCTTCACCGATGCTGGCGGCAATGTTGTCCAGCCCCACCGGGCCGCCGTCAAACCGGTGCACCAGCGCTTCCAGAAACTTGCGGTCCATCAGGTCGAAGCCCTGCGGGTCCACATCGAGCATGGCCAATGCGCGCCCGGCCATGTCGGCGGTGATGGCACCGTCACCCTTCACCTCGGCGTAATCGCGCACGCGGCGCAGCAGGCGGTTGGCAATGCGCGGCGTGCCCCGGCTGCGCCGGGCAATCTCGAAGCCGCCGGCCTCGTCCATCGGCGCATTCAGCAGCCCGGCGCTGCGCCGCACGATGCGCGCCAGCTCTTCAGGTGTGTAGAACTCCAGCCGGGCCACGATGCCGAAGCGGTCGCGCAGCGGGTTGGTGAGCATGCCCGCGCGGGTGGTGGCCCCGACCAGGGTGAAGGGCTGCAAATCGAGCTTGATGCTGCGCGCCGCCGGGCCTTCGCCGATCATGATGTCGATCTGGTAATCCTCCAGCGCCGGGTACAGAATTTCTTCGACCACGGGAGACAGCCGGTGGATTTCATCGATGAACAGCACATCGTTGGGCTCCAGGTTGGTCAGCAACGCGGCCAGGTCTTTGGGTTTTTCCAGTACCGGACCGCTGGTCTGGCGCAGGTTCACCCCCAGCTCGTGGGCGATGATGTGGCTGAGCGTGGTCTTGCCCAACCCCGGCGGGCCAAACAGCAGCACATGGTCCAGC
>DDUQ01000086.1:7249-7451 GCA_002344885.1 Comamonadaceae bacterium UBA2334
CTGCTCGCGCACCTTGGCCTGGCCCACATACTCGTCCAGCAGCTTGGGGCGCAGGGCCCGCTCCAGTGCCTCTTCGCGGGGCGAATCCGGCGTGGCACTGACCATGCGCTTGGGCGGCGCAGGTGAAAAATCGTCGGTTTGGATGCTCATGGGCGGCAGGGGGATGCGGTACGGAACACCCGCATACTGTATCTGCATCCAG
>DDUQ01000122.1 GCA_002344885.1 Comamonadaceae bacterium UBA2334
CGGCCATCTCAGCTCTGAACCTTCCGCATGCCCCATCGCTGTTCCAGCACGTCACGGCGAGCATCGGCATTGCCACGTGGGTGCCCTCTGCAGAAACCAGTCCGACCGACCTGATCGAACTCGCTGACCAGGCGCTGTACCGTGCCAAAGCAAGTGGCCGCAACCGGGCAGTGGGCATGCAAGACACCGCTGAAGCATCCACGGGCACGACACAGCAATCAGCCAGCAAAAACAATAGCTATTGAATTAATTTGGATAAGCGCTGAAACCAATTTTTATTCATAATTCAGCTCATGCACGGTCATTTTTGCTGCTGGCGCTGGAACGCTTCCACCGCCGTTTTGACCGACACATAAAACTGCTGCTGCCCCAGTTGGTGTGTCAGCCCGACGCGTGCCATCTCTTCACGGAACGGGCGCGGGGCGTCGGCAATCTTGACGGCCACTCCGGCTGCTGCCAAGTCCTCGATCAGCGCTGCCAGACGCTCCGCAGCCGTCAGGTCAATTTCCGTGATCGCCTGGGCATCGATGACCAGCCACTGCAACGGTGGCTCGGCTGCATCGACCAGGTCGCGCAACCGTTCCACCACATGCCGGGCGTTGGCAAAAATCAGCGGTGCGTACAGGCGGTACACCAGCAAGCCGGGCACGGTTTCACCGTCGGTCGAGCCCTGCCCCATGTCGTGAAACTTGCCATCGTTGGCGGTGCGTCGCAAAACGGCGTCCTGCGGGCGCGAGATTTCGACCAGCACACCAATCAGTGACAGCAGCATCCCCAGGATGATGCCGGGCACCACACCTGCCACAAGAATCGACACCGTCACGCCCAGCGCCAGCCAGAAGTCGCGCCGGTCAATGTGGTAGAGCTTCCGCAGCGATGCCACCTCGAGCATGCCCAGCGCCGTGACCACCAGAATGGCCCCCAACGCCACCTTGGGCAGCAACGCAATCAGGCCCGAAAAAAACACCAGGAACAGCAGCAGACCGGCAGCGGCCACCAATTGGGCCACCTGCGTCTGGCCACCTGCACCGTCCACCACCGCACTGCGCGACTGGCTGGCCGACACCGGAAACCCCTGAAACAGCCCCGCAGCCACGTTGGACACGCCCAGCGCCACCAGCTCCTGGTTGGGGTTGATGGCGTAGCGGTGTTTGTCGGCAAAAGTTTGCGACAGCAAAATGCCATCGGAGAACGTGAGGAATGCAATGGCCACGGCGGCAGGTGCCAGCGCCGTGATGTCAGCCAGCTGCACCAGAGGCACCGAAGGCATGGGCACACCGGACGGCACCGCCCCCACCAGCGACACGCCCCACGCGCTTGCATCCGCCAGCCAGACCACGGCAATGGCCACGGCCGACACCAC
Organism: Comamonadaceae bacterium UBA2334; assembly: GCA_002344885.1. GTDB lineage: Bacteria > Pseudomonadota > Gammaproteobacteria > Burkholderiales > Burkholderiaceae_C > UBA2334. The sequence continues at coordinate 1,364 of DDUQ01000122.1, forward strand.
CAGCGCACCGGGCACGCGTGGCATCCAACGCCCCAGGGCCACCAGCAACCCGATCAGCACGAGGCCGAACACCAGCGTCGGCTTGTGAATACGCCCCATGTCTGCGAACACGGCGTGCAGCAGCACGAAAAAGTCTTCCCCCTCCAGCTTGATGCCCACCAGCTTGCCCAACTGGGTGGACACCAACACCAGCGACGCACCGTTGAGGTAGCCGATGAGCACGGGGCGAGACAACAAATCGGCAATGGCCCCCAGGTTCAGCCGGGCAGCAATCAGCAGCACCAGGCCAGACAGCAACGAGAGCTCGACCGCAAGCACGACCGTGCGGGCCAGGTCGCCGCCTGCCAGCGGCAAAATGGCCATGCCCGCCAGCAGACCGATGGCGGCGTCCGGCCCTGCAATGACATGGCGCGAACTGGCAAACAAGGCGTACCCCACCGCGCCGGCAAATGCTGCGTACAGCCCGGCAATGGGCGGCAGGTTCACCAGCTCGGCATAGGCAATGACGGACGGAATCATCACCACACACACCGTGAGACCCGCCACCACGTCGTGCCGCAACCAGGCAAACCGGTAGGTGCGCAGAGTGTCGATGAGCGGTATCCGAAAGCCGCTGAGCTGGCGCAAACGTGGTCTGGACATGGCGTGGGTGATCAGTGAGTGGCTTGCATTCTTTCACCCTTTGGGCCTGCCGATGCTGCGGAGCAATACCAGGCCACCCGCCACCACCAGCGTGGCCCCCAGCCAGGTGCGGCTTTCGGGCCACACTTGCCACCACACCATGTCAAAGAACACACCCCAGGCCAACGCGGAATATTCGAACGGGGCCACGACGGCCGCACGGCCATGGCGAAACGCCTCGACAATGAAGATCTGCCCCACCAGCCCGGTCACGGCCAACAGCACCAGCCACGGGGTGTGCGCGGTGTCGATGCTCACCCAGCCTGGCCAGGCGAGAACCGTGCCACCGATGGACAGCGACACGGTGGTCCAGAACACCAGGCTGGCGGGCGCATCGGTTCGCGTCAGCACCCGGCCCACCACGGCAGCCACGGCATAGCAGGTGGCCGCCCCCAGCACAGCCCACGATGCTGCAGACTGCCACAGATCAGGCCCCGGCCGCATGGCCACCCAGACACCGGCCAGCCCCAGCAACACCGCCCAGACACTGCCTGCACCCACCCGCTCCTTCAGCACCGGCACCGACAGCAGTGTGACCAGCACCGGCGCAATGAAGAACAGCACATAGGCCGACGCCAGTGAGAGTGTTTGCAGCGCGTGGGCAAACAGGCTGAGCATCAGCACCGACAACACGCCACGCAACAGGTGCAGCAGCCAGCGCACCCGCCACACCGCCGCCAGCTGCCCTTGCCAGCGCACGTACAGCAGCACCAGCGGCAAAGACGTGAGACCACGCAGCGCCGCCACCTGCAAGGGCGGATAGTGTGCACTGAGCACCTTGAGGGCCACATCCATGAGCGAGAAGCTGCCCATCGCCAACAGCATGGCGACCACGCCCCGCATGGTCTGGTCGTGCACGCCCACCGTCACGGCTGGCCCACGCCTATAGCTTGCGCCACGGCCAGTCGTGCGGCGGCCAGGTCCCAGCCCGCCCAGCCGCAGCTTTTGAACAGCACGGGCCCGGTGCCCGCCCCGCCCGGCCCCGAGCCTGCTGTACCTGCTGCCTGCACCACCTGGGACAACGTGCGGAACTGCACCGGGTCCAGCCCGGCCTGCAACAGATCACCGGCCTCGTGGGCGGCTTCGGGCGTGTCGACCACCACCGTGCCGTGCGCTGCGGCATGGCGGCACAACCGGGCGGACAGCTCGGCCATCGCGGGTGTGTAGGCACCCACAGCCGTCACAAACTGGTGCGTGGCCAATGGCTCTTCAAGCACCACGGCATGCCCTGTGGTGCACGTGGCCACCAGCGTGCAGCGTGCCAGGGCAGCGGCCAGGTCAGTCACCAGATGGGCGTGCAGGCCCAAGCTGTGCGCATGGTCGACCAGTTGCTGGGCACTGGCGCTGCTGCGCGAGGCCACCCACACCTCCCGCACACCCAACCCCTGCGCAAAAGCTTCGACATGGGCCACGCCCTGCACCCCCGCCCCCACCACCAGCAAAGGGCCATCGGGTGCCGGTGCCAGACGCTGCGCCGCCAGCAACGACACCGCCGCCGTGCGCCGGGCGGTGACGGTGGGACCATCGAGCCACGCCACGCGCTGGCCTGTGGCGACATCAAACACGAGCACATCGCCCTGAATGGCAGGCAGCCCGGCAGTGGCCGCCGAAGGAACC
>DDUQ01000135.1:0-9463 GCA_002344885.1 Comamonadaceae bacterium UBA2334
GGGCCGCTCGGGCGGTCAGACAGGTCAGGGGGAGGGCGGGGTCACGGTACCCCGATAAAATCAGCCCGCGATTTTAAGGGTTCGTGTCGCACCGGGCCCCGAACGATCGGGCCCCGTGCCGTCGCCGCGGCGGTGAACATTCCCGCCAGACCAGGCCGCAAACCTTCCCACCCCTCGCATGACACTCACCGCCACCCAGAAAAGCCTGCTGAGCTGGAGCGCCCTGGCGCTGCTGGCGTGGGGCTTGCTGCAACTGCTGTCGCCCGTGCTGATGCCGTTCGTGCTGGCGGCTGTCATGGCCTATGCCTTGCACCCGCTGGTGCAGTGGCTGCACGACCGGCGGTGTCCGCGGTGGCTGGGGGCTGGGATTGCCCTGACCCTGCTGGGTGTGGTGGGGTTGGCCGTGGTGCTGCTGATCGTGCCGGTGGTCACCCGTCAGGTGCCGCTGCTGAAGGAGCAGGTGCCCGGGCTGCTGGAGCACCTGAACCACTGGCTGCACCCGCTGGCCGCCCGTTTCGGGCTGGAGGTGTCGGTTGACGTGAACGGTGTGCGCGACGTGCTGCGCAAGCTCGTCTCCGGTCACGAGTCTGACCTGGTGGACAGCCTGTTGTCATCCCTGCGCATCGGTGGCAGTGCACTGGCGGCGGTGCTGGGCAACCTGGTGTTGACGCCCATCGTGGCCTATTACCTGTTGCTGGATTGGGTGTCGCTGGTGCCGCGGACCACTTCCTGGGTGCCGCAGCGCTGGTTGGGTTTTGCGCGCAGTTTCCTGGATGAAACTGACGAGGTACTGGGCCAATACCTGCGGGGCCAGTTGCTGGTCATGGCGGTGCTGGCGGTGTTCTACACCGTGGCCCTGGCACTGGTGGGGCTGAAGCTGGCCTTGCCCATCGGGGTGTTCACCGGGCTGGCCGTGTTCGTGCCCTACATCGGCTTTGGTCTCGGCATGGTGCTGGGGGTGCTCGCGGCAGCGCTGCAGTTCCAGGAGCTGACCGGCGTGTTGCTGGTGTTGGTGGTGTTTGGCATCGGGCAGGTTGTGGAAAGCATGTGGCTGACGCCCAAGTTGCTGGGCGACCGCATTGGTTTGCACCCGCTGGCCGTCATCTTCTCGCTGATGGCATTTGGCCATTTGTTCGGGTTTGTGGGTGTGCTGGTGGCCCTGCCAGCCAGCGCGGTGCTGCTGGTGGCATTGCGGCGTGCCCGATCGGCCTACTTCCAGAGTACGCTGTACCGGGGCGAACTGTCGGACACCGCCTTGCCCCCTGAAAACTGATGCAGCAACTCGCACTTGATTTCGGGCTGGCGCCCTTGCCCAGCCTGGACAATTTTGTTTCAGCGGACAACGAGGCGGCGCTGGCCCATCTGTCGCTCTGGGTGGCCAACCCCATGCGGGCACCCGTGCCCACCTACCTGTGGGGTGAGGGTGGCTGTGGCAAAACGCATCTGCTTCGGGCGGTTGCCGCGGCATTGCGTGACCAGGGCGAAGCGGTGGGTTGGCTGGATGCCTCGGTCTGGCAGCCTCCCGTGTTTGACGAGGCATGGCGCGTGGTCGTGCTCGACGATTGCCACCTGTATACCGCCGAGCAGCAGGCGGCTGCCTTCAATTGGTTTGTCAATGCCCAGACGCCTGTGCAGGGCCGGGCCCGCTGGGTGCTGGCGGCCGGTGCGCTGCCGCCCGCTGACCTGTCGCTGCGCGAGGACCTGCGCACCCGCCTGGGCTGGGGGCAGGTGTTCCAGTTGCACGCGCTGGCCGAAGAACAGCGCCGTGCCGTGCTTCGCCGTGCGGCGGACGAGCGGGGCGTGCATTTGTCAGACGACGTGATGGCCTTCATGCTCAACCGCTTTTCGCGGGACCTCAGCAGCCTGATGCAACTGCTGGAGCACCTGGACCGCTTTGCCATGCGCACCCAACGCGCCATCACCATACCACTCATCAAGTCCATGCTGGAGAACGAATGAACCTTGCCCTGTTTGACCTGGACCACACCCTCATCCCGATGGATTCCGATTTCGAGTGGGGCCAGTTCACCGTGCGTCTGGGCTGGCGCGACGAGGCCAGCTTTGGCCAGGCCAACCAGGTTTTTTACGAACAGTACAAGGCCGGAACGCTGGACATTGCCGAGTACATCCGCTTCGCCACTGCCGCCATTCGTGAACAAGGCATGGAAAAATCCATAGCGGCTCATGCCCGATACATGAGCGATGTGGTGCAAAAATGCATAAAACCTCAAGCGCGCGAACTGGTACGCAAGCACCAGGCAGCGGGCGACGAGGTGGTGATCGTGACGGCCACCAACGAGTTCGTGACCCGTCCGATTGCCGACGCATTCGGTGTGAGCCAGCTCATTGCCATTGAACTGGCTCGCGATGCGCAGGGCGCGCCGACCGGCGAAATTCAGGGCGTGCCCTCGTTCCGGGAGGGCAAGGTGGCGCGTGTGGAACAATGGCTGGCCCAACGCGGTGCCAGCTGGGGTAGCGTTGCCCGCAGCACGTTTTACAGCGACTCCATCAACGACCTGCCCCTGTTGGAAAAGGTCACACACCCTGTGGCCACCAACCCCGACGACCGCCTTCGCGCCGTGGCCGAAGCACGCGGCTGGCCTTTACTGAACCTGTTTCCATGATCAAGAAATTCATCGACAAGCTGCTGGGCAAAACCCGTGGGGCCAAGGCAGCGCCTGCGCCCAAGTTTGGCAAGCGCCAGGATGTGGGTGCCGATGTGCACCGCATCAACCCGGAACTGGTCGACCGCCGTGCACTGGATGTGGTGCACACCCTCAAGGCAGCGGGCTTTGAGGCCTACATCGTCGGTGGTGCCGTGCGTGACCTGTTGCTGGGCCTGGCTCCCAAGGACTTCGATGTGGCAACCAATGCCACACCCGAGCAGGTCAAAGGCTTGTTCCGCCGGGCGTTCATCATCGGCAGGCGCTTTCGCATCGTGCACGTCATCTACGGGCGTGGACGGGAGCACGAGGTGATCGAGGTGTCCACCTTCCGTGCCTACCTCGACAACGCTGCCGCCGAGCAAGTCGCCGGCAATGAACGCACGTCCAAAGGCGAGCTGGCCGGTATGAAGCATGCGGTGGATGCCAGTGGCCGTGTGTTGCGCGACAACGTGTGGGGCCCGATCGAGGAAGACGCGGCGCGGCGGGACTTCACCGTCAACGCCATGTACTACGACCCCGAAACGCAGACGGTGGTCGACTACCACCACGGCATCCGCGATGCGCAGCAGAAAGTGCTGCGCATGATTGGCGACCCGGCCACACGCTACCGTGAAGACCCGGTGCGCATCATCCGCGCGGTGCGGTTCGGTGCCAAACTCAGTGCGCTCGGGTTTGCCTTCGATGCCAAGACCCAGCAGCCCCTGCTGGCGTGTGCGCCCTTGCTGGCCGATGTGCCCCAGAGCCGCCTGTTCGATGAAATGCTCAAACTCCTGCAGACCGGTCATGCGCTGGCCAGTGTGCAGCAGTTGCGCCAGCTGGGCTTGGCCAAGGGCATCTACCCTTTGCTGGATCTGGCCGTGGAACGGGCCGACCAGCCTTTTGTGACGCAGGCGCTGCAAGACACTGACCGCCGCGTGGGCGAGGGCAAGCCTGTGGCGCCGAGCTTCCTGCTGGCCGCCGTGCTGTGGTCGGATGTGCGCGAGAACTGGGCGCACCGCCAGAACCAGCGCGGCCCCGGTGGCCGACCCCAAACCCCCTACGGTGCCCTGCATGAGGCGGTGGACCACGTGTTCGATGCCCGAATCGGCGATGTGTCCGGCCGGGGCAAGCTGGGTGCCGACATGCGCGAAATCTGGCTGATGCAGACACGCTTTGACAAACGGACCGGCAGTTCGCCGTTTTCGCTGGTCGAGCAACCGCGTTTCCGGGCCGGATTCGATTTTCTGCGCCTGCGGGCTGCCGTCGGTGAAGTGCCTGAAGAGCTGGCTCACTGGTGGGAAGCCTTCAGCATGGCCGACGATGCCCACCGCAATGACATGGTGGAGGCGGTGCGTGCTGAAACCGCACGCGGTCGTGCGCCGACAGCCCGCAAGCCCAAGGTGCACCGAGTTGATGGTGATCTGCCCGCTTCGCAAGGTGGCGCTGCGGAGCCCGCACACGACCCGCGTTTCCGTCCGGTGGACGATGGCGCCGTAATGAGTGATGCGGGCCATGCCGGTCATGCGGTAGATGGGGCGGATGCCCCTGCCCGCAAGCGTCGCCGCCGCCGTCGCAAGCCATCGGGCGGCGGCGCAGGTGGGCCAACTGCGCCCCGGCTGGATGACTGAACACTTCAGTCCGGCTGCTGCGTGGTCAGCTCGGGCCAGCCAGCGCCAGCCCGTCCGTGCCTGTGTGGCGATGGGAGCCAACCTGGGTGATGCCGTGGGAACGCTGGCAAGTGCCTGCGCGTGGTTGAGCGAGTTGCCTGCGACGACCGTGCACGCGGTATCAGGCCTGTACCGCACTGCACCATGGCAGACACAAGGCCCTGATTTTTTCAATGCCGTCGCAGCGGTTGACACCCGGTTGACTGCACCGGACCTGTTGCATGCGTTGCTGGCGCTGGAATTGCGCGCCGGTCGCGAGCGTCCCTACCGGTACGCCCCCCGCACGCTTGACCTGGACCTGTTGCTGTTTGGCAGTGCCTGTGTGGACTCAGTCGTACTGACGGTGCCCCATCCGCGGATGTGGCAGCGCGCTTTCGTCGTGGTGCCGCTCTCTGAAGTGGCACCTGCGTGTGTCAGTACCCAGGCATTGCGAGCGGTGCAAGGCCAGGTGATCGAGCGCTTGCCCGGTGGCTGGCCGGTGGAAGGTGTCACCTGGGGGCCGCAGGCGGGCTGATTTCAGGGCGCAAGTCTTTCCTTCAGCCAACCTCCATCGGGCTGAAGTTTGTACCGCAAGCGGTCATGCAGCCTGCTTTTGCGGCCTTGCCAGAATTCCCACGTGTCAGGTTTGAGCCGGTAACCTCCCCAGTGAGGCGGGCGGGGTGGTTGCAACAGGAATTGGGCACCATAGCGTGCGGCGTTGGCCACCAGCACGCTGCGGCCCGAAATGACCTGGCTTTGCGGGCTGGCCCAGGCACCGATGCGGCTGTCCAGCGGTCGGGTGTGGAAATAGGCGTCGCTTTCTGCGTCGCTGACCTTCTCCACCACACCTTCGATGCGCACCACACGTTCCAGCTCGACCCAGTGGAACTGGAGGGCGGCAAACGGGTTGCCGGCCAGTTCCTGTCCTTTGCGACCCTGGTAGTTGGTGTACCAGACAATGCACTGCGCGTCGTAGTCTTTGATCAGCACGACGCGTGTACTGGGCCGCAGGTCGCTCGCCACGGTGGCCAGTGTCATGGCGTTGGGCTCGGGCACTTCGCTGTGAATGGCTTCTTTGAGCCACTGGTCAAACTGGTCGATGGGGAGGGCGTGTGAGTCTGCTTCGCTCAGTTCTGCTTTTTCGTAGCTTTTTCGCAGGTCGGCAATGTTCATGGCAGGTTGGCTGGTGAGGCTGAAGTGAGGTTCTGGACGTTTCAGGGGGTGCAGGCTTCAGGTGCATGCGACAGCAACGCTGCCAGTGCCCGGTCGTGTATGCCCAGCTCGCGCAGGTGTTCGTAGGTCTCGCGTGCATAGGCCAGTGTGGTGCCGTAGCGCCCGGCCGAACAGCTGAAGATGCGGCGGTAGCGTTCAGGCGACAAAAGCCCGGTGTAGTTCGGGCTCCGTCGTGACAGGGTGAATGCGAGCGCCCGAACGGTCCCTTGAGCAGTTCGGGCGTTGACCCATTTGGGGTCGTAAACCGGGTTGGGCATTTCACGCGCCCACAGTTTGGGCAGGTAGGCGGGGACGTCGGCACGGGCCACGCGTTGCACCATGCCCCGGCAACTGCCACCGGTCAGCAACGCGAAAACCAGGCCCGGCTCTTCAGGTGTGCCTCGGTTGACCCGGCTCCACATGTGCAGTGCACGGTGAAAGCCGTGTACGGTGGCAAAGTGAGATTCGGCCACCGGCTCCTCCGGGCGCCAGATGAGGGATGCGTAGGCGAACACCCACAGGTCCTCGCCGCTGCGCGCCCACTCGCGCTCCACTTGCTGGTACATGCTGTGGCCGCACCGCGCGGGCGCGGCGGCGACACCGCTTCGCGGGTTCAATGGGCGTATTCCGGGCGCTGGATCAGCTCGATCTTGTAACCGTCGGGGTCTGCCACGAATGCAATGACCGACTTGCCACCCTTGACCGGGCCGGGTTCCCGGGTGATCTGCCCGCCTGCCTGGCGGATGCGGTTGCAGGCCGCAGCCACATCGGGCACACCGAGGGCGATGTGGCCGTAGGCAGTTCCCATGTCGTAGCTGGTGGTGTCCCAGTTGAAGGTCAGTTCGATTTCGGCATGGTCCGGATTGCTGCCAAAGCCGACGAAAGCCAGCGTGTAGCGGTATTCGGTGTTCTCGGACATGCGCAACAGGTTCATGCCGAGCACGCGGGTGTAGTAATCGATGGATCGCTGCAGGTCACCCACCCGCAACATGGTGTGAAGTAGTCTCATGCCCCAGATTTTGCCGCAACGTCAAACACCAGACAGGTGGTGGTGGCGTGGGCGTACAGCTTGCCGTCTGGGCCGACCAGCCTGGCATCTGCCGTGGCCAATTGGCGCCCGCAGTGCACCACGGAGCCAACGGCGCGCACCCGCTTCACATCGGGCGTGAGTGCGCGAACAATGTTGACGCTCAACTCTGCGGTGGTGTAGGCACGACCCTCCGGCATCAGGGTGTGCACGGCACAGCCGAGGGCGGAGTCGAGCAGGGTGGCAAACCAGCCACCGTGTACGGTGCCCATGGGGTTGAAGTGTTGGCTGCCCGGTGTGCCCTGAAAAACAGCGCGACCCTCGCCAACTTCGATCAGGCAGAAATCCAAGGTGCGGGCAATAGCCGCATAGGGCAACTCCCCGGCCAGCATGGCCTGCATGGTTTGCAGCCCGTTTTTGCCTGCCAGTTGAGCGCGGGTGGCCACGCCAGGTCCGGGGCCTTTGGACAGCCGTTCCAGTGTGTCCGCTTCAGCCTGCAGCCAGGCGTGGAGGGTGTCTTGATGAGATGCTTGAGTCATGGCGGTTGGGCATGTGTTGTATATGCAATGATTGTAGATACAATCAAGTTCATGACTGATGCACCGGTGACACCAGACCAAATTGAGCCTGTCACAGGTAGACATGTGCCGGGTAAGCCACAGGGCTGTACCAACATGAAGCTGCGGCAGCTGACGCGAGCCGTGGGATCCCATTTCGATGCAGTGGTGGGGGCCAGCGGTCTGAAAGGCACGCAGTACTCGCTGTTGTCGCATGTCGTCAAAATGGGGCCGATTCGCCCCGTCACGCTGGCGTACACCATGAAGCTGGCACCGTCCACGCTGTCTCGCAACCTGAAGCCGCTGATCGATGCAGGGTGGGTCACCACCTGTCCAGGCGAAGATGACAGAGGGCACTTGGTGGTGGCCACCGAGGCCGGTGTTGCGTTGCGGGCAGACGCCCAACGCCAGTGGCTGAGTGCCCAACTGGCCATCAACCAGCGGCTGGGCGTTGACAATGTGGTGGCGCTGCATGCCTTGCTGGACACCTGTCTGGCCTTGCTCTATGCGCCGCCCGATACTTCCCTCAATACCCAGGACGATGACCTTGAACGACACCCATGATGTTTTCACCCAGGTGGTGCTGTACACCGACAGCGATGGCCGGGCCCGTTTTGCCGAACGGCAGATTGCTTTGACCGAGGGATCGCCTGCTGCGCGCTTGTCGGCGTGCATGCCCAGCGGCGGATTGCAGCTCAGGCGCAGCCCGGTGGGCTTTCGCAGCGAGTTTCATTGCACCACCACCCCGCAATGGTTGTTTGTGCTGCAGGGCCAGATGGAGATTGGTTTGCAGGACGGCACGCGCCGGGTTTTTGGCCCAGGCGAGCATTTCTACTCGAACGACACGTTGCCAGTAGGGGCGGTGTTTGACCCGGCTGTGCATGGCCATTGCAGCCGGCAGCTGGGTGATGAGCCGTTGGTGACTGCATTCGTGAGAGGCTGATACCTCCATCCACAAAAAAGCCCCTGGCATTTCCGCCAGAGGCTCTTGAGTGACCGGCCTGTTTCAGAACGGGTGTTCAGCGAAGGCGGCCGAATGAGGTCCTGAGCGGATCGGCAGGGCCTCCTTTGTCGCCACGTTGACCACCGCGTCCACCGCCGCCGCCACCACGGTTGCGGTTGCCGCCGCGTCCGCCGAGTGAATCGATGCTGGTGCGCAACGGGTCTGGCTGGCCGCCATTGGATGGTTTGAACCGGGGTTCACGGATGCGCATGCTGCCCAGGTGGGCGTTGGGGCCGGGCTGACGTTCGTAACCGTCATCGTTGTCATCGCGAGGGCCACGGTTGGCGCGTTCGTGACGCGGCTGATTGGGTTGACCCGAGGCCTCGCGTGGGGGTTGTGCGCGCGGGTGTCCGCCACCGTTGCCCTGACCGTTGCGACCCTGGCCGCTGCGTTGACGGCGGTCGCGGTCACGGCGTGGCGGGCGACCATCGCGCTGGCCATCACGGGATCCTTCGCGTGAACCTTCGCGGGGCGCTTGCGCCAGCTGACCGTCGGGCGGGATTTCTCCGGATGACTGAGCTTGCGATCCACCCTGATGACGGCCACTGCCTTTTGCGCCCTGTTCATTGGCTTTGCGTTCACGCACGCGCTGCAGCATTTCAGTGCGCGCAGCCTTGGCAGCGGCGGCCATCACCTCACGGCTGGGCGGCTTACCCAGCCCGCCCCAGATGGTCTGCCGACCCATGGCAATGGGCTCGGCCTTTTCACCGGGTTCAGGGCCGAAGCCGTCGATGACCTTGACCTCAATGCGCTGCTTGGTGAAACGCTCGATGTCCTGCATGAAGCCCTCTTCGTCCATGCAGACCAGGTTGACCGCCTCGCCACTGGCCCCGGCGCGGCCCGTGCGTCCGATCCGGTGCACATAGTCTTCGCTGATGTTCGGGATTTCATAGTTCACCACGTGCGGCAGATCGTCGATGTCGATGCCACGCGCAGCGATGTCGGTGGCCACCAGCGCACGGATTTCGCCACTCTTGAAACCGGCAAGCGCCTGCGTCCGGGCAGCCTGGCTCTTGTTGCCGTGCAGCGCCATGGCGTTGATGCCGTTCTTGCACAGGTATTCGGCCACGTTGTTGGCACCGAACTTGGTGCGGGTGAACACCAGCACCTGGCTCCAGTTGTGCTCGTTGATGATGTGAACCAGCACGGCCTTCTTTTTGCCACGCCCCACCGGGTGGATGACCTGGGAGATGCGCTGAACCGTGGTGTTGCGCGGGGTGACCTGAATGCTTTGCGGATCGCGCAGCAGGCCGTTGGCCAGGTCCCTGATTTCGTCGCTGAACGTCGCGGAGAACAGCAGACTCTGCTTCTGTGCAGGCACCATGGCCAGCACTTTCTTCACGTCATGGATGAATCCCATGTCCAGCATGCGG
>DDUQ01000135.1:9673-27640 GCA_002344885.1 Comamonadaceae bacterium UBA2334
TGTCCAGCATGCGGTCGGCTTCGTCCAGCACGAGCACTTCAACCTGAGAGAGGTCCAGAAAACCCTGCTGTGCCAGATCGAGCAGGCGACCCGGTGTGGCCACCAGGATGTCGACGCCCTTTTTCAGCATGTTGATCTGCGGGTTCATGCCCACGCCGCCGAAGATCACACCTGACGTGAGCGTCAGGTACTTCCCATAGGTTTTGACCGAGTCCTCGACCTGCGCAGCCAGCTCCCGTGTGGGTGTGAGCACCAGGGCGCGAATGGCCTTGCCACCCAGCTTGCCGGTGCCGCCCGTTGACTGCGAAAGCCTGTGCAGCATGGGCAGGGTGAACGCTGCGGTCTTGCCGGTGCCGGTCTGTGCACCGGCCAGCAGGTCATGGCCGGCCAGCACAGCCGGAATGGCCTGCGCCTGTATGGGCGTGGGTGTCTCGTATCCCTCTTCGCGCACAGCTTGCAGGATGGCCGCAGCCAGGTTCAGTTCGTCAAATGTCATTTTTATTGGCACCCGTCCGGGGTGCTGGGAGCATGCCCGTGCCATCCGCTTTCGTCGGGGGACGGTCAGTCTGGGGCCTGCAGTTGGTGTTCGGGAGTGCCCGCTGACCTGTGGCAGGTGGCGCGCTGTGCTCCCCGGCAGTGTGCCGGTCAGTGCGCCGACTGTGACGCATGACGGGCTGTATTGTCGCATGCGCGGATAATTCGGGGTTTGGACATTTTGCGTGTTGCGAGGTGTTCCCCGTATTTCAGAAAGAGAGTCTCCATGGCCCAGTATGTTTTTTCCATGAACCGGGTGTGCAAAACGGTGCCACCCAAGCGCCAGATCCTGAAGAACATTTCCCTCAGTTTCTTCCCTGGAGCCAAGATTGGCGTGTTGGGCCTGAACGGTTCGGGCAAGTCGACCCTGCTCAAAATCATGGCGGGGGTTGACAAGGAGATCGAGGGCGAGGCCATCCCCATGCCCGGCATCAAGATCGGGTACCTGCCCCAGGAGCCGCAACTGGCGCCCGAGCAGACCGTGCGCCAGGCTGTGGAAGAGGGTATCGGTGGTGCGCTGGCCGCCAAACAGCGGCTGGAAGAGGTGTACGCCGCCTACGCGGAGCCCGACGCCGACTTCGATGCGCTGGCGGCCGAGCAGGCAGAACTGGAGGCCATCATCGCCGCATCGGGCTCTGAAAATGCCGATTTGCAGTTGGAACTGGCCGCCGATGCGTTGAACCTGCCGCCCTGGGAGGCCACGATCAAGAACCTGTCGGGTGGTGAAAAGCGCCGTGTTGCGCTGTGCCGGCTGCTGTTGTCAAAACCCGACATGTTGTTGCTCGACGAGCCGACCAACCACCTGGACGCCGAAAGCGTGCACTGGCTCGAGCAGTTTTTGCAGCGCTTCTCCGGCACGGTGGTGGCCATTACCCATGACCGTTATTTCCTGGACAACGCGGCCGAGTGGATTCTGGAACTGGACCGTGGCCAAGGCATTCCCTACAAGGGCAATTACACCGACTGGCTGGACCAGAAAGAGCGTCGTCTGGAGACTGAACAGAAGACCGAAGACGCCCGCATGAAGGCCATGAAGGAGGAATTGAAGTGGGTGCGCTCGAATGCCAAGGGCCGCCAGGCCAAGAGCAAGGCGCGTCTGGCGCGTTTCGAGGAGTTGAGCGATGTCGACTACCAGAAGCGCAACGAGACGAATGAAATTTTCATTCCTGTCGCGGAGCGTCTGGGGGCTCAGGTCATCGAGTTCAACAACGTCACCAAATCGTTCGGCGACCGCCTGCTGATCGACAACCTGAGTTTTGCCGTGCCAGCGGGTGCCATCATCGGCATCATCGGCCCCAACGGTGCGGGCAAGTCGACCCTCTTCCGCATGATCCAGGGCGTGGAAAAGCCGGACAGTGGCAGCATCACCATCGGCCAGACCGCCAAGCTGGCGTTTGTAGATCAGAGCCGTGAAAGCCTGGATGGCAGCAAGACCGTCTGGGAAGACGTGTCCGGCGGACTCGACAACATCACGGTGGGCAAGTTCGTGATGCCCAGCCGTGCCTACATTGGCCGCTTCAACTTCAAGGGCAACGACCAGCAGAAACTGGTGGGCAGTCTGTCGGGCGGTGAGCGCGGCCGTTTGCACCTGGCGAAAACACTGGCACAGGGCGGCAACGTGCTGATGCTGGACGAGCCCTCCAACGACCTGGACGTGGAAACCCTGCGTGCGCTGGAAGAGGCGCTGCTGGAGTTTGCCGGTAGCGCCATGGTCATTTCCCACGACCGCTGGTTCCTCGACCGCATCTGTACCCACATCCTGGCGTACGAAGGTGACTCGCAATGGAAGTTCTTCGACGGCAACTTCACCGAGTACGAAGAAGACAAGAAGAAGCGTCTGGGTGAAGAGGGTGCAAGGCCCAAGCGTGCACGCTTCAAGTCGTTGAAGTGATGGCGGCCCGTTGGCTTGCTGCTGGGTGTTTGCGTGGCACCCATGCCTGCGGTGTGTCAGCTTTTGACGGAGGTACCTGTGACCACTGAAGACGAGGTGCTGGCGGCGACGCGCCGCTGGCTGGAGGAAGCTGTCATCGGGCTGAATCTGTGCCCGTTCGCCAAAGCGGTGTATGTCAAGAACCAGGTACGGCTGGTGGTGAGTCAGGCTCGGCACATTGACGGTTTCCTGGATGATCTGGACAGGGAACTCGAGCTGCTGAAGAACACGCCGGGCGAGGAGGTGGACACCACGCTGCTGGTGCACCCCACGTTGTTCCCCGACTTTTTCGTGTTCAACGATTTCCTGAACGTGGCCGACGAAGTGTTGGCGGAGCACGAGCTGGAGGGTGTGGTGCAGATCGCGCCGTTTCACCCACAGTTTGTGTTCGAGGGCGAGCCGGAGGGTGACATGAGCCACTTCACCAACCGGTCACCGTACCCGACGCTGCACCTGATTCGCGAAGAGAGCCTGGGCAAGGCCATCGATTCCTTTGGCGACACCGATGTGATTTACGAACGCAACATTGACGTGTTACGCAAGCTGGGCCCGGAGGGCTGGAAGCGGTTGCTGGCCACGCCGTGACCCCATCTGCTTGAATTTTTGTGGTTTTTGTGACTCAGCGCTTGTTTGATATACATTATCAGCTATCAATAAGTGTGTAAACGGAGGGTGTTTTGAGTCATCAGAAATCGGGTGAAGGCTTGGCCAGGGGGGGGGCATCTCCCGCGCTGAAGGCTTGTCTCAGTCGGGCGATGGACGAGTCCCGCAGCCTGATCGGTCGCTGGACGGCTGGCGTGCTCGAGGTGTTGCGTCAGCAGGAGTCATGGGCGGTCGGCCCTGCCCAGCGCGCTGATTTCTCCCGTGCCGTACAGCAGTTGTCGCAGGCGAGAGACTCGTTCGCAGACCGGTGGGTGCAAGCGTGGTCGGATGCGGTGACCGAGGCGTTGCGTCATCCCGGCCAAACCGGCGCACCCAAGCGATCGCTCGACAGCATCAGCTTCGACGAGCTCGAACTCATGGATGACTTCCAGATACAGGCCACGGTTCAAGTGGCCAGACTGGAGCAGGCTGTTCAGGGTGCGGCTGGCGACGCCTTGACCGAATTGAGCGCGTTGCTCAGCCGTGCACAGGGCTTGTCCGCCAACCGTCCCGAACACAATCCCCTGCGGCCCGACGTGGCCATCAAGGCCTTGCGCATCACCATGGAGAGCACGACACGCGACAAAGCTGTGCGTGCCCTCTGGCTGACGCATGGCACCGAGTTGCTGGGGCAGGAATTGCAGGTGCTGTACCAGACACTGATCGGCGTGCTGTTGCAACTCGGCATCAAACCCGCTGATTACAAGGTGGTGCATGCACCTGTGGCGGCCACGGTATCGCGTTCGGGCAGTGGTGGGCATCACCGTCCGCCGGGCCTCGCAGAGGTGCACCATGCTGCTCCGCAGCAGGTCCTGGATGTGGGTGGCGACGCAGGGGCATCGGGTTTCCTGACGCTCGACCATTTGCATGATTTGCTTGTCAGCGGTGCAGGGACTTTGCCGCAGCCGTCAGCGGGACAGGTACCGCCTCCACCCCCACCTGCTGCGGTGCCCATGATCGATTTCCCGGCCACCTACCTGCCACCGGCGGCCGAAGCCAGCAAGCGCAGGGGTGCCCAACCGAATACGAAGGCTGTGGACGCATCCACTTCGCCAGAAGCAGGCTCCCCGTTGCAGGCCTTGGCCAGTGAGGTGGTGACCCTGATGCTGACCGGCATGGCGCAAGATGCCCGGCTGCTGCCACCTGTGCGTGGCGTGTTGCAGCAGCTTCAGCCGGCCTTGCTGCGGATTGCACGGGACGAACCACGGTTTTTTGTGGACCGACAGAACCCGGCGCGCAAGTTGCTGGACGAAATCACCCACCGCAGCCTCGGATTCAGCCAGGAAAGTGCGCCCGGATTCGCCGCGTTCCGGGCCAGGCTGGAAGATCTGGTGCCTCTGCTGGCACGCACAGACGTGCGCTTGGGTTCGCTGTTTGAAACCGCGCTGGACGTCGTCGCTGCTGCCGATACCGGGCCAGACGAGCAGGGTGCGCAAAACCTGGAAAAAGGGCGGGCGGTGGCCCACCTGATGCAGGCCGAGCAGCGTTTCCTGGTGGCCGATCGGGTGGCCAAAGAGCTGTCTTTGCGACGCGATTTCGAACTGGCCGACAAGGCGGTGCGCAAATTCCTGAAAGGGCCTTGGGCGCAGGTGATTGCCCAGGCCCAACTGGAGCCTGACCGTGGCACCGAGAAAGCCGGTGCAAAAGCTGATGGAAAAGTTGATGTAAAAGCGCGCATGCCAGCCGACATGCGTTACCTGGGTGTGGTTTCGGACCTGATCTGGAGCAGCCGGGTCGATGCGGCCCGGCGCAACCGCGCCCGGCTCGCAAGGGTCATTCCCGGGATGCTGCGCACCCTGCGGGAGGGGCTGCAAACCATCGGTTACAACGGCGCGGCGTCCAGCCAGTTCATCAGCACCCTGATGGGCTTGCACGCCCAAGCTCTCCGTTCGGAGCCGGACGGTGAGGTGGCGCATCGGGCACTGGGCGATGCCCGGCTTGATCCGGCAGCGGATCCGACAGGAAACGCAGCAGAACATGCCGGCTCGTTTGTGGACTCCGGTTCAGGGAGCGATGCGCAACGTCCCTGGGTGAAACCGTCCGAGGCCGAAGATTCGGGTTTCATGGACAGCGAATATCCCGCATCGGGCGGGTCCTCAGCGGTCAAACGCAAAGGTGTGCGGGTTGATGTGTTGTTGCTGGACGATGAGCTTCCCATCGACGAGGTGCCCGAGCTGGAGATGGGTGCTTGGGTCGATCTGGCCCGTGTGTCAGGCGAGTGGGTCCGCTTGCAACTGGCCTGGAAAAGTCCCCACGGTCTCATGTACCTGTTTGGCAGTCAGGGTGGACGGACCAGTTCCATGAGCCGGCGCGCATTCGAGGACCTCTACCGCTCGTCTCGCATCAAGTTGGTCGCAGCCAACAGTGTGGTTGACGACGCGCTGAGTCAGGTGCTCGACGTCGCCACGCGCAACAGCGCCCGTCAACCTGCGCCAGAGGGGCACACCACCGTTTACCCCGATCTGTTGCCACCTCTGTCCTGACGAAGGCGATTGATTCAAAAACCGGTGGTGATGGCACCGGTCACGTCGCCCGTGTCAGACACGAGCGGCATCCACGGCCATTTGTCAAACGTCGTGCAGGGATGCGAGATGCCCAGCGCCACGCGGTCGCCGGGCACGAGCTGGGACGAAGAGGCACCGCTGCTGCCCATGTCGAGGTAAGCGTGCTGGTCATTCAGTTGCACAACGCGCCACTCAGGTGGTGCGGCCTCGGGTGTGCGCAGGCCAGCTGGGCACCACCGCACCGGCACGGGGGCACCCATGTCGAACGACAGGTCGCGTTTGCCCGCGTTCAGGATGGCCAGGTGGGGCTCGGGCCGGGACTGCACCACGCACCAGACTTCCAGGGCAGCCCGCAAGCCGCTGCCACAGTCGGGCCATTCGTGGGCCGGAACCGTTTGCGTCAACCGCTCGCAGGCCAGATGCCCCAGGCGTTTGTAAAACCCATCGTCGTGGGTGATGTAGCAACCCGAACGCAGCAAACCTCTGACGGGTTTGGAGAGGGTGGGTTTCAGTCGGTCGGCCACCAGGTCATAAACGGCTGATCCACCCGACGTTACCAGCACTTCCGGCGTGTCGGCGAACAGCCCTGCCGCGTCGCAGGCGTGTGTCAGCACGTGGACGGTCTGGAGCAAACCGTTGACCAGGGTCGTGTCTGCAACATGGTCACCCTTGGCCCACAGGCCCTCATAGCACTCTACCCCCACCAGTCGCACCGCCGGGCTGGCGTGTGCGGCGTGCGCCAGGACCAGCGCCTGTTCCAGGGTGCGGCAACCCGTGCGGCCCGATTGCATGCCCAACTCGACCAGGACGTCGAAGGGCGGAACCGTGCGCTGGTTCTCAGGCGGGATGCGGGCCCAGTGGCTTTCGATGGCGGCCAGTTGTTCAATGGAGTCGAGCAAAAACGGTGCTTGCAGGGCCGTGTGCGCCTGGCGCAACTTTGCGAGCCAGGTCAGGTCATGCGCCAGCAGCACCTGGTTTGCAATGATGGCGCGTTGCACACCCGCCGCGACACCGAACGCCAGCTGAGCGACGCTGGCAAACGTGATGCCCCATGCGCCCTGCGCCAACTGCATCTGGAACAGTTCCGGCGAGAGCGTGGTTTTGCCGTGCGGGGCCAAATCCACGCCGGCACGGTTGACCAACTGCTGCATCCACCCCAGGTTGTGGGCCAGGGCAGCGCGTTTCAGCGTGGCGCTGGGGAGGGGCCAATCGTCTTGCAGCACATGCCAACCTTGTTGGCCGACAGCCGACGCTGGCATGGGCGGTGCCCAGGAGGGGTAGCCTTTGCAGGCCGCGGCAGACAGCACCCGGGTCATGCCAGCGCGCTGGCTGCTTTGTTGGCCCAAGTGCGCAGGCTGTCGAGGAGGTCGCGCTGGCTGAACGAGCAGCTCTCCTCGGCAAACAGGGCACTGGACTCCAGCCTGCCCACCACGTCCTGCAACACGGTCATGTATCGGGGCGGCAAGTGGGTGCGCAAGGCGGGGCAACCCGAATGCAGCCAGGTTGACAGGGCCCGCACATCGGCAGGTGTCTGTTGCCAGTTGTCGAGCAATTTCAGCAGGTGTGTCAGCTCACCAGTGGCGACAGACACGCCAGGTATTGCAGATGCGGCGGGTGCAACGGGGACGGCTGGTGCTTCGGGCTGTGCCATCAGTGCCCCAGAATTTTGGACAGGAAGTCGCGGCTGCGTTCGTTCTGTGGGTGGTTGAAGAATTCGTGCGGTGTGTTCTGCTCCACGATCTGCCCCTGGTCCATGAAGATCACCCGGTCGGCCACCGCTTTGGCAAAGCCCATTTCGTGGGTCACGCAGATCATGGTGATGCCCTGGCTGGCCATTTCGACCATGACGTCCAGCACCTCTTTGATCATTTCAGGATCCAATGCCGACGTGGGCTCGTCAAACAGCATGATCTTGGGTTTCAGGCACAACGCACGGGCAATCGCCACCCGTTGCTGCTGACCGCCTGACAACTGCAGCGGGTACTTGCCGGCCTGTTCCGCAATGCGCACGCGTTTGAGCTGTGCCATCGCACGTTCTTCAGCTTCCTTCTTGGGCATCTTGCCCACCCAGATAGGCGACAGCGTCAGGTTCTCCAGCACGGTCAGGTGCGGGAACAGGTTGAACTGCTGGAACACCATGCCCACTTCCTTGCGGACCTGGTCGATGGCTTTTACGTCGTCGGTCAACTCGGTGCCATCGACCACCAACCGACCTTGCTGGTGCTCCTCCAGGCGGTTGATGCAGCGGATCATGGTCGATTTGCCCGAGCCGGACGGGCCGCACACCACGATGCGTTCACCCTTGGCCACGGAGAGGTCAATGTCGCGCAGCACATGGAAGTTGTTGCCGTACCACTTGTTGACCTTCTCGAAAGTGATGATGGGTTCAGTCATGTTGTATTCCCAATATGTGTAGCTGAAAACCTATGCCAGATCAGCGCAGCTTGCTTTTATTGACCTGTTTTTCCACCCACAGGCTGTACCGTGACATGGCAAAACAGAAGCCGAAGTAGATCATGGCGATGAACAAATAGCCTTCAATCTTGTACGGGCGCCAGTCGGCATCGGAGTTCAGTGCCAGGCCCAGCGCGCCCGTCAGTTCGTACAGGCTGACGATGGTGACCAGCGAAGTGTCCTTGAAGATGGCAATGAAGTTGTTCATGATGCCCGGCACCACCATGGCCAACGCTTGAGGCAGCACAATCTTGAACTGCGTCTGCCAGTAGCTCAGCCCCAGCGTGGCAGCAGCCTCGATCTGACCCTTGGGAATGGCCTGCAAACCTCCGCGAATCACCTCGGCCATGTAGGCCGCAGCAAACAGCGTGATGCCCACCAGCACGCGGATGAGCACGTCGATGGTCAGTCCCTGCGGCATGAACAGGGGGAACATGAACGATGCCATGAACAGCACCGAAATGAGGGGTACTCCCCGAATCAGTTCCACGTAAATGGTGCAGAACGAGCGGATGGCCGGCAGGTTGGAGCGCCTGCCCAATGCCACCACCAATGCGATCGGAAAGGCCATCACGATGGACAGGCTCGCCAGCAAGATGGTCAGGGGCAAGCCGCCCCACCGGTCGGTTTCCACCTTGGTCAGGCCCATGGTGTCACCGTACATCAGCGTGAAGAAGGCAGCCAGCACCGCGACACAGACCACGGGCAGCCAGGGCTTCCAGCAGTACCGGATGCAACTGATGACCAGCAGGCCCACCATCAGGCACGTGGCCACCAGTGGACGCCATTGTTCGTCGAACGGGTAGCGTCCGAAGATGATGAGGCGGTACTTTTCTGCCACCACGCCCCAGCACGCACCGATGCCATCTGCACGGCAGGCTTCGGCGTCCGGGCGCCACATGGCATTCACCACGGCCCAGTTGAAAAATTGCGGAGCCCACCACAGGAGCAGGCCGAGGATCATCAGCGTGCCAGCGCTGGTTTTCCAGTCGGCAAACAGGTTTTGCTTGGCCCAGGCCACGGGGCCGTCGGTTCGCACCGGGGCGGGGCGGGGCGCAATGGGTTCAAAAGTCTTGGCAGTCATGGCTCTGATCTCCGGGGAGCTGGTCTCAGCGTTCCTTGATGGCCGCACGGTCGTTGTACCAGTTCATCAGCAGCGAGGTGCTGAGCGAGGTGGTCAGGTACACCAGCATCACGATGGCAATGCACTCCACGGCGCGGCCTGTTTGATTGAGTGCCGTGTTGGCAATCGACACCACGTCGGGGTAGCCGATGGCCACGGCAAGGGACGAGTTTTTGGTCAGGTTCAGGTACTGGTTGGTCATCGGCGGGATGATGACCCGCAAGGCCTGGGGCAGCATGACCAGCCGCATTTCCTGCCCTTTGGACAACCCCAGTGCGGCGGCGGCTTCGGCCTGGCCACGGGAGACCGACTGTATGCCCGCACGCACCACTTCGGCCACAAACGCAGCCGTGTAAATCGACAGCCCCAGCAGCACGGCCAGGAATTCGGGCGTGAGGGCACCCCCATTCTCGATGGCAAAATCCCCCTTGCTGGGCGTGTTCATCTCGGTGGGGGCACCGCCCAGCACCCACCCCAGCACAGCCATGGCGCTGACGATGGCAACGGGTGCCCAGAACATGCTGCGCAGTTGGCCGGTGGCCTCAAACTGTGTGAACGCCCATTTGCGGTAGACCCATGCCAGTAGCAGACCGGCCACCAGTCCTGCAAGCGCCCATGCATGTCCGGCGGCCCAAACAGGAACCGGGAAAATCAGGCCGCCTTTGCTCAGGTAAAAGTTGCCGACCTGCCAGGCTTCGTAACTTGCAGGCAGCATTTCGGTGAACAATAGGTACCACATCAGCAGTTGCAGCAGCACGGGCACATTGCGGAAAAACTCCACGTACGCAGAGCACAGCCCACGCACCAGCGCGTTCCGCGAGAACCGTCCGATGCCCAGCAACGTGCCCAGCACGGTGGTGATGACGATGCCGATGATGGCCACCCGCAAGGTGTTGGTCAGCCCCACCAGGAAGGCAGCCCAGTAGTGCTCGCCAGAATCGAACGGGTACAGGCTCTCGCCAATGTCGAAGCCGGCAGGCTGGGTGAGAAAGTCGAAACCGCTCTGGATGCCACGGATGCGCATGTTCTCTAGCGTGTTGTGCACCAGAAACCAGCCGGCCAGACCGATGACCACGATGGCAATGACCTGGTAGATCAGACCGCGAAAGGCCTGGCTTCGCCACGACCAATTGTTCTTTTTTGGGGGGGTG
Source organism: Comamonadaceae bacterium UBA2334 (assembly GCA_002344885.1). Classification (GTDB taxonomy): domain Bacteria; phylum Pseudomonadota; class Gammaproteobacteria; order Burkholderiales; family Burkholderiaceae_C; genus UBA2334. The sequence goes on from DDUQ01000135.1 coordinate 20,012, forward strand.
GAGGTTGTCATGTGTCATCAACTCCAAACGACTGGCATCAAAAAAAACCGTTCGGCCTTTGGGGCGCGAACGGTTTTGTTCAGACGAGGGCTATCAGCGGACAGGGAAGGCGTACATCAGGCCGCCGTTCTTCCACTGGTTGTTGAGTGCCCGGGGCAATGCCAGGGCGGATTTCGGGCCCACGTTGCGCTCGAAGATCTCGCCATAGTTGCCGGTGGCCTGGATGGCGCGAACCATCCAGTCGCGATCCAGGCCCAGCAGCTTGCCGGTGTCTTCGGTGGCACCCAGGATGCGCTGTACCACGGGGTCGGTGCTCTTGGCCTTTTCGGCCAGCACGTTGTCTTGCGTGATGCCATATTCCTCGGCCTCGACCAGACCGTAAATCACCCATTTGACGATGGCAAACCACTCGTCATCACCACGGCGAACCATGGGGCCAAGGGGTTCTTTCGAAATCAGCTCAGGCAGGATCACGTGGTCAGCCGGGTTCTTGGCTTCCTTGTTGCGTACCGAGGCCAGGCCTGATGCGTCTGTGGTATAGGCCACGCAGCGGCCCGAGAAGTAGGCACCGGTGGCGGCCTCGACCTTTTCGAACACGACGGGCTTCAGGTCAAGCTTGTTGGCCTTGGAGTAGTCGGTCATGTTCTTTTCCGTGGTGGTGCCGGACTGCACACACACGGTCTGACCCTTGAGCTGTTTGGCGCTCTTGATTTTGCTCTTGGCGGGTACCATGAAGCCTTGGCCATCGTAGTACGTGACAGCTGTCATGTGCAGGCCCAGCGATGCATCGCGGTTCAGCGTGAACGTGGTGTTGCGCGACAGCACATCCACCTCGCCAGACTGCAGGGCTGTGAAACGTTGCTGGGCGTTCAGGGGGACGTACTTGACCTTTTCGGCGTCGCCCAGCGTGGCAGCCGCCACAGCGCGGCAGATGTCCACGTCCAGACCTGTCCACTTGCCGTTTGAATCGGCAGCAGAGAAACCGGCCAGGCCAGTGTTCACGCCGCAGACGATCTGGCCGCGTGCCTTGATCGCGTCCAGTGTTTTGCCTGCCATCGCGGGTGCAGCGGCCAGCGTACCCACTGCAGCAACGGCCAGAGCGGCCAACTTGAAAGTCGAAATAGCCATGAAAAATCTCTCCATGTTGGGGAATGAAACGGTTTGACGTGCGTTTGGAACAGCGTCTTGCCTGCTGCGGCACTGTACCCAAGCATGAACGCCTCAACATCGGGGTTTACGCGCGGGTTGTATGCACGGATTGCATGCCAACTGTCATCAGCATGACGGTCAGTTATTCGCATGCACATACCGTGCCCAAGGCTGGTGTGTGTCAGTAAATTGTCAGAAACTGCCCTTTTCGTCCCGTCCGGGACATTCGCTCGCTTGCGCGGGCCGTGTCGAAGGGATAGCCTGCCAAGCGTTTTTGTGACGCGCTTTGGCGTGCTTTGGAAGGATGTCCGCATGAACATGGTCGGTACCGAAATCCCATCTCCAGCCTTGTCGACGGGGTTGCCCCGTCCCAAGAACTGGCCTGCTCGCTTGCCGCGCTCGATCGAGCCACCTGCCACGTCGCTGTGGCACAACCTGGCTGTCAGTGCGTTGCGGTACCCCGACAAACCGGCCGTGGTGTGCTTCGATGCCGTCCTCACCTATGCGCAGTGGGTGGCACAGGCTGAACGTGTCGCCGCCTGGCTTCATGCACAGGGTGTGCAGGCAGGCGATCGGGTCATCCTGCTGATGCAGAACTGCCCGCAATGGGTGGTTGCGCACTTTGCCGTGTTGCGAGCCAATGCGGTGGTGGTACCGGTCAACCCCATGAACCGTGCCAACGAGTTGCAGCACTACATCACCGATCCGGGGGTGAAACTTGCCATCGTGTCCGCTGATCTGGCGGGCGAATTGTTGAGCGCCAACGCACAACTGCCTGCAGCACAGCGGCTGAGCCGATTGCTGGTCACCCACTACACCGACATGTTGCCTGACTTCGATCGGGGGCAGCCAGCGGCCGATCTGGCGCGCCGTGGCGTGCCCGAGGGTTGGATAGCCTGGTGGGCCGCGCGACACGATGTGTGCGCCCAAGCCGTGGCATCGGGTGCACCAGATGTCAGCGTCAGCGACTGGGCCGAAGCCTTGGCGTGCACCAGCCCGGTGCCGCTGCATCGGGCGCAACCGCACGACCTGGCCGCGTTGCCTTACACCAGTGGCACCACTGGCTTACCCAAAGGCTGCATGCACCCACATGCCAGCATCATGCACAACGCGGTGGCTGCCAACGTGTGGGGCAATGGCACGGCAGAGAATGTTTCGCTGCTGGTGGTGCCCATGTTCCACATCACCGGCATGGTGTCCGGTGTACACGCGTCGGTGTACGGTGGCGGCACCATGGTGGTCATGCCCCGCTGGGACCGTGACCTGGCCGGCAGGCTGATCTCACATCACCGGGTGACGCACTGGACCAACATCCCCACGATGGTGATGGACTTGTTGGCCAGCCCGCATTTTGCCAATTACGACCTCAGCAGCCTGGTCTACATCGGCGGCGGGGGTGCAGCCATGCCTCAGGCGGTGGCGCAGCGTCTGTTGGACAACTACGGTCTGCGGTATGTCGAAGGTTACGGGCTGACCGAAACCGCTGCGCCTTCGCACTGCAACCCGCCCGATGCGCCCAGGCAGCAATGTCTGGGGTTGCCCTTCCTGAGTACCGACGCCCGCATCGTCGATCCTGAAACATTGGCTGAACTCCCTGCGGGAGAGCAGGGCGAGATCGTCATCCACGGGCCGGAGGTGTTCCAGGGTTACTGGCAGCGGCCAGAGGCCACCCGGGACGCGTTTTTCGAGCTCGATGGCAAGCGGTTTTTCCGCTCCGGAGACTTGGGGCATGTGGACGATGAGGGGTACTTTTTCCTCACTGACCGCCTCAAGCGCATGATCAATGCCAGTGGCTTCAAGGTCTGGCCGGCAGAGGTGGAGGCGCTGATGTACCGGCACCCTGCCGTGGCCGAAGCCTGTGTGATCGCCACGCTCGACGCCTACCGCGGACAGAGTGTGAAAGCGGTGGTGGTGCTGCGCCCGGGCATGGAAGACAGTGTGACCGAGGCCGACATGGTGGCCTGGTGTCGCGACAACATGGCCGTTTACAAATGCCCCCGGTCGGTTGAATTTGTGCAAGTGCTGCCCAAGAGTGGCAGCGGCAAGGTCATGTGGCGGGTGTTACAGGATCGAGAAAATCAAAAAAAGTAGCATTAGTACTATATATAAAAAGCGATATAGCTATTTTTGTTCATTAATTTTGTCCTGGGCGTCTGGCACGATGGCACGGTAGGCGTGCCAGGTCGCATGCCCCACCACCGGGCCGGCCACCAGCAGTCCGACGAAGTAGGGCAGCATGCTCAGACCGATGACTGTGGTGATGAGCGCGCCCCACAGCAGCATCACGCCAGGGTTCTGCACGCAGGCCCGGATGCTGGTCAGCCCGGCTGACACGGCATCCACTTGCCGGTCCATGATCATCGGGATGGCGATCACGCTGGACACAAATATCAACCCGGCAAACACCCCCCCACAGCGACATAGGTGACCAGAAAGCCGATGTTCTCGGGGTCCAGCAACTGGGCCATCGTGTTGTCGGCCGAGGGCACAGTGTTGAAGGTGACCGCAAACACGATCAGCGATGCCCGACCCCAAAGCATCTCCAGTATCAGCAGCACGCCGGCAAAAATGCCCATGGCACCTTTGGTAGGCATCCAACTCAACAGCGATTCGGCGAGAGAGGGTCGCTGTCCTTGTTCGATGGCGCGGCTGGCATGGTAAAGGCCGAGGCACAGGAACGGTCCCATCAGCAAAAAACCGGCACTCAGCGCCATCACATAGGCTGGCGCTGTCTTGAACACTGCCCACAGCGCATGTCCCATCGCAAAGAAAGCGAATCCATAAAACAAGCCGGGTTTGGGGTGTTGGGCAAAGTCATGCCAACCTTTTTTCAGCCAGGTGATCGGGGCGTCAAAACTCAGGTCAGCCAGTTGCAGACTGAAAATCGATGCGCGTTCTGGCGCGACATAGGGTTGGTAGGCTTCGTCAGGTGCGGCTGTGAGGGCGGGGTCGCTCGCCGGGGCAGGGAAGGCCGTTTGGGTCGGGTGGATGTCGGCCTGCGCCGCACTGGATTGCACTGGGGAGGTCAAGCCTTCTCTCCTTGATGAACATCCAGGCGAATATAGGCATGCCCCTTCGGATGACCATTGTGGTTTTCCCTGTCGATCCGATCTGGCAATGCCTTCGGGGGTCAAAGCGGCGACGCCGTGACGGTACCGCCACGCAGCCGAATGCAGCCCGTTGCCCGGCGCGGCAGGGTCAATCAGGAAGGGTCAATGCGGCAGGGTGTTGCGCGGGTCGGCGGCCAGACCGCTGGTTCTCATGTGCAGGGCCAGTGCGGCGTCGAGTGACTGGATGTGTTTGGCAAACCAGCTTGCCAACTCGGTGGCCATGGTATGCACCTCAGCGGATTGGCCTGCACGGGCCATGGCCAGGCCCTCGCGCATGATGTTCAGCACCACACGGTGCTGGATGGTGTGGTTGTCGGTTGACGAGAACTGGCTGCTGCGCATCCAGCCGTTTTCACGCTCGAACAGCCGCTCGGTGCAGGCAACCAGGTTGGCCCAGGCGCCCGGCAACTCTGTGTCCGAGCTGTGTTCCACATCGCACAGGCGGTCCACAAACTCTTTGTGCAGGTCATCCATGGGCGGGAAGCCCAGGGTCAGGGTTTCGGACCAGGTCAGCAGCGTCATGTGCATCTCCTTCGGAGCTGGGGCAACCCGATCGGTTGCCAGCGGCCACTGTGCCACCGCAACGAGGAACAGACTTTGATCCAGGACAGATTTGTGTCTGTTTTTTCAGTTTGTGTTCAGGCTGTGGCCCGTCGTCGCGCTTAGACTCCCTCACCCGCACCGAACAGGTGCCATCCCTTTTGTTTTTGTTGTCTGTTTCTCTGTCTCAACCCCATGCCCAACCCACTGTTTACCCCCAACCTGACCCCGGCGCAGAACGTGTGTGACGCCGTCCAAGACCAGGGTTTTGCCATCGTGGGTGCTGCGGAGGTCTGCCGTCTGCTGGGCGTGTCAGCATCGGCGCTCGATGATTTGACCCCTTTCTGGTCCGATTTGCCGCCTGACGAGTTCCTGAAGGATGGGGGCCGATACCGCAAGCGCCGCCACGGGTCGTTCGTGGTTCAGGGCGATGCCGTGCGCCAGGTGCCACACCGCGCGCACTGGCAACCGCTGGAGTACAACGCCCTGCACGGCGGCATGCAGCGCTGGTTTGGCGAGTTGGACGCCGCCTGTGTTGCCAGCCCGGCCTGGCATCCGCTGTTGCGTGGTTTGTGCCAACTGGCATCTTCACTCAAAGGTGAGCAACCCTGGTTTGTGGAGGTGCACCAGTTCCGCATCGACACGCAAGGCGGCATCGGACGCCCCACGCCCGAGGGCGCACACCGTGACGGTGTGGATTACGTGGCGGTCTTCATGGTCGCCCGCACAGGCATCAAGGGTGGTGAGAGCCGTGTGTTCGAGGCCCATGGCCCCAAAGGCGAGCGGTTCACCCTGACGGAGCCCTGGTCATTGCTGTTGCTTGACGACGAGCAGGTCATCCACGAGACAACACCCATTCAACCCGCAGACGCTGACGCGCTGGGCTGGCGCGACACGCTGGTCGTCACGCTGCGGGCCAAGGGATTTCAGGAAGACACCGCAGCGGTCTGAGGGCTGTGTGGCAGCCAGGTAGGCTGCCGCTTGCGATTGTCTGTTGCTTGCGACTTTTCAGGGCGCGCATGCTGCGGGCAAGCGCCACTGGCGACTGCTTAAGCGGGTTCGGCAGAGGCACCGGGCGTGTTCGCGTCGGATGCCGAAGCGGTGGGCCGATCTGCTGGCGTGAACGGCGGCGGCGGGCCGCCATTGACGAGTTTTTCGATCAGGTTGCTCAGCTGAGCAGGTTTGAACGGTTTGGCCAGGTAGGCATTGGCACCTACCTGCTTGCCTTTTTCGCGGTCTTGGGGCGCATCGTTGCCTGAGAGCATCACGATCCAGGTCTGAGCCATTTCTGGTCGTGCCCTGAGTTGGCGGCACACTTCCAGACCGTCGAAGCGGCCTGGCATCATCACATCCAACAGCAGCAGGCTGGGTCGGAGGGTCAATGCCAGGGCCAGGCCTTGTTCACCGTTGGAAGCCTCGTGCATTTCGAACCCGGCATGTTCAACCGACCACCTCACCATGCGGCGAATGGGGTATTGATCGTCGACGACGAGTACTTTTTTCACGAGGCTCCTCCGGTGGGTTACATCCTCTCGAATATAGCGGCAATACCCTGGCCGCCGCCGATGCACATGGTCACCAGGGCGTAGCGGCCCTGGATGCGTTGCAGTTCGTACAGCGCCTTGACGGTGATCAGCGCACCGGTGGCCCCGATGGGGTGACCCAATGAAATGCCGGAGCCGTTGGGGTTGACTTTGGCGGGGTCCAGGCCCAGTTCACGGGTCACGGCGCAGGCTTGGGCGGCAAAGGCCTCGTTGGCCTCGATCACGTCCAGGTCGTTGACGGTCAGGCCGGTCTTTTTCAGCACGGCTTGAGTGGCAGAGATGGGGCCCACGCCCATGATCTTGGGGTCGAGGCCAGTGTGCGCATAGCCCACGAGGCGTGCCAGTGGCTTCAGGCCACGTGCCTGGGCGGCCTGGCCTTCCATCAGCACGACGGCGGCGGCAGCGTCGTTGATGCCCGACGCGTTGCCCGCGGTCACGGTGCCGTTTTCTTTCACGAACACAGGCTTGAGTTTGGAAAAATCTTCCAGCTTGGCACCGGCGCGGAAGTGCTCGTCAGTCGTGTAGGCCACTTCGCCTTTTTTGCTCTTGAGCATCACGGGCACGATCTGGTCTTTGAAGTAACCTGCGGCCGTGGCGCGCTCGGCGCGGTTGTGGCTTTCAACGGCCAGGGCGTCCTGCATTTCGCGGGTGATGCCGTACTTGGCCGCCACGTTCTCGGCAGTCACGCCCATGTGGATGGTGTGGAACGGGTCGTGCAGCGCGCCCACCACCATGTCCACCATCTTGGCATCGCCCATGCGGGCACCCCAACGGGCGGTCAGGGAGGCATAGGGGCCGCGGCTCATGTTTTCTGCACCACCGCCGATGGCCACATCGGTGTCGCCCAGCAGAATGCTCTGGCTGGCATTGACAATGGCTTGCAGGCCCGAGCCGCACAGGCGGTTGACGTTGTAGGCAGGGGTGCCTTCGCTGCAACCGCCGTTGATGGCGGCCACGCGGCTGAGGTACATGTCCTTGGGTTCCGTGTTGACCACATGGCCGAAAACGACGTGACCGACGTCTTTGCCGTCCACGCCTGCACGTGCCAGCGACTCGCGCACCACCAGTGCGGCGAGTTCGGTGGTGGGAATGTCTTTCAGGCTGCCGCCATAGGTGCCGATGGCTGTGCGCACGCCGCTGACGACGACTACTTCTCTGCTCATGGGATGTCTCCGAGTGGGTTGGGGAGGGGGTGAAGGAATCTGTAATTATGAATTCAAATTCTGTGCATTCGCTGACAGCTTGCCTTTCATGCTTGCTCAGGGCTCAAAAAGGTGCCGGGCTGT
>DDUQ01000023.1:0-13136 GCA_002344885.1 Comamonadaceae bacterium UBA2334
GCACTTCACTTTTGAATCCGCCGTATTAAGATTATTTGCATAATCCAACCCCAAAAAGCCGTGCTAAAACATTTGAGCGCTATGTTTTTTCACACCTATTTCACTGAACCCCACGCCCAAGCCCATTGAAAACGTACGCCCCGCCCCTGAACGCAGGGTGGTACTGACCTCTGATGCGGTGAGTCACAGCATGGCTGTCAACCAGATCACAGTGCCCCGACAAGGCATCGACGCTCGCCAGGTAGAACGCCTCCGGTGTTCGCGGTGCACGTAACCCCACCCAGTCCGGCGCATTGCTAGCGTTGATCGCGTGGTACACCGCCATTGCCGTGTACTCATCCGGCGTGTCACATACGGCCAGACTGCCTCGGGCCGCCGCCATCCACTCCATCCCCGTCATTCGATGGCCCATCAGTGCCCCACGGTCCGACAGGTACCACTGCTTGGAATGGTCATTCCACTCGTACTCCCCTGCTTTGCCCACGTCATGCAGCAAGGCTGACAGGAGCAACACGTCGACATTGACCCACTCGTCACCCTCTGCCTGACGCAGTGCCCGCCATGCACAGTCCACCGAGTGGACGAACAGGCCATGTTGCCTGGCGTGGTGATGCTTCATCGAACCCGGTGCAGACAGGAAGGCATGCAAGCGCAGGGGGTGGTGCCAGAACAGCGCATTGAACCAGGCCCGCATGGGCCGTGACAGATGGGTCCACAACACCCGAAACCGCTCCACCCATTTCACGCCCACATCAGCCCTGCCCATGCGGCTGTCGCTGGACAAGCCAGGCAACCAGCTCTGCGGCACCGTGTCCAGCAGGTTGATGTCGGGGTCCACTTCCCAAAGGTGTGTGACCGAGGACACCTCAAACACCCCGTCGCCAGACCTGTTCCCGTGCAGTTTCTGAAGCGGCATGTGGTTCGCCCCCCTGTTGGCATACGAAGGCGTGCGAATCAATTGCCCCGATTGAAACGACATTGAGTCAGATGCGCTCCACCAGGTGATGTCCCTCAGGCCCTTGACATCGCAGACCGTGGCCTGCCAACGGACTCCCCGGTCGTCCGTGTTGCTGCGCAATCGCAGGATGCGCTGTATATTCGAATGATCATGGTTGTCATCCGAGTCGGATGGCCTGGGTAGCCGGTTCGTTGTGACCACAGGGGTGCTGGGTCCAGTGGTACGGATCGCAGGGACTGTCCAGTGTGTGTGATGGGCTGCCATGTCGTTCTCCTCAGGCTTGCGCCATGTGTTCATGGCCCATGTCTGTCGCACCGGGCAACAACCTGCGGTTTGCAGCCACATGATTGATCGCCGCCATGTCCATGTGCTGGCTGAGCAAACGGTCCATGGCCGAACCATCCTTGCGGGTCAGGTTCGGCACATAGCGGGAATACACCCGAAACAGCATCTCTGTGCTGCTGTGGCCCAACTGACGGGCAATCCATTCGGGTGCTTCACCACTGGCCAACCACAACGTGGCTGCGGTGTGACGCATCTGGTAAGGCCGACGGATCGCCAGCCCGAGGTGGCGCAGCAGCGGAGCCCAGACACGGTCAATGAAGTTCTTGTTGTCCAGCGGCTTGCCCAGCCGATTGGCAAACACATAGGTTGCGAACTCGTCACTGGCCTGGCGTTGGGCTTTCAACGCGTCATAGACCATCTGGTTCATCTGAATGTCACGCATCGAACCATCGGTTTTGAGCTCATCTTCTTCGTTCAGGACGATGGACTCACGGACCAGGATGAGGCGACGTTCGAAATCGACGTACTTCCACTTCAGGCCATGGACCTCACCGGTGCGCATGCCGGTGAAGAAGCGCACGGCGAAATAGTTGCGGTAGTCGGCACGCACCGTTTGCAGAATGCGCTGCACCTCTTCGAGGCTGAAGGGCATCACATCGCTGCGTTTCATCTTCAGAGGTTTGATGGCACGAAAGGACGTCGTAAACTCGAATCGGTCGGCGGCTTCGTTGAGGATTTGTCGCAGCGGCTTCATGATGGAGTTGATGCGTCGGTTGGACAGGGTTTCGTTGTTTCGGGCGGGAACTTTGGCGAGTGAAGCCCGAAATGCCAGAACGTCTGCATTGGTGATGCTGCCGACCACCTTCTCCCCGAAGTGGGGGATGAGGTACTTGTCGAGCGCGCCACGCTGTGTGATGACGTAGCTTCGACGCCAGCTGACCTCGCTCTCCGTGAACCACTGGTTGGCAAACTCGCGAAACAGCGGGGTGTCAGCCTTGCTGCCAGGCAACACGGTCAGGCCGTTTGAGCCACTACCAGCGACTGCACCGGCAGCCAACTCATCGGCAGAAACCTTGGTGGGCATGGGCTTGCCGAAGGTCTTTTGGTAGTCGAAACAGCCCAGGGCGATTTCACCTTCGATGCGCTCCAGTACTTTTTGCAGGCGTTTGCGGTTGGCGGGGGTGTCAGTTAGAGCCGTTTGCTCCCGCATCCGAACACCATTGAACTTGAAGTCCATAAACAATTGCCCTGTTTCAGGACGAACGCGAATACTAGACATGGATGGCTCCTCCCTTGACCAAGGGGATGCCGACCATGCCGTGGGCGCTGGAGTGCATTGCCATATCTTTTTCGATGGCTTCCCAGATGTAGAGTGTCTTGCGTCCTCCGAAAGGGCGGATGTAATGCCGACCTTCGAGCAACACGCTGTCTTTGAGGCGGTCGCGGATGGTGCGGCTGTCGTACTTGATGAGCTTCGAGAGCTCGTCGGTGGTGAGGTAGGTATGTGCTTCCATTGCCACTCCTGGTTGATTAAAATACCAATCAAACGATGCCGGTCTGCATCGAATGATCGTTATTGTAATCACCTTTGATGGATATTGCAAGCGTTTGATAAAAATTTTTATCGTTTGATACGTACAACCAATGATCAGATTCAAGCTAGCCGAAATGATGGAAAAGAAGCAGTTCGCTGATGGGCGTCGGATCACCGTCAGTGAAGTTGCAAGCGCTACTGGTCTCAATCGGATGACGCTGTCAAAACTCTTGAATCACAAGGGCTATGGAACTGGTACCGACACCATCGATAAGCTTTGCACTTATTTCGACTGCCAAGTTGAGGATCTGATGGAGCATCTACCAGATGAATCCCCAAACTCAACGACGATGGACAGCAAGTCGTTTTCAAACGCCACCTAATTTGTGACGCCAGGCGGCACTGCGTAACCCTTCTGCTTGGTCATAACAACGCTGACCATTTCGAGCATTGCCTGTCAGCATCAATGGCCCTTAACGCTGCACAACAGCCGACTGCAATTCATCAAAGTGGAATAAGTCAGGCCACCACTGACCATGACAGCTCTATGAAGACTTGCTTGGAATAACCGCCAAAATTGGTAGGAGGCTCACCAAGACCAAGCGGACTTACGCAAAACGCAAACTAACGCCGCCGAGCGTCAAATCTGCGAGCAGGGCACAAGACCAATCGTCAAAACTGACCGCGAAATGTCTTTAGGTTAAGCCGCTTTGGCACGAGCTTGGCACACACAAGGCACAGAACGATATGGGAAAATTGAACTGACCATCGGCTCGTTAAGAGCACAAAACTCGGGATGACCGTTGATCTTTTTGAAAATCCAGCTCGATTTGTCAAAAATCGGAGCAAACTATTCAATACTGGCGCGGCTGGCGGGGATCGAACCCACGACCCTCGGCTTCGGAGGCCGATACTCTATCCACTGAGCTACAGCCGCAACTCTGAAAAAAGACCAATACTCAAATTGTCGCACGCGGCCCTGGTGACCATAGGCTTCGGAGGCCAATACTCTATCCACTGAGCTACAGCCGCGTTGCTGCACGTAAAGCAAAGGAGAGAGTTTAACCTAAGCCGGTCCGGTCACACCGATCCCGGTCACACCGATCCACTGTGCAGGGCATGCGCGTGCGTCAGGCAATGATGGAACAGGCGGGTGGCGGGCGCCGGTTCAGGTGACTGCCGGACAATGGCCGAAAAGTGACATTGGTAGTGGAACTGCTCTGGGTCGATGGCCTGCATCTGCCCGCCACGCACAAACCCGGCGGCATAGTGGTCCGGCAGAAAACCCACGAAGTCTCCTGACAGGATGAAGGTGGCCACGGATTCCTGGTCAAACGCGGTGGCGCTGCGCTGCAGGCGCTCTCGGTGGCTGAGCTCCATGTTGGGCGAGTGATAGCCCAAGCCGGCAAACGCGTGGCGGCGGACATCGGCCCAGGTCAGTGCCCCACGGCGGGTGCCAAACAGCGGATGCCCTGTTGCACAGTACAGGAACATGGATTCGCCAAACAGTTCGTCGTACGACAGCGTTTCGCTTCGCCGGTGCTCGGGGATGATGCCCAGCTGGTACTGACCCGCCATCACGCCATGCTCGATGGCCTGGATGGTCCCCACATGCAGGTGGATGACCACGTCCGGGGCCTGCCGCCGGAACAGGGCCACCGCCTGCGCGATGCGGGCCTGCGGGTTGCTGGCGGTTTTGTCGAACACGGCGACATGCAGGCTGCCCCCCAGGCGGTTGTGCAGTGCGTCCACGCTGGCGCGAAAGCTCTCGGTGGCGGCCAGCAACTGACGCGTTTCGGCGTGGATGCGCTCGCCTTCCGGGGTGAGCGCAAAGCCGCTGCGCCCTCGCCTGCACAACGTCAGGCCCAGTCGGGTTTCCAGGTCTTTGACGTGGCGGCTGATGGTGGAGGTGCTGATGTTCAGTTCCAGCTCGGCGGCGGTCATGCCACCGCAATCGACCACGGCCTGGAAGACGCGCAACAGGCGCAGGTCGGCATCACTGATCTGGCCCAGGACGGCTTTTCGTTTCGGGTGTTGGGTCATGCGAGGCTTTCAGTTGCAGATTTATACAACTGAAGCTGCATAAGTTTCACTTTTTCGCATGCGATTGGGGCCCAACAATGACGACCTTCCACGTTTTTTCCGAGGTGGCCACATGGACATGACCGACAGCCAGCACATCCAACCCAGCACGACCGCGCACCCCACCCGAACCGACGCCGCCTGGCTGGACGCGCACTGGATGCCCTACACCGGCAACCGCCAGTTCAAGGCGAAGCCCCGCATGATGGTCAGCGCCAAGGGCGCGTACTTCACCGACCACCATGGCAAGCAGGTGTTTGACGGGCTGTCCGGCCTGTGGTGCACGGGCCTGGGGCATGGTCGTGAAGAGATCACCCGTGCCGTGGCGCAGCAAATGGCCACACTGGACTATTCCCCGGCCTTCCAGTTTGGTCACGCTCTGTCGTTCGAGCTGGCCAACCAGATCGTGGCGCACATGCCCGAAGGGCTGAGCAACGTGTTTTTCACCGGATCGGGCTCCGAGTCTGCCGACACTTCTTTGAAAATGGCCCGCGCTTACTGGCGAGCCAAGGGCCAGGGCCAAAAGACCCGCCTGATCGGGCGTGTGAAGGGCTACCACGGCGTGAATTTCGGGGGTATTTCGGTCGGCGGCATCGTGGGCAACCGCAAGCTGTTTGGCCAGGGCGTGGAGGCCGACCACCTGCCCCACACGCAACCCCCTGCGGGTTCGTTCTTCAAGGGCATGCCACCGGCCGAGGCCAACACGTCTGGCTGGCAGGGTGCCGCGCTGGCCGATGACTTGTTGAACCTCATCAACCTGCACGACGCCAGCAACATCGCTGCCGTCATCGTCGAGCCATTTTCCGGCTCGGCTGGCGTGGTCATTCCGCCTGTGGGTTACCTTCAGCGCCTGCGCGAGATTTGCACGGCCCACAACATCCTGCTGATTTTTGACGAAGTGATTTCCGGCTTCGGCCGCAGCGGTGCCTGGACGGGTGCCGAGGCGTTTGGCGTGACGCCAGACATCCTGAACTTTGCCAAACAGGTCACCAATGGCACGCAACCCCTGGGCGGTGTGGTGGCCAGCAAGGACATCTACGACACCTTCATGGCCGCAGGCGGGCCCGACTACATGCTGGAGTTTCCGCACGGCTATACCTACTCGGCCCACCCGGTGGCCTGTGCCGCCGGTGTGGCCACGATGAAGCTGCTGGAGCAGGAGAACGCGCCGCAGCGTGTGCGCGAACTGGCCCCCCATTTCGAAGCGGCCGTTCACGGTCTGCGCGGTGCCAAACACGTGGCAGACATCCGCAACTACGGTCTGGCGGCAGGCTTCAGCATCGCAGCGTTGCCGGGTGAACCGGCCAAGCGCCCGTTCGAGATTGCCATGGCGATGCTGGACAAGGGCTTTTATGTGCGGTACGGCGGTGACACCATCCAACTGGCGCCACCCTTCATCAGCACACCTGCCGAAATCGACCGGCTGGTCAGTGCGCTGGGCGACTGCCTGCAGGCCACCGCCTGAACGGCTTGTCATTGATCGCCTTGCGCCCTGTCATCTGACACCCCGCTCCGCACAAGAAGACACCCATGTACCAGCCACGGCATTTCGATGTCAGCGACACCGCCACCCTGCACACCGCCATGCGTGCCCACCCCTTGGCCACGCTGATCACGCTGCAGGGCGGCGAACTGGTGGCAGACGAGGTGCCCTTTTTTCTCGATGCCACCCCCACGTCCTCGCACCCGCTTGGTGTGCTGAAGGCCCATGTGGCGCGCGCCAACCCACTGTGGCAGCGGCACGATCCATCGCACAACGTGCTGGTGGTGTTCAAAGGGCCGCAGGCGTATGTGTCACCGTCGTGGTACGCCACCAAGGCCGAACACGGCAAGGTGGTCCCCACCTGGAACTACATCGTCGTGCAGGCCGGCGGCCGCCTGACCCACAAGGATGGCGATGCGGTCTGGCTGCGCGCGCAACTTGATGCAATGACGCACAGCCAGGAAGGCCGTCGCGCCACCCCATGGCAAGTGGACGATGCGCCGGCTGACTACATTGCGCAAACCATGAGGGCCATTGTCGGGATCGAAATTCCCATCGACAGCTTGGTGGGCAAGTGGAAAGTCAGCCAGAACCAGCCGGCCCAGAACCGGGAAGGCGTGCTGCGCGGCCTGACTGACACCGCACGCCACGCACCCGATTCCGTTACCCTGGCCATGGCGCAAGCCGTTCGCGACCAAGGCACTGCCACCACTTGATTTTCAAGGTTTTTTCGGCTCCACCGCTTATTCATATTCACTAGTTTGCTATCACTCATATGACCTCCATCGGACACCTGATCAACGGGCAACGCGTCAACGGCGGCTCACGGACACAACCGGTCTACAACCCGGCTACCGGTGCTTCACACCACAGCGTTCAGCTGGCCGACGTTGCCACGGTGCAAGCCGCCATAGCCAATGCGGAAGCCGCCTTCCCCGCGTGGCGCAACACCCCGCCGCTCAAGCGCGCTCGGGTGATGAGCAAGCTGAAAGAGCTGCTGGAAGCCAACACCGACACCATTTGCAAACTCATCACCGACGAACATGGCAAGGTGCTGGCCGACAGCCTGGGCGAGTTGCAGCGCGGCATTGAAAACGTGGAGTACGCCAGTTACGCGCCCGAACTGCTCAAGGGCGAACACAGCCGCAACGTGGGCCCCGGCATCGACAGCTGGAGCGAGTTCCAGGCGCTGGGCGTCACCGCCGGCATCACGCCGTTCAACTTCCCGGCCATGGTGCCGCTGTGGATGTGGCCCATGGCCGTGGCCTGTGGCAACACCTTCGTGCTGAAGCCTTCCGAGCGCGACCCTTCCAGCACGCTGTTCATTGCCGAACTGGCGTTGCAAGCGGGGTTGCCTCCCGGTGTGCTGAACGTGGTCAACGGCGACAAGGAGGCGGTAGACACCCTGTTGACCGACCCCCGCGTCAAGGCCGTGAGCTTTGTGGGCTCCACGCCCATTGCCGAATACATTTATAGCATCGGATGCAAGCACGGTAAGCGTGTGCAGGCACTGGGAGGCGCAAAAAACCATGCTGTGATCATGCCGGACGCCGACATTGCCAACGCCGTGACGGCGTTGATGGGGGCCGCCTATGGCTCCTGCGGCGAGCGCTGCATGGCCATTCCGCTCGTGGTGGCTGTGGGTGACGACACTGCCGACAAAGTGGTGGCGGCGCTGAAGCTTGAAATTGCCCGAATGAAAGTCGGCCCCGGCACCGACGCCGCGTGCGACATGGGCCCCTTGGTCACGAAGCCCCACTTCGAGAAGGTCAAGGGCTATGTGGACGAGGGCGTGAAAGAAGGCGCCCAACTGGTG
Organism: Comamonadaceae bacterium UBA2334; assembly: GCA_002344885.1. Taxonomy (GTDB): domain Bacteria; phylum Pseudomonadota; class Gammaproteobacteria; order Burkholderiales; family Burkholderiaceae_C; genus UBA2334. The sequence goes on from DDUQ01000023.1 coordinate 8,159, forward strand.
GTGGACGGCCGAGGTCTGACAGTGCCAGGCCATGAGAACGGCTACTACCTCGGCCCCTGCCTTTTCGACCACGTCAAACCCGGGATGGTGGTGTACCAGGAAGAGATTTTTGGCCCCGTCCTGGGCGTGGTGCGTGTGCAGAGCCTGCAAGAGGCCATGAACCTGATCGACGCGCACGAATACGGCAACGGCACCTGCATCTTCACACGCGACGGCGAGGCAGCCCGCCATTTCACCGACCACATCCAGGTCGGCATGGTAGGCGTGAACGTGCCCCTCCCTGTGCCGGTGGCCTACCATTCCTTCGGTGGGTGGAAGCGCAGCCTGTTTGGCGACCTGCATGCCTATGGGCCCGACGCCGTGCGCTTTTACACCAAACGCAAAACGATCACACAACGCTGGCCCAGCGCAGGGGTGCGCGAGGGAGCAGTGTTCAGCTTCCCGAGCAGCCGGTAGACGATAGCCCACCGTGCGAAATGTGTCCGTCGCGGGCCTGCGGACGCAACTCGCCAACGAAACATGGCCGCCAATTGAGGCATGATGGAGGGCTGTTTGAGTCCGGTGCCGGAGATTCGCCATCATGAATATTGTTCAGAAATGTCTTTGTTACTGTGCTTGTCTGCTGGTTGTCGCGTGCGGTGGTGGGTACGAAGGCACTGCACCGCCCATTGATTCAAGCAGCCAGTCGCTCAAAGTTGTCGGTGCAGCCCACATCACGCTGGTTCCATCCGAAATGGGGCGCGTTGAGGTCAGCGGGGGTACCCGGCCCTATTCAGTCGCCAGCAGCAACACCGCTGTTGCTTTGGCTTCAGTCAGCGACAACATTTTGAGTGTCGCCGCCGTGCGTGGGGATCTCACGCCTATAACGGTGACCGTTACCGACGCAAAGAACACAAAAACCAGTCTGCAGGTGACCGTTACGAACAGTCCGCAGCAAGGAATTTTTACGCTGTCGGAGCGTGTTTTTTCTGTTCAACCGGGCACGTACAAACCGATCACCATCACGGGTGGAACCGGTCCTTTCACAGCGGTATCGCTCTCACCAATCGTCGAAATTATCGCCATTGAGGGTAATGTCATAACCGTCAATGGGGTATCCGAGGGCTCGAGCGCCGAGGTCAAGATTTTTGACACCAAAGGCGTCACGCAATCAGCGTTTGTCACTGTTTCGGCACCCATTCCCTCGTCATCCGGACTCGCTCTTTTTAGCAACTTGCCGAATCTTTTCAGTCTGCGACCACACAACACCGTGACGTATACGCTCGGTGGAGGAATACCTCCGTACACCTTTAAATCGTCAAATCCAGCAGTGCTTGCCGGTGAGATTCGCGGTGCTGCGTTGATTTTGAAACCAGGCTCAGCCGGCAACGCAATCGTTTCCATCACTGATTCGAGCGTGCCTACCAAGAGTTTGTCGCCGAGTCCCCAAGCGTACGTTCAGACCACCTCAGCGCCGCTGACCTTGGCATTGACCTCTGTTTCTGGAGAGAAGGGTACCAGCCAAACCATCGGCATTTCAGGGGGAATGCCGCCATATCGCGCCATAACTACTGCGACAACATTGATCGCCAACGGCCAGATTGTGAATAGTGACGAACTCAATGTTTCATTTCTTGACGTTGGCGGACCATGGGCAATAACTGTTCAAGATGCCGTGAACTCGTCTGCCACACTGTTTGTCACTACAACGCCGGTCCCGCCAAGCGTGTCTATCTCTCCGTCTGCCATCACTATTCCTGAGACACTCCCCGCTGCGATCAATCTACGCCTGCTTAACGGTAACAATCCCTATCAAGTCTTCAGTAGCCACCCTGGCCTTTTGAGTGCAAGCGTTTCAGATAATGGCGAGACGCTTCTGGTCAAGTCACCTGCAACACCATGCGTAAGCGGCAACACCTTGGTCACGATTTCGGTTATCGATGCCAAATTCAATATTGCAACGACTGCCATAACCATCCAAGACAATGGCGCGTGTCCTTGAGCGCTTTTTTGTGTTTATACGTAAGTTTGAAAGAGCCACCCCTTACCTATAATCAAGAAAGTTTTTCCAATCACATAGCGAATCTCGACATGTCCAATCAGTCTTTGAAAACAGCCGTTTTTGCTTTTGGCGCGCCACTGGTGTTGGCTGCTGCCTTGGTCTCCAACTTTGCGGTGGCCAATCCATCCAAGGCCGGCTATGACAACTCAGATCTGGCTACGGCGATTCGCATTCAGAAGGTGGGTTCTGTCGCGTTACAGGGTGGCGCACGCAAAGTGAGGGATGGTGCAGAGGCTTACACCGCACAGTGCGCCGCTTGCCACGCCGGTGGCCTGGTTGGCGCACCCAAATTTGGCGATACCGCTGCATGGGCACCCAGAATCGGGCAAGGCTTTGCTGCGTTGCTGAAGTCTGTGATGGGCGGCAAAGGCGCAATGGGAGCTCAGGCAGGCGGTGCGCTGTCTGACTTGGAAATTGAGCGGGCATTGGTTCACCTGGCTAATGCTGGGGGCGCGAAGTTCCCCGAACCCGCTGCCAAGTGACGGTTCGCTTTTAAGGCCGCTTTCAATCAAAAAGCCAGCGTCAGCTGGCTTTTTTGCTTACAGAAGCATCACAATTTGGCTTCTTCAATGGGTCCTTGGCATCCGCCCAGTGGCCAAGAGATAAAAAAACCGGCCTGTGGGCCGGTGTTTTTTTGGCAATCCCGAAGGATGTCTTATTTCTTCTGACGATACTTGCGCAGCGCTGCAATCTGAGCGGCCATGACCGACAGCTCAGACGTTGCACGGGCAATATCGATGTCGCTCTTGGCGTTTTTGATGGCTTCTTCTGCGGCCTTGCGGGCTTCGGCCGCTTTGGCTTCATCCAAATCTTTGCCGCGAATCGCCGTGTCACTCAGCACGGTAATATGAGACGGTTGTACCTCAAGAATACCGCCGGCGACGAACACAAACTCCTCGCCGCCATCTGCCAATTCAATCCGTACCGCACCAGGTTTGATACGGGTGATCAGCGGTACGTGGCCGGGCAATATGCCCAACTCACCTGCCTCGCCAGGCAACGCGACAAACTTGGCCGGGCCACTGAAGATCGACTCTTCAGCACTGACCACATCCACTTGAATTGAACTCATTTGGTTTCCTTTGCGGACACACGGCACTCATGGTGCCGTGCGCTTTCGTCTGAATTCAACTGCAATCAAGCAGCCATCTTCTTGGCCTTCTCGAAGGCTTCGTCAATCGTGCCGACCATGTAGAAAGCCTGCTCAGGCAAATGATCACATTCTCCGGCGACAATCATCTTGAAACCACGGATCGTCTCAGCCAGAGGAACATACTTGCCTGGAGAACCGGTGAACACTTCGGCCACGTGGAAAGGCTGGCTCAGGAAACGTTGGATCTTTCGAGCGCGGGCCACAGCCAGCTTGTCTTCGGGCGCCAGTTCGTCCATACCGAGAATGGCGATGATGTCGCGCAGTTCTTTGTAACGCTGCAGTGTGCCTTGCACAGCACGCGCTGTGGAGTAATGCTCTTCACCCACGACCAGCGGATCGAGCTGGCGGCTGGTGGAATCGAGTGGATCCACGGCGGGATAGATACCCAGCGCAGCAATGTCACGCGACAACACAACGGTCGAATCCAAGTGGGCAAAGGTGGTGGCAGGAGACGGATCGGTCAAGTCGTCAGCTGGCACGTACACGGCCTGAATCGACGTGATAGAACCCACCTTGGTGGAAGTGATCCGCTCCTGGAGGCGACCCATCTCTTCTGCGAGTGTAGGCTGATAACCCACCGCTGAAGGCATACGACCCAACAGAGCCGACACTTCTGTACCGGCCAGTGTATAGCGGTAGATGTTGTCAACGAAGAACAACACGTCACGGCCTTCGTCACGGAAAGATTCGGCAATCGTGAGACCGGTCAAAGCGACGCGAAGACGGTTGCCCGGTGGCTCGTTCATCTGACCGTAAACCATCGACACCTTCGACTCGCCGAGGTTCTCCAGGTTCACCACACCGGAGTCAGCCATCTCGTGGTAGAAGTCGTTGCCTTCACGGGTACGTTCACCCACACCTGCGAACACGGACAAACCAGAGTGCGCTTTGGCGATGTTGTTGATCAACTCCATCATGTTCACGGTCTTGCCCACGCCGGCACCACCGAACAGACCCACCTTGCCGCCCTTGGCAAACGGACAAACCAAGTCGATCACCTTGATGCCTGTTTCGAGCAACTCCTGGGAAGGAGACAACTCGTCGTATGCAGGCGCTTTGCGGTGAATGGAGGCCGTCAACTCCTGGCTGACCGGGCCGCGCTCGTCAATGGGAGTACCCAACACGTCCATGATGCGGCCCAATGTGGCCTTGCCGACGGGCACCATGATGGGCGCGGACGTGTTGGTCACGACCATGCCACGACGCAGGCCGTCAGACGAACCCAGCGCAATGGTACGCACAACACCATCGCCCAGCTGCTGCTGGACTTCCAGGGTCAGCGCAGACCCGTCCATCTTCAATGCGTCATAAACCTTGGGCATCTGGTCGCGCGGAAACTCCACGTCCACCACAGCACCGATACACTGAACAATCTTGCCTTGAACTTGAGCCATGATTGAATCCTTTAGTTTTCTCTAATATGGGTTGAGTGCTGCGTCAGACTGCCGCGGCACCAGCCACGATTTCCGAGAGCTCTTTGGTAATGGCGGCTTGACGAGTCTTGTTGTAGACAAGCTTCAACTCAGCAATCACATTACCGGCGTTATCTGTCGCAGCCTTCATGGCCACCATCCGCGCGGACTGTTCCGATGCCATGTTTTCCGCGACAGCCTGGTACACGAGCGCCTCGATGTAGCGGAGCAGCAAGTCATCGATCACGCTTGCAGCATCCGGCTCATAGATGTAATCCCAGCTGTGGCCACCGCCTTCACGGAGCGTCTCAGCCTTCAGGGGCAGCAGCTGCTCGATGACGGGTTCCTGCTTCATGGTGTTGATGAAGCGGG
>DDUQ01000023.1:13347-27965 GCA_002344885.1 Comamonadaceae bacterium UBA2334
TCCTGCTTCATGGTGTTGATGAAGCGGGTGTAGCACAGATAGACCACACCGACCTTGCCTTCGGCGTACGCATCAAGCATGACCTTGACTGGGCCGATCAATCGCTCAAGATGGGGGGTGTCGCCAAGGGCTGTGGCATTTGACACCACCTCCGCACCGATACGGTTCAGAAAACCCAGCCCCTTGTTGCCGAAAGCCACAGCTTTGGCTTTCCTGCCCTGGGACTGCAGTTCCTTCAGTTTACCGGTTACGGCCCGCAACACGTTCGTGTTCAGGCCTCCACACAAACCTTTGTCAGTGGTGACCACTACAAAGCCAGCCGTATCCGACTGGTTTGTCTGCATGAAGGGATGCGTGTACTCGGGGTTAGCCTTGCTGAGATTGCCAGCGATCTGGCGCACTTTTTCGCTGTAGGGCCTCGCAGCCCTCATGCGATCTTGCGCCTTGCGCATTTTTGACGCGGCAACCATCTCCATGGCTTTGGTGATCTTCTTGGTGTTTTCCACCGATTTGATCTTGCCGCGTATTTCCTTACCTGCTGCCATAGATGCTCCTTGTCAGGTCACGCCAGACAGCTTAGTAGGTACCGCTCTTTTTGAACTCGGCAATGGCAGCACCCAATTCGGCTTCCGAATCCTTGTCGAGCACTTTTGTGGTTTCCAGCTTCGACAGCAAAGCAGCGTGCTTGTCTTTCAGATGAGCATGCAAACCGGATTCGAACGACAGCACTTTCTTGACATCGATGTCGTCAAGGTAGCCTTTGTTCACGGCATACAGTGTGGCACCCATCAGGCTGATCGACAGTGGGCTGTACTGGCTTTGCTTCAACAGTTCGGTCACGCGCGCACCACGATCCAACTGCTTGCGAGTGGCTTCGTCCAGATCGGAAGCAAACTGTGCGAAAGCAGCGAGTTCACGATACTGTGCCAAGTCTGTACGGATACCACCTGACAAGCCCTTGACCAGCTTGGTCTGAGCTGCACCACCGACGCGGGACACAGAAATACCGGCGTTGATTGCGGGACGGATACCTGCGTTGAACAGGCTGGTTTCCAGGAAGATCTGGCCGTCAGTGATCGAAATCACGTTGGTAGGCACGAAAGCAGACACGTCACCGGCCTGTGTTTCGATGATAGGCAGCGCGGTCAGTGAACCTGTCTTGCCCTTCACCTCGCCTTTGGTGAAAGCTTCAACGTAGTCGGCATTCACGCGAGCGGCACGCTCCAACAGGCGACTGTGCAGGTAGAAAACGTCCCCTGGGTAGGCTTCACGACCGGGTGGACGACGCAACAGCAACGAAACCTGACGGTAAGCAACAGCTTGCTTGGACAGATCGTCATAAACGATCAGTGCATCTTCACCGCGATCACGGAAGTATTCACCCATCGTACAGCCAGAGTACGCAGCGACGTACTGCATAGCTGCCGACTCGGATGCGGTAGCGGCCACAACGATCGTGTACTCGAGTGCGCCAGACTGCTCCAGGGCACGCACCACGTTCTTCACGGACGATGCCTTCTGACCGATGGCAACGTACACGCAGGTCATGTTCTGACCTTTCTGGTTGATGATCGTGTCGATCGCCACCGCAGTTTTACCTGTCTGGCGGTCGCCAATGATCAACTCGCGCTGACCGCGACCGATAGGCACCATGGAGTCGATCGACTTCAGGCCGGTCTGCATAGGCTGATCAACCGATTTACGGGCAATCACGCCTGGAGCAACTTTTTCGATCACGTCTGTCATTTTGGCGTTGATCGGGCCCTTGCCGTCAATGGGCTGACCCAACGCGTTCACCACGCGTCCACGCAACTCGGGGCCGACGGGCACTTCCAGAATGCGACCGGTACATTTGACGGTTTCGCCTTCGGAGATGTGCTCATACTCACCCAGAATCACCGCGCCAACGGAGTCACGCTCCAGGTTGAGCGCCAGGCCGAAAGTGGGCACGCCGTCTTTGGTGGCGGAGAATTCGAGCATTTCGCCCTGCATCACATCTGACAGGCCATGCACACGCACGATGCCGTCCGTCACGGAAACCACGGTGCCCTGGTTTCTGATGTCTGCGCTGGCAGAGAGGCCTTCGATACGGCTCTTGATCAGTTCCGAAATTTCTGCGGGATTGAGTTGCATGACTCTTTCCTTCTTTCTTTAAAAGGCTTCCCGCTCAAGCGGTCAGCGCCGTTTTCATTTGGTCCAGCCGAGATTTGACGGATGCGTCCAGCACCTCGTCGCCTACGACCGCTCTGATGCCGCCAATCAGTGATGCGTCAATCGCAACCGTGACATTGAGTCGACGGTTGAAGCGTGTTTCCAGCCAGCTGGAAACATCTGCCAGCGCAGCACCCTCAATGGGAAACGCGCTGTAGACCACTGCATCGGCCAATCCGCTCTTTGCGTTTTTGAGCACCTTGAACTGCGCCAGTACTTCAGGAAGCACCGTCAGACGCCCGTTCTCGATGATGACCTCCAGGAAATTCTGCGCTTGTGCAGACAAAGAATGTCCTGATCGGCCCATGACATCGGCGACCAAGCCGTACACCTGCTCGTCTGTCGCTTTGGGACTGCTGGCAAATTGCAGGAGATCCTGGTTCGACGCTGCGGCAGCCATGGTTTCGAGCCAGGCAAGAACCCCATTCAGATCGCCCGAACCTGATTGATACAAGGCTTCGGCGTAGGGGCGAGCCAATGATGCGATTTCTGCCATGTTGACCCTTACAGCTCTGTCTTGAGGCGATTCAACAAGTCGGCATGAATGCCTGCGTCAACTTCCTTGCGCAGGATCTGCTCTGCACCTTTGACCGCCAAAGAGGCAACCTGCTCCCGCAGCACTTCACGTGCTTTGACAGTCGCGTTGTCTGCTTCAGCTTTGGCTGCAGCAACAATCTTGTTGGCTTCTTCAGTGGCACGTGCTTTGGCTTCTTCAATGATGCCTTGCGCACGTCGCTCGGCATCTGCCAGGCGAGCAGCGGTCTCACTGCGTGACTTGGCCAATTCAGCCTCGACCCGCGTGTTGGCAGCCGACAGATCGGCTTTCGCCTTGTCAGCAGCAGCCAAGCCGTCTGCAATTTTTTTCGCACGCTCGTCCAAAGCCACGGCAATGGGCGGCCACACGTACTTCATGGTGAACCCGACCAAGATCAGGAACACGATCATCTGAATGATGAGGGTACCGGTAATGCTCACTTTTCATCCTTCACCCTGGTGCCAATTGCCCCAGGGAATGACGTTGATCCGGCGGACGCTTATTTCGGCAGGTTGGCGATTTGAGCCAGGAAAGGGTTGGCAGTGGCGAACCACAGCGCAATACCAGTACCGATAATGAAGGCAGCGTCGATCAGACCGGCCAACAGGAACATTTTTGTTTGCAGTTCGCCCATCAGTTCAGGCTGGCGTGCGGCCGATTCCAGGTACTTGCTACCCATGATGCCGATACCGATACAGGCACCGACAGCGCCGAGACCGATGATCAGGCCGGCGGCCAAGGCGACAAAGCTGATAACTTCCATGATGACTCCTAAGGGACTTGGTTAAAGAGAAAGGGAAAAGGGAAAGCAAATTTGCACGAAGATCAGTGTGCGTCGTGCGCCTGACCGATGTACACGAGTGTCAACATCATGAACACGAACGCCTGCAACGTGATGATCAGGATGTGGAAAATAGCCCAGGCCGTACCTGCAATGATGTGTCCGATCGCCAGGCCAATGCCCGTTGCAGACAGCGACCATGCGCCGCCCATCAAGGCAATCAGCATGAAAATCAACTCGCCAGCGTACATGTTGCCGAACAACCGCATGCCGTGCGACACGGTCTTGGCGATGAATTCAATGATTTGCATCATGAAATTTGCGGGCCACAGCAGTGGGTGCGAGCCGAAGGGAGCACAGAACAACTCGTGAACCCAACCACCCATGCCTTTGATCTTGATGTTGTAGTAGATACAGATCAACAGCACCGAAACAGACAAGCCCATGGTGACAGAGAGGTCAGCCGTCGGCACCACACGCATGTAGTCTTTCATGCCAACTGCGGGACCCACGCTGTGCCAGATCGCTGGCAACAAATCCACCGGCAGCAAGTCCATCGCGTTCATCAGGAAGATCCAGACAAACACCACCAACGCCAAAGGCGCAACCAGCTTTCGGCTGTTGGCGTTGTGGACAATGCCCTTGGCCTGCGCATCCACCATTTCAACGAGCATCTCAACCGCCGCCTGGAACCGGCCTGGCACACCCGAAGTGGCCTTGCGCGCTGCCAGCCACATCAACCAGCAACCCAGAACACCCAGAACAATGGAATAGAAAAGCGAGTCAAGGTTGAACACCGAGAAATCCACAACGCCAGTGGCTTTGTGATTCTGAAGATGCGTCAAGTGGTGAATGATGTATTCACCCGCGGTAGGTCCGTTTGCAGCAGCCATCCTGTTACCTGTCTTCGTGTTTCAACAACCTGGGCCGCACCGCCAGTGCAACCCAGTAAACCTTCAATGTCAGCACCAGAGCAACCAGCAAAACCGGCCAACTCAGTGCCACCACCATCTGCGGTGCCAATGCGAGCATGACGACTGTCACGATCAACTTCATCAGCTCCCACAGAAAAAATCCAACCATCGCCGAACCCGCGTTCAACGAAGCAAATCGCCCTTGCACGCCACGGGCAAATAACATGCCCGGCAAAACCACGGCCGCCACACCGTACGCAGCGGACACGGCCCAGGGCCGACCACCCAGCCAAGCAGCGCACAACACAACCACCGACCCGAACATGGCCTGCCACCCGATCACCCGCCAGGGCGAGGTTTGAGGATGCTTCAAGCGAAAGGCACGGGCCTGCTCTGGCGTCAACGGCTGAAAATCGTCCGCATCCTCCAGACCACTTTCATCTCTGTCCTTGATTGTGGTCATTGAAAATTACAGCCCGGTTACATCCAGACGATTCACAAAAGCCACTCATTATAAGTAAAAACCCGTGCCCCAGACAAGCTTACCCCTTGGCAAACTGCAGCATGCCCCAATATTCCCACGCTAACTTCTCGCAGCCCGCCGCTTTTGCGCGCTCCTGGGCCGTTACGAATCCGAGTCTTTTGCTTTCTGTTTGCCATGCCAGCACATCCCACTGACGACTCTCTGATCGAATACCCATGCCAGTTTCCCATCAAAGTCATGGGAGCCAACGTCGAGGGATTTGCCCAGGCCATGGTTGAAGTCGTCCGCACATTCGATCCCCAGTTTGACGCTGACCGAATCGAACGCCGCGAAAGCTCCGGTGGAAAATTTCTGGGTGTCACTTTGACCGTGCGCGCGACAAGCCGTCAGCAACTTGACGACCTGTACCGTGCACTGACCAGCCACCCGATGGTCAAAATTGTGTTGTGAAGCCATGATCATTCGCCGACTTGGGCAAGTGGCATACGGACCTGTGTTTGAAGAGATGCAGGCCTTCACCGCAAACCGCAGCCATCTGACACCCGACGAACTCTGGGTCTGCGAACACCCACCCGTTTTCACCCAGGGGTTGGCTGGCAAAGCCGAGCACGTTTTGCTGCCGGGCAACATCCCGGTGGTCGCAAGCAACCGAGGCGGCCAGGTTACCTACCACGGACCGGGCCAGATCGTGGCCTACCCGCTGATCGATTTGCAGCGTGCCGGGTATTTCGTGAAAGAGTTCGTCTTCAGGCTCGAGGAAGCCGTGGTGCGCACGCTGGCTGAGGTGGGCATCACCGGCCACAGGGTCCGGGGTGCGCCCGGCATCTATGTGCGCCTGTCCGACCCCGCTTCGCATGCGCGCCTGGCACCCCCTGCTGCAGGTCAGGACCCTTTTGAAGGACTGGGCAAAATCGCTGCATTGGGCATCAAGGTCAGCCGACACTGCACCTATCACGGGTTGGCGCTGAACGTGGCCATGGACCTGTCACCCTACTCCCGCATCAACCCCTGCGGCTACGCAGGCCTGCCCACAGTTGACCTTTCTACAATGGGCGTTTCCATTACTTGGGACGAAGCCGCTGACGTGCTCACACGTCACCTGAGCGCGTTGCTGACACCATGAGTTCCACCCCAACCGACCCCACGCCCCACTACGATCCCACGGCCAAGCAAAAGTCTGCCGCCAAGGTCTCGCGCATCCCCATCAAGGTGGTGCCCGCCGAGACACTGAAGAAGCCCGACTGGATTCGTGTGAAAGCCGGCAGCCCCAGCACACGGTTTTACGAGATCAAGGACGTGTTGCGCAGCAACAAGCTGGTCACCGTGTGTGAGGAGGCAAGCTGCCCCAACATCGGCGAGTGTTTTGGCAAAGGTACGGCCACCTTCATGATCATGGGCGACAAGTGCACCCGGCGCTGCCCGTTTTGCGACGTGGGACATGGCCGCCCCGATCCACTCGACGCGGACGAACCCGCCAACCTGGCCAAAACCATCGCGGCACTCAAACTCAACTATGTGGTGATCACGAGTGTTGACCGTGACGACCTCCGGGACGGTGGCGCTGGCCACTTTGTGGCCTGCATACAGGCCACACGCGAACTGTCGCCTGCCACGCAGATAGAAGTGCTGGTGCCCGATTTCCGTGGTCGGGATGACCGAGCCCTCGACATCCTGAAAGCCGCGCCGCCCGATGTCATGAACCACAACCTGGAAACCGTGCCCAGGCTGTACAAAGAGGCACGCCCCGGCTCCGACTACGCGTTCAGCCTGAACCTGCTGAAAAAATTCAAGGCCTTGTTCCCCCGCGTACCGACCAAGAGCGGCCTGATGGTCGGCCTCGGAGAAACCGACGAGGAGATCCTGGGCACCATGCAGGACATGCGCGACCATGGCATCGACATGCTGACCATCGGCCAATACCTGGCACCGTCAGGACACCACCTGCCCGTGCGGCGTTACGTACACCCCGACACGTTCAAGATGTTCGAGGCCAAAGCTTACGAAATGGGATTCACCCACGCGGCAGTGGGTGCCATGGTACGCAGCAGCTACCACGCAGACCGCCAGGCCGAGCACGCGCTGGCCAAGCCAACCCCTGCAACCTGAAGCCCGTCGCGCCGCATGGCTGTTCGGCAGCCCGGCATCAAGCGCCCGGTCAGGCAGCCATCACCAGTGCGGGCTCTTCTGCATCCAGGGCCGCACGCGCGAGCGGTTCCAGTTTGCGCGTGTCGCATCGCAACACTTGCTGCTTGACGGCCAGCACCTGCGACGGGTGCATGGAAAAGCTCCGCAGCCCCAGGCCCAGCAGCAAGCGGGTCATGGCGACATCACCCGCCATTTCCCCACACACACTCACCGGCTTGCCCGCCACCCGCCCGGCAGCAATGGTGTGCGCCACCAGGTGTAGAACAGCCGGGTGCATCGGGTCATACAGATGCGCCACCGACTCATCGACCCGGTCGATTGCCAGCGTGTACTGGATCAGGTCATTGGTGCCGATGGACAGAAAGTCAAAATACTTGAGAAACACATCGACCATGAGCGCCGCAGCCGGCACCTCGATCATGGCCCCCACCTTGACCGGACCGTAGGCCTGCCCCTTGGCGTTCAACTGGCCCCGCGCTCGGTCGATCAGTGCCAGCGTCTGACGGATCTCGCTCACGTGCGCCAGCATCGGCACCAACAGGTGAACCGGCCCATGGGCAGCGGCCCGCAGGATGGCGCGCAACTGTGTCAGGAACATCGCCGGCTCGGACAGGCTCCAGCGTATCGCCCTCAGACCCAAAGCAGGGTTGAGATGGTCTTCCGCATTGCGGCTGCGGTCCAGTGGTTTGTCTGCACCCACATCGACGGTGCGGATGGTGACCGGCAAGCCCTCCATGCCCTGCACCGCCGCACGGTAGGCCCGGTATTGCTCTTCTTCATCGGGCAAGCTGCCCTGGCGCCCCATGAACAGAAACTCACTGCGGAACAGCCCCACACCGATGGCCCCCGCCTTGAGCGCGCTGGCACAGTCTGACGGCTCTTCAATGTTGGCCAGCAGTTCGATTTTTTCACCGTCCATCGTCATGGCCGGTGTGTTGCGCAACCGGCTCAGCCGCTCACGCTCGACCTCTGTCTGCCGTTGCCTGAAACCATACTCTGCCAGGATGATGGGCGACGGATCGGCAATGACAACGCCTGCCTCGCCGTCGATGATGAGCCAATCGTCCTGCTCGATGATCTGGCTGGCCGCGCGCGCGCCCACCACAGCCGGAATGTCCATGCTGCGGGCAACGATCGCCGTGTGCGATGTCTTGCCCCCCACATCGGTCACAAAACCTGCAAACGCGCTCTGCTTGAACTGGAGCATGTCGGCGGGCGATAGGTCGTGCGCCACCAGAATCAGGGGCACATCGATGGTGTCGTCCAACAACAACCCTTGCGGTGCCTTGCGGCTGGGCGACGGCGGCAAGGCCACCGGGGACGTCATGCCCCGCATCGCACGCAGCACCCGCTCCACGATCTGCTCCAGATCGGCCTTGCGTTCGCGCAGGTAGGGGTCTTCCATCTCGTCGAACTGACGGGCCACCAACTCCAACTGCGCGGTCAGCGCCCATTCGGCGTTGTAGCGCCGGTCCACGATCCAGTGCTTGACACCGTCGGACAAATGCTCGTCCTGCAACAGCATCAGGTGCACGTCCAGCAATGCAGTCAGCTCGACATGACCGTCTTTGGCAGGCATGTCCTGCAACGACTGCTGCAGGCGGCACACCTCGGCCACCACTTCGTTGCGGGCGCGGCGCACACGGTCCAGCTCCGGCTCGATCTGACCCTCGTCCACAAAATAGTGGGCCACATCCACCCGGCTCGAAGCAACCAGCACGGCGCGGCCGATCGCCACCCCGCTGGACACTGCAAGGCCGTGAACGGAAAAGCTCATTCGCCTTCCCCGAACTTGTCTGCAATCAGCGCCAGCAGCGCATCCATGGCAGCCTGCTCGTCCACGCCGCTGGTTTCGATCTCGACGTTTGTGCCGATGCCCGCTGCCAGCATCATCACGCCCATGATGCTCTTGGCGTTGACACGACGCTCCCCACGGGACAGCCAGACATCGGAGGCGAAGCTGCCCGCCAGCTTGGTCAGTTTGGCCGATGCGCGGGCATGCAAGCCCAGCTTATTGCTGATGGTCGTGGTGGTTTTGATCATGGTTGCGTCGGAACTGGTTTTGCGGCGCGGTGACGTTCACGGTCAGGATGCCCTGGGTACCGCCTGACAGGGCACGGGAGACCAGCATGTCAAGCGCTTCGTGGCGGTAACTCACTGCACGCAACAACATGGGCAGGCTGATGCCGGCAATCAACCTGCCCGGCACCTGCTCCATCAACCGCTGAGCCACATTGCAAGGCGTGGCACCGAAGACGTCGGTCATCACCAGCATCTGGTCAGCACCCTGTTGCTGCGCCAGCGCACGCGCCTGTTGCAAGGTGTCTTCAGGCGACTGGTTGGGCGGCACATCGAGCGCCGCGACTGCCGTCCCGGCGTCGGGGAACACATGCAACACGCACAGGCGCAGTGCGCTGGCCAGCGGGGCATGAGCAATGACGAGGATGCCGTTCATAACGACAGATTATCAGCGCAGTTACACGGGCTTGACCGCCGGGCTTTCAGCGCTCATGCCAGGCGGTCGGGGAGATGCCAACATCACACCGCAACAGGCCACTGCACAGCAGCAGCCCTCCGGGCCCGCACCCTGCCCGATGCTGGCCACACACCCGATTCATGCACCATGAACGGTGCCGATGGACACACCCATTCGGCGCACCTTCAGGGTAAACCCGATATACGGATACCTGTTGTTTTCAGCTTTCGTGGTGCATTCGTTAGACGTGTGCCCGTACACTCGGCAACAGTTTTTCTGCACGCCAGAGGGTCTCATGAGCACTGCTGCCACCGCCACCCCACCGACACGCCGACAACCGCCAGCAATCCTGCGACCCGGCATCGCCTTGATGCGCCGCTTCAGCATGAAAACCAAGCTGATCGTCATCGGTCTGCTGCTGGTGGTGCCGCTGGTCACCGCCACCCTGATGCTGACCGAGCACTTGCTGGAGGACATCAGCTTCATCAACGGCGAGCAAGAAGGCCTCAAAGGCGTGGATGCCCTCACCGAAGTGGCCTTGCACATCCAGACCCACCGGGGCCTGAACAACCGCGTGCTGTCCGGCGACGAGGCTGCCAAGGCCCCGCGCGAGGCGACCCGACAAAAGCTGAAGCAGGCGCTGGCTGCCGTGGATACCGTGGTGCGGGAACACCCCCTGCTGGCATTGGACAAGACCTGGCCCGCCCAGCGCCAGGGCATCGACGCCCTGATGGTCGACGGCAACACCGAGCCTCGGCACAAGCAATTTGCGGCCCACACGGCACAGGTCATCAAGTTGATCGACACCATCGACTACGTCGGCGAAACCTCCGGCCTGCTGTTCGATCCCAAACCGGTCACCTACTTCCTGATGGACGCGATCGTCAGCCGCACACTGCCGTGGATCGAAGCCATGGGCGTATTGCGTGGCTCCGGTGCCGGGCTGCTGGCACGCGGAGAAGCTTCACCGACCGAGCTGGCCACGGCGCTGGGCTTGCTGCACGAGTTGGAGGTGTTGACACACAACGTCGAAGTTCGCATCGCCTCTCTGCAACGCCAGAGCGAAGCACCGCCCGCAGCCTGGACCGATGCACAGGCCAAGGTGACCGCCTTCCTGGCAGCCGGCAAACAGGCATTCGGCGAAGGCAAGCCCGTCGGGCAGGCAGCACCGTTTTTTGAACAAGGCACACAGACCATTGCGGCAGCAGTGGCATTCCAGAAAGCGGCTTCGGCGCGCATGGGTGCGCTGCTGGAAGAACGCAAACAGACCGCCATCAACCAGCTGACCCTGCTGGGCATCGTCTGCAGCCTGGCCGCCATCTTCATCACTTATGCGCTGGTCAGCTTCGGCTCGGCGACGCTGGGCAGCCTGGCACAGCTCGAACTGTCGATGCAACAGGCCGCAGAGGGCAACCTGGCCTCCATCGTCCACGTGGACGGACAGGACGAAATGGCCCGTATCAACCACACCTTCGAGACCATGCTGACCAGCCTGTCTGCCCTGGTAGCCGAGGTGCGCAGTGCATCGGCACTGGTGGGTGACGTGGGTACGCTACTGGTGACCGACAGCACATTGTTGGCCGACCGCACTCAAGCCCAGGCGGCCAGCCTGGAAGAAACCACATCCAACGTCCGCATGGTGGGCGACATGGTGAACCAGAACGCCAACGTGGCACAGGACGTCAGCCACATGACACTGCAACTGCGCGAGCAAACCGACGCGGGTACCGCGATGATGGCCAAAACGGTCAAGGGCATGGACACGCTCAGGACATCATCATCCCGCATGACCGAAATCATCGGCACCATCGACAGCATCGCCTTCCAGACCAACATCCTGGCGCTCAATGCCGCCGTGGAGGCGGCCCGCGCGGGCGAGCAGGGGCGTGGCTTTGCCGTGGTGGCGTCAGAAGTGCGCAACCTGGCAAAACGCAGCCAGGAAGCCGCGTCCGAGGTTCGCAAGCTGATTGCCGAATCGTCCACTCGCGTCAGCACATCGGTGACGGAAATCGCCTCCATCAACACCCTCATGACCAACCTGGTGGACAGCATCGGCCAGGTCACAGAGGGCATGCGGGGCATTGCCCAGGCCAGCGCAGACCAGAGCACCTCGCTCAACGAGGTGGTCGTGGCCGTGGGTGACCTGGACTCGGTCACCGCCGAGAACTCGGCGCTGGTCGAACGCACGCAGCACCGCTCGCACCGCCTGATCGAACGTGCCACACAACTGGCGGACGCCGTGAGCCACATCCACTTGCGCCAGGGCACGGCTGACGAGGCCAAGACACTGACCCTGCGTGCCGCCGAGCACATCAAACGCGTGGGCTTCGACCGTGCCTACAAAGACTTCCACACCAAGGGGGGCGCCTTCATCGACCGCGACCTGTACGTGTTCGTCTTTGACCGTGACGGCTACTACCGCGTCATGGGCATGGACGAGTCCAAAGTGGGCTCGCACCTCAGCGCCGCACCCGGACTGGACGCCAAACAGCTCATCACCGACGCGTGGAAGCGCGCCGACCAGGGCGGCGGCTGGGTGGAGTACAACATCGTCAACCTGGTCACCGGCGATGTGAAAGGCAAGGCGTCCTATGTGATGCCCATCGACAACAACCGTCTGGTGGGTTGCGGTGCCTACCGCAGCGCTGTGCGGTCCATGGACGAACTGTCACGCACCAACAAGGGTTGATGTGTCGAAGTCAAATTGTTGATAGCAATAAACCCAATAAATGAAAGCGCTGGAGGCCATTTTTATACATTGATTGGGCACTCGACTGCTTTGCCGGACACGTAGGCCACAAAGTCGGCGTCGGCCAACGGCTTGCTGAACAAATAGCCCTGATACAGGTGGCAGCCCATGCCCAGCAAGTGGTCGCGCTGGGCTGTGGTTTCCACCCCTTCTGCAATCACCTCCAGCCCCAGCGTCTGGCCCAGCGCCACCACCGTGCGGGCAATGGCGGCGTCGTGGTGGCTGCTGATCACCTCGCGCACGAATGACTGGTCTATCTTGAGCTGGTCGAGCGGCAGGCGCTTCAAGTAGGTCAGAGACGAATAGCCCGTCCCGAAATCGTCCAGCGAAAACAGCACGCCCAGGGCCCTGATGCCGGTCATCTTGCCGATGATGTCGGCCACGTCATGAACCATCAGACTTTCGGTCAGCTCCAGCTTGAGCGTGCCGGGTGGCAACCCGGCCTGCTCGATGGCGCGGGCCACATCGTCCACCACACTGGCGCTGCGAAACTGATGTGCGCTGATGTTGATGGCCAGCGTGAAACCTTGCCGCAGACCCGCCAGGGCCGGGTTGTCCAGCCAACGGCGCAGTTGCTGGCAGCCGTTGTGCAACACCCACTGACCCAGTGCCTCCATCAGTCCGTTTTGCTCGGCCAGCGGGATGAACACCGCTGGCGACACCGGCCCATGCTGCGGGTGGTGCCAGCGCAACAGGGCCTCGGCACCGACCAGGCGGCCCAGCGCGTCGTGCTGCGGCTGGTACTGCAGGCACAGCTGTTGGGCCTGGCTATCGGTCAAGGCATGGCGCAGGTCCTCGGCCAGCGCCAGTCGGCGCGTGACCTCGGCCTGGATGCCCGGATCGAAAAACCGCAGCGTGTTCCGACCGGCGGCCTTCGCACGGTACATGGCCACATCGGCCCGCTTGAGCACCTCTTCCACATTGAGGTCGTCGTCTGCAAACATCGCCACGCCGATGCTGGGCGTGCTGGTGTGCTGTCCGCTGCTCAGCGGGTAAGGGCGGCCCAATGCAGCCACCACCTTGAGGCCAATAGCTTCTGCCACCGTGATGGGGTCTTCGCCCTCGGCCAGTTCCAACTGCCCCAGCAGCAGCACAAACTCGTCGCCCCCTAAGCGGGCCACCGTATCTGTCTCACGCACACAGGCCAGCAGACGCAGTGCCACCATGCGCAGCAGTGCGTCGCCTTTGTCGTGACCGTGGGTGTCGTTCAGGTCTTTAAAGTTGTCGAGGTCGATGAACATCAGCGCACCGTGCCGGCCGTCGCGCAGGCGCTGCGCCAGTGCCAGCTCCAGGCGCTCGTGGAGCAATCGGCGGTTGGGCAAACCGGTCAGCGGGTCGTAATACGCCAGGTGGCGGATGTCGGCCTCAGCCTTTTTGCGCACGCTGATGTCCTGCACCGTGCCCACGATGCGCACCGGCACACCGGCATCATCAAACTCCAGCCGCCCCATCACATGCACCCAGATCACCCGGTCGTCCCTGGGGCGGCGCACGCTGTACTCCATGTTGAACCCGCTGCGGGTGGCCACCGCCTGGCCATAAGCCTGGCGCATCTGCTCACGGTG
This sequence comes from Comamonadaceae bacterium UBA2334, assembly GCA_002344885.1. Lineage (GTDB taxonomy): Bacteria > Pseudomonadota > Gammaproteobacteria > Burkholderiales > Burkholderiaceae_C > UBA2334. Next base: position 27,208 of record DDUQ01000023.1, read on the forward strand.
CTCGGGCTCCACCAGCTCTGCCCAGGACGCGGCCGTGCGGTCAAAGGTGGCGTCGATGCCCAGAATCCGGTCCAGCAAGGCTGAACTGGTCCACCGACCGGTACGCGTATCGGTGGTGAAGTAACCCAGGTTGGCTACCTCCTGCGCCTCGGCCAGCAGGCGACTGCTCTGGTGCAGGGCGTCCTGGGTGTGTTTTTCGGCCGTCCAGTCGTCCAGGTAGCCATGCCAGCTGACCGACCCATCGGCGTTGCGCTCGGGCTGCGAGCGCGTCCAGAACCAGCGCACCTCGCCACTGGGCAACCGCATGCGAAAGTCGGCCTCGAACGGTGTGAGCGCCCGGGCGGACTCCGCCAGCAAGGCGTTCATGGCTTCGCGGTCCTGCGGCAACAGTTGCGCTGCCCACGCCTGGTCAGTGTCCCGAAGCGCCTCGGGCCGCAAACCCGTGAGTGTGTAAATGCCCGGGCTCGCGTACTCGAAATGGCCCGTGCCATCGGGTGCCAAGCGGTACTGGTACAGCGCGCCGGGCACATGTTCGGTCAGGCTTTTGAGCAGGCTGCGGGCCAGCTGCACACGCTGCACACCCGCGTACACCAGCGCCGACAGACCCGCGCTGGCCAGCACTGCCCAAAGCGCCCTGGGCAACCACTGGGCGGGCTCATGCAGGGCACCATGCAGCACCCAGGCGGCTGACAGCGCCAGACACACAGCCAGTGTGACGCCCGCTGCGCTGCGCGCCCGCCCCTTGCGGGCATGCGCCC